>CANQFS010000001.1 GCA_947599825.1 uncultured Clostridia bacterium
TGAAATACTACGTCTATCTTTGGTTTTAATAAGGTGATTTTTTCTTCCATAAATGATTTCCTTTCTTGCTTTACTTAAAAGCACGTATATTTAAGACGTTTTTATAAAAAAAGACATAATACTAAAAAATTTTGATGATATCTCCCTTCTAACTAGATTTTAAATTCCATAAAAAAAATTGTAACTCCTATTCTTTGGTAATTCTAATTTTATTTAACAACTTGGATTTTTCTTTTTTAAAATAAATTAGAAAAAAATTTACATTAAATTGAAATAATAATTTTAAAAATATATTATTTCTTTTAAATTATTGTTAAATAGTATAATAATTTTATGTAATCTAATAAAGTTATTAAATCATGACTTCACATAAAAAGCAAGAACTTTTCATCGTAAAATTTCGACATAATACTACATGTATTTTTTGAAGAAAAAAGCAAGCCTAAGATTTTCTAACAAATGGAAATTTTAAGAAAATCTAAGGCTTTCCATATTTATCTAGTATGGAAAGTCCTCCTTCAAGGAGAACCTCTGCGTATTAAAAAATGTATCTCAAATGGCAATTAACTGCCTTTTAGGATACATTTTTTCTTTTTATTTTTGACACAAAAAATATGGTGTGCTTTTTATTTTTCACACACCATATTTACTATGAATCAACGCTTTGTGTATCAACTAGTAATCAAAGTGCAACTCAAAGCACAACTAGCAATTAAAGCGCAACTAGCACTGGACGGAAGCCGTCGATTGTAGATGGCACCACCGTTGTTGCCGCGAGATGCAAATACACCAGCGTTAGTACTATCGTTCCAACCACCACCGCGAAGCAAGAAAGGTAGCGAGATATTTCCTACTAGAGTCATGTCATTATTGTATATTCCTACTCCAAATTGTGTAGTAGTATCTGTAACATCTGTCAGCCAATACCATGAACCATTTATTTCACCATTGAATGAAAATGTATTTTTTACATCATACATTCCTATTCCTTTTACATTTTTCATTAGGTTTAACCTTTTTTCTGCTAATTCTTTTATTTTCTGATTATTATTTTCCCATGAGGTTGCTGTTTTTTCTTCTTCGTCTACTTCATATTTATCCCAATATTTTTCATATTCTGCTTTTAATTCATTCTCTTCAAAATATGTAGTTGTTCCGTTTGTTCCTATATTGTCATTTTTATTATCATAATATGCCGCTACGAATTCGTATGCTCCTCCACACATGTCATATACTCCTGTTATATTTCCTGTTGTACTTTGCGTTAATTGAGCACTATAATTTTCTCCTCCTGTATATGCAGTATATTTTCCTGATTCAGTTTTGCCTGAATCGTTTATTGTTGGTGTTATTCCATATTGTGATGCTGATAAGTATGCTACTGCTCCCCATTCACTATTTTTCATTAAGTGGCTATCTACTGCGCTTGTTATTCCATATATATTTTCGTTATCATTCATTGCAAGGCAATTTGTAAACGCATTTCCTACACTTATATATCTCCAGCTTTGCACATTTGGTAATACTTTTACATTTTTAGTTGTAATATCATCTCCTGTTGTACCTACTGTATTTGTATTTTTTTCTCCTTCCATGCTTGCCTCAAATTTTGCTACCCATATTCCTGATAGGTTTGTTCCTCCAAAGTTAAAAGCTGGGTGTACTATTGGTGGTGTTGATACTGTTTTTTCTTCTGTTTCTGCTTCTTCTTTTGCTTTTTCTACTTCATCAGTATTATAGTCTAAGGCATATTCGTTTCCTTTTTCATCTTTATTTGTAGTTCCTACTAAAAATGTTACATCTGTTATATTTTGTGTTTCTCCTTCTCCATCTTCTTTTTCTACTCCATATTCATTTATGCTATATGCATATCTTGGTATCCATACAAACATACTTCCTAATTCTGTATCTGATACGGTTTGTCCTACTTTTGCATTTTCTACGCTATAGTGTCCGTCTGATAACATTACATTTGCCCATTCTTTTTTATCTTCATCATAATTATACCACTCACTATCTTCTTCACTACATATTTCCCATTGACTTCCGTTATATTTTATTGGTATCATTCCTTCTGCTAGTTTTGGTACGTTTACGTGTTTCGCTGCATTATAGCTATTGGTGGTTTCTCCTTGCCATAGTTCACTAAATGGTATTTCATAGTCTTTTCCTGTTGGCTTTAATCCTATAATGTTTCCATCTTCGCTTCTTATAATTTTTCCATATTTACTTAGTATTTTTTCTACATCACTTTCGTCTACTGCAAAATTATTTTCTTCATTTTCTATTTGCATGCTAAGTAATTCTGTTCCTATTTGTTCTTTTAAGCTGGCTATATCCATATCTTTTGCTGCTTTTTGTGCCTTTGTAAATAAACCATTTTCTCCTAATACTAAACTTATACTTACACCTGCTAATATGATTAAAATAATTATTGTTATTACTAGCGAAATTAAGGTTATTCCATTATATCTTTCCGCACATTTGCTCAATTTTACTTGAGAATTTTTGCATAAATTTCTTATACAATTTACATTTTTCTGTTGTTTTTGCTGTTTTTTCATTTGTTTTTTCAACTCCTTCTTTTTTTGTTTTATTATATAAATGCATTTTTGCTAACGCAATAAAATAGGCAATTTTAGTTAATAACTTTTTTACATAATTTCATTTTTAGAAAACAAAAAAACGACAGTTTGGTCGTTTTTTGTTTTTATTATAAAATATTTTTATGTTTTATTTTTATATTATAAAAGAAAGTATTTAAAAATAATAAATATATTATAATTTTTCTACTTCTTCTTTTGTTAATCCTGTTATTTCTATTATCTCATCAATAGATAAATTTTTTTCTTTTAGTTTTTTTGCTATTTTTATTTCTGTTTCTTTCATTCCGTTCTTTTATCCCGCTCTTTTTTTCCATCTTCTCTTGCATACCTTAGCCCGCTTTTCTCATCTCTTATTGCTTTTTCTCTTAACTCTGCTACTCTTTTTAATTCTTTATCTTTACTTATTTTTTCTAATTCACTCATTGCTTCTTTTATTTCTTCGTTCTCATTCATTATTTTTGATACCTCACTTTCGTTAGGATTATCTAAAAACATTACCCATTGTGCTAATTTATTATTGGGGTCTTTTTTTAGTATCTCCCTTGCTTTTGGTATCTCAATTATATAAAATTCTAATACATCTGTCAACACTATTTGCTTGCCTGTACTTACTTCTGTTATTTTCCATTTTGTACTTAATTCTTCAATTTCTTTTGTTTTTTCTATTTCATTTTAGAACGTGACTTGCCGATTCCACTTTGAAGCACAAAAAAAAGAGCAATATCATTAAAAAATATGATATTGTTCTTTTTTGTTGAGTTTCTTCTACAGATTATAAATTTATATAAAGTTCAGAGCGAGAACCATCGTAACCTACTTGGGCAAGCGGAGTTTCACTACCACGGATACTAACTGGACCTTCAGAACCAGAACCGTCGTACCTATTTCCACGAAGGATACGGCTATCAGCTCTGTTAGCTTCAATTGTCCAATCCCATACATTGCCCGCCATGTCATATATATTATTTACTGCATATTCCGTTTTTGAACCTGTTATTGCTACAGAGCCTGAATAATTTCCTTTATTTGAACTATTTTTTACAAAATCTGCTTTATATCCACCGCAACTTAAAAACCACCTCATGGTTGCGTCCCATTGGCAGCCCCATATCATACTTGTAGTTGCTATATTGGTATACTCATTTCCTATTTTTTTATTGCTTACATATTGTTTATACCAACTTGCACCACCTATTGTTGATGCGCCCTGTACCACCTGTCCTATTGACACATCATTATATGTTGTAGCTACATAACTTAAATTACTTGTCTCATATCTTCCTATATAAAATCCCTTATACTTTCCTACACTTGTTGCCATTTTATTAAATTCTGCTTGTAACTCTGTTTTAAATGTATTTGCATCATTTCCATCTGCATAATTTTCTAATACTATTTTTAAATTTTCTTGCTTTTCATCATCTGAAGTTACAACATCTGGCTCTCTTATACCATTACCCTCTTGATATGTTGTGTTTGATTTAGTTCCATCAAAAGCATTTCCTGTACCACTCGCATACAACTTTCCTGCAAAATTTGGAGTTGCTTCAGCTCCACACTCACTACATATTAACTTATTTTTATTTTCATCATATCTTACTGTTCCATTTGTTGGGTGAGCTTGGCAGTACACCATATCATTTATATTAACTACTGGCACCCATACAAATTCATTTTTTTGTGGATCTTGTACTACTATTCCTTCATCTATTTTTGGATTTTCTTTGTCATCATATTTTATTGTATTTTCTTCTGTTGGATTTACTATTGTAAATCCTTTTGGTAACCACATAATTGTTTTTCCATCTGTTATTTTTTTGTTTTCTTCTTTAGCAAAATTTTCTCCTCCTGTTATTGCTTCTTCTATTGTTGGTAAATTTTCTGTTTCTATTTCTATTGTTTGGTCTATTGCATCAAGCATTTTCTGTTCATTTTGTGCTGCTTCTTTGTAGTTTTCTGCTGCATTTTTTGCTTTAGTAAATAATCCGTTTTCTCCCAATACTAAACTTATACTTACTCCTGCTAATATGATTAAAATAATTATTGTTATTACTAGTGAAATTAAGGTTATTCCACTATATTTCTCAGCATATTTGCTCAATTTTTCTTGAGAATTTTTACACATTCTTTTTATACAAATTGCATTTTTCTGTTGTTTCTGCTGTTTCTTCATTTGTTTTCACTCCTTTTTTATTTTATTATATAAATGCATTTGGACTAATGCAATAAAATAAGCAGTTTTAGTTAATAACTTTTTTACATAATCTCATTTTAGAAATAAAAACTTTGAAAAGGGGTGTCCTCTTGTTCCAATAATAAGTTTGTGATATAATCCATATATACCAAAAATGGAATTTGGAAAATAGTAACATAAAGGAGAAAAATATATGTTAAAAACAATTTTATTATTCATAAAAACTCACGCACTAGCAACCGCATTAACAACTACTGTAGTAGTTGGAACAGCAGTAATAACGCCAATAGTTATAAGTAATTATACGTTAGACAAAAATGTAAAAGAAAATTTAGGAATGTTAGTATCAAGTAATTTTAAAGTTGATGATAGTAGTAATATTGTTGAAAATGTATCTGAAAAAGTTGATACAAATGAACCTCTTACTTTTAGAATTGAAAAAATTTATACTGAAACAAAGGGTGGAAATATTGTAAAAGATATGCAAGGTAATGATGCTTATGAGATGAGTAGTAATGGAGTAGAATATAAAATAATTCCAAGCTATGACAAAGATTATTCCGAATGGACAAACCAAGAAAAGAAGGCTTATCAAAAAACTTTAGATGAAATTGGTAAAATGGGAGAAGAAGATTATCAAAATGCAATAGAAAATGAACGAAAAAATCTGCAACAAGCTCTCCTTGAAGCAGAAAAATTTTCTGCTATCGCTTCAAAAGAGTATATGTTTGATACGGGCCATACTATAAATGGTGGAATGGAATCGACATCAGAATGTTGGTTTTATGATCCTTATACTAATACATATTCTCGGTTCTTTGTCATTGTATGATGGTTTAGTAGAGACGGAAAAAGATAGTCGGTTCTATTACAGCAGAACAATTTAGAAGTATAGTTTACCCAAAATTATTGCAAAAAATTGAATCAACAGAGTTAGAGTATATTAAAGCTGAAATCTATTCTCCTAATGAAGCTAAGCAAAAGACAAAAGAAGAATTAAACGAGTTAAATGAATTATATCATCTTTCTGATTAAATATTTTCTAAATAAAAATCGAGCCTTAGATTTTCTTAAAATTTCCATTTACTAGAAAATCTTAGGTCCGATTTTTTATTATTTTACTATTTGTATCAATTTACGATTTTTGTTGTTATACCATTTCTATTGTTATATTATCTTACGATTTTTGTTGTTTTACCATTTCTATTATTGTATTATTTTATGATTTTCGTTGTTTTACCATTTATATTATTGTATTATTTTACTATTTTCATTGCTTTACTTTTTTATTGCTTTACTATTTCTATTGCTTTTTGTAATTGAGTATCATTTTTTTCCTCTACACTATAGAAGCTTTCTCCTTCTGGCAATTCTACTTGTATGTCTGGTGTAATTCCAATTTTATGAATAGTATTGTGATTTGGTGTATAGTACTCACTTGTAGTTAATTTTATACCGCTTCCATCATTTAAACTAAATATAGTTTGAATGATGCCTTTTCCAAAAGTAGTAGTTCCTATAATTGTAACATTTTCATTGTTTTCCTTTACTGCTGCTGATAATATTTCAGATGCACTTGCTGTGTTTTCATTTACTAATATAACAATTGGTACAGTAATAGCTTTATCATTCTTTGCTTTTGTTATTTCCTCTTTTTTGTCTTTACTTTCGGTAATCAATAATATTTTATCTTTTTCTACCATCATGTCTGCAATATCAATGGCTTCATCTACTATTCCTCCACCATTGTTTCGTAAATCAATTATTAGGGCTGAAATAGTATTACTGCTTTGTAGTTCTTCCCATTTTTGTTTAAATTCGTCATAAGTTCCTTCATCAAAGCTAGAAACTTCCATATAGCCAATATTATTTTCTAATGTTTTAGCTTCTACATGGTTGATTTTTACTTCTCTTCTTTCTACTTCTAATGTAAGTAATTCTTCTCCTCTTAAAATTTCTATTTGTACTTTCGTTCCTGCTTCTTGTTTTAGAGCACTAGAAGCTTCGCTTAATTGCTCCCCTGTATATGCAACTCCATCTACTTTTGTAATAATATCTCCTGATTTTAGTCCTGCTTCTTCTGCTGGTGAACCTTTCATTGGCATTAAAACAACAATTTGATTCGTTTCTGTATTATTTGCAATATATACTCCTATTCCTACGTATTTTCCTGTTGCTTCTTGCATATAATCGTCCATTTCTTCTTTTGTTATATATTCTGAATATTCATCATTTAAACCTGCTACATAACCTTTAATTGCAGATTCTAACATAGCCGAATCATCTATTTCGCCTAAATAATTTTTTTCAATGAATTTTCGAAATGTTTGAAATGTTCTTCCTATACTATCAGTTGCAATATATTTTACATTTCCGCTTCCTAGTACACGATACATTCCAATAGATGTAACAATGAAAGTAATGGCTGCTGTTAGAATAATTAGCATAATGGTTTTATAAACTTTTTGTGTTTTTTGTGACATACTTTTTTCCTCCCTTAAGTACCTATCCGTTTTTATTATACTCTTTTTTACAAAAATTAGAAGTTAGAACAGCAAAACTTATTCTAACTTTTGTTACTGTTATTTTTATTATAAAAGTGCGGTAAAATATATATTTTTAATTAATTACTTGTAAATAAGGATGTGGATTTACAGGTGTTCCGTTTATTCTAACTTCAAAATGTAAGTGTGGACCTGTTGAAACACCAGTTGAAC
Source organism: uncultured Clostridia bacterium (assembly GCA_947599825.1). Classification (GTDB taxonomy): domain Bacteria; phylum Bacillota; class Clostridia; order TANB77; family CAG-508; genus UMGS1663. The sequence goes on from CANQFS010000001.1 coordinate 7,518, forward strand.
CAACTTCCATAATTAAGTCACCTTTTTTTACTTCTGTTCCTACACTTGTTAGTATTTTTTGACCATGTCCATATAAAGTAGATATTCCATTTCCATGATTAATCATAACACAATTTCCATATCCACCATAATAGCTTGCCATAGAAACAATTCCATCTGCTGCTGCAATAACTGGTGCGCCAAAACCTGCATTTCCTATATCTATTCCTGTATGTGGCTTTTCTACACCTTGTATAGGGTGCTCTCTAATACCAAAATCTGATGTAATGTATGTACCACTTTTTGCAACTGGCCATAACATAACTCCACCTGTATATTCTCCATCATATACATAACCATTTGCTGCAAGTTGAATTAATTGCTCTATTGTTGCTTGTTCTTCCTTATATTTTTGAATATTCTCTTGTAACTGCTTTTCTTCTTCTGATAATCTACTAATTGCACTTTCCTGAATGGTTTTATTATTTTGCATAATAATTTTTGTTTGCTCTTGCTTTACTTTTAATAATTTTAATTCTGCTTTTTCTTTTTCTAATTGCGTTTTCTTTGTTTCAATATCATCTTTTTCTTTTCCAATACTATCTAGTAATTCGTTGTCACTTCTTATCATTTCTTGTATAAAATAATAATTTGAAATAAATTCTATGATATTAGCAGAGTTTAGTAATACATCTAAATAAGTAGTTTCTCCACATTCATACATAACAACTAATCTTTGTTCCATTATTTTTTGATTTTCATCATACTGTTTTTGTACTACTTCTAATGCTTTTGTTGTTTCTTCTACGTTTGCTTGAAGAGTTGTTAATTTTTCTTCCATTTCTGCTATTTCTTTTTCTGAATTTCTAATAGTATCATCTAATTCTTGTATTTTTACAACTGCTGATGATAATTCTTCTTCTACATATTGTAGTTTTTGTTCTGCTTCTTCTTGTTTTTCTTGTGATTCTTGTTTTTGTTCTTCTAATGATGTTGCTTCTATTTTAGGCATAAAGAAAAAGCATGATAGTAATGAAATAAGAATTAAAACTGAAATTACTTTACTTTTCATACTTTCCCTCCTTTGTTTTTGCTTTATAATATTAACTCATATTTTGTTAATCAACTATTACGTAGCTACTTAACATATAGTCTGATAAGTAATATTGACTTATATTTGGCTAATCAACTATTACGTAGCCACCTGGCAAATAGTCTAATGGATCTAACCAGTTATTTCCAAAGAAATTGCCAACTGAACTTGCTTTTCTTATTTCAAAGTGTAAGTGTGGTGCTACACCACCTGTATTTCCTGAGTAAGCTATTAATTGACCTTGTGATACCCTTTGCCCTGTTGAAACCAATTTTGAGTTTAAGTGAGCATATAAGGTACAATATCCGTTTCCATGATAGATAATTAAATAATTTCCATATCCTGCTGCTGAAGATGAACCAGATTGATATGCACTATAAATAACAGTTCCAGATGCTGCTGCAATAACACTTTTTCCTGTTTCTGCATTAGTTCCTATATCTATTCCTTTGTGCCATCTTCCCCATCTATATTTCATTCTAGATGTAACTCTTCTTGGTGAATAATCTAAAGGCCAGATAAATGTTCCATCAAAATTGCTACCTGAACCTCCTTGTTGTTCTGCTTTTAATGCTTCTGCCATAGCTTGCGCAATTGCATTATCAATTTCTTTTAATTTTTTGTTATTTTCTTCTATTTCAGTTTGTAATGCTTTTTCTTCTTCATTTAAAGCATCTACTTTTCTTTGTCTTTCTGCTCTTTGTGTTTTCAATAGATTATTTTTCGTTTCTTGTTCTGCTTTTGCACTATCTACTTTTGTTTTTTCTTGTTCTAATTGTTGCTTCGTATTAGTAATTTCTTGTTGCTCTTGTTCTATTGTGTCTAATAAATCTCTGTCACATTGTATTAATTGTTGCCATAAATAATAATTAGAAATAAATTCTACAATATTTTTAGAGCTAAAAAGCATATCTAAGAAAGAAGTTTCCCCTGCCTCATACATAACTACTAAACGGTCTTCTAATAGTTTTTGATTTTTGTCATGTTCTTCTTGCTTTTGTTCTAGCTCTTTTTGTTTTTGATCAATAGATGCTTGCAAGGTATCTATTTCACTTTGCAATTGTTGAATTTGTCTTTCTACTTCATCAATTGAATTATTTAACTCAACTACCTCTTGCATTTCTGCACTTAATTGCTCTTTTACATCTTCTTGCTGTTCTTGTGCTTCTGTAATTTTTCCTTGTATATCCGCTTTTTCATCATTTAATTCTCCAACTGAAGCTGCATAAGCAGGAAGTAAGTTCCCCAATAATAAAATTAAACTAAGTATAAACGGCACAATTTTTTTCTTCATTTTTTTAGTTCCTTTCTTTTGAATATCTATGCTTAAAAAATTTACATTTTAAACTTTTTAACCTTTTGCTTTTTATTCTTTTTCTTTGCTTTTGTTTTTTGCTTTTACTTTTTGCTCTTACGTTTTACTTTTATTTTTTCTTTTTACTCTTTACTTTTATCTTTTGCTTCTTACGCTTTACTTTTGTTTTTTGCTTCTTACGTTTTACTTTTTTCTCTTACTCACTATACTTCTAAGTATTTCCTCATAGAAATAGCACTTCCTAATGTACCAATTCCAATTCCTAATATTAAATAAACAGCAATTACTAATGTAAAGATTTGGTTAAATGGTAGTAATGTCATATTAATCATGCTTGTAATGTCTGATTCCATAATTTTATGAACTACAAAATTGTAACTTGCTCCTAAAATTAAAATTGAAATCATTGCTGCAATTACTCCAATAATAATACCTTCTATAATGAAAGGCCACCTAATGAAGCCATTTGTTGCTCCTACATATTTCATAATGGAAATTTCTTTTCTTCTTGCATGAACTGTAAGTTTAATGGTATTTGCAATAATGAAAATAGAAATTATAACTAATAAAACTAAAATTCCAATAGAAATCCATTGAACTCCATTTGCTATTTTTACTAATGCATTAATGGTTTTATCTCTTATTTCTATATTACTTACATTGTCAAATTGTGCAATTTGTGCTCTTACTTCTTCGCTTTTTGATAAATCTGTTAATGTTACAACATATGAAACTTTAAAAGGATTTTTTTCTACTGTATAAGGTTCTAGAGCCTTACTATATTCTTGCCATCTCTCTTTTACAATATTGTATGCCTCTGCTGCTGACACAAATTCGGTTTTTGCTACATAGTCTAAACTTTGAATTTGTTCTCCTAATTTTTGAATTTGTTCTTCTGTTGCATCTTTTATCATAAAAACTTGCATTCCCTGTGCAGATTCTATTTCTTTTAGCATATAATTTACGTTTTGACCTATTAAGAAAAATAGCCCAAATATTAGCATAGTTGCACACATAATCATAAGAGAAGCACCAGTTGATTTTTTATTTTTTAAAAAGTTTCGAAAACCTTCTGCTATTAAATAACCTAGTACATTATATCTCACTATCATAACCACCTTTTTTATCATCTCTATCGATAATGCCTTTATCGATATGAATTACTCTTTTTTTCATACGATCTACAATATCTTTTGCGTGTGTTGCTACAACAACTGTTGTTCCTCTCATGTTAATGTCGTTAAGTAATGTCATAATGTCCCATGCGGTTTCTGGGTCTAAGTTTCCTGTAGGCTCGTCTGCAATTAACATAGATGGATTATTTACTAATGCTCTTGCTAATGCTACCCTTTGTTGCTCTCCACCAGATAATTCATTTGGATACATTTTTGCTTTTCCACTTAAACCTACTAGGGAAAGTACCATTGGCACTTGACGCCTAATATGTTTTGGCGTAGCTCTTACAATATACATTGCAAATGCTACATTTTCATAAACAGTTTTATCTGGTAATAGCCTAAAGTCTTGAAATACTACTCCCATACTTCTTCTTAAATATGGTACTCTTTTTGGTTTTAGAAAAGTTGTATCTTTTCCATTTATAATAATATTGCCTGATGTAGGGTTTTCTTCTTTTAGAATCATTTTTATTAAGGTTGATTTGCCAGAACCTGATGTACCTACTAAGAAAGCAAATTCACCTTTCTCTATTGTGAAATTAGCATTATGCACAGCTTCTGTTCCTGTGCTATAAGTTTTGCTTACATTTCTAAACTCAATCATTACCTTATTTATCTCCTTTTTTTGCTAACTTTTTACAGCATACTTTACGATTTTATCTTTTCTCCTTTATCATAACAATAAAATCCATTATTTGCAATACTTTTTGCATAAAAAAAAGTTGTAATTTATGGTAGTTAAAAATGTTTGTTCCTCGTTTCTATTAAGAGGTTTTCTGCTTCGTAATTTATTGGATTATTTAAAAAATTCACAGAAAATTCACAAAAGAAAACTCTCTTACTTTTAAGAGAGTTTTGGCTTATTTAATATCATATATTTACTTCTTTTATAATATTTTCTGCTGTAATTTCGTAATATTTCATTAATTCTTCTGCTTTTCCTGATTGTCCAAATGTATCTTTGATTCCCATGCGGATTACTTTGCAAGGATATTCTTCTGCTACTACTTCACAAACGCTAGAACCCAAGCCTCCGATAATGTTGTGGTCTTCTATTGTAATTATTTTTTCCGTTTCTTTTGCACATTTTATAATCATTTCTTTATCTATTGGCTTAATTGTATGCATATCTATTACACGAGTAAAAATGCCTTGCTTTTCTAATTCTTCTTTTGCCTTAATAGCCTCGCAAACAACATCTCCCGTAGCAATAATAGATGCTTTTGTTCCTTCTCCTATTTGCACTGCTTTTCCTATTTCAAATTTTTGCTCTTTTTCATAGATAATAGGTGTAGAAAGTCTTGACATACGTACATATACTGGTCCTTTAATTTTTGAAATTTCTTTTATTGCCCATTTTGTTTGCACGTCGTCACAAGGACATAGTACAGTCATATTAGGTAATGCTCTCATCATAGCAATATCTTCTAACATTTGATGAGTTGCTCCGTCTTCTCCTACTGTAATTCCACTATGCGTAGCACAAATTTTTACATTTAAGTTTGGATAACAAATGCTATTTCGAATTTGGTCATACGCTCTTCCTGCTGCAAATACTGCAAAGGTGCTAACGTACGGAATTTTATTACAAGTAGCAAAACCTGCTGCTGTGCTTAACATGTCTTGTTCTGCAATTCCCATGTCAAAAAATCTTTCTGGAAATTCTTTGGCAAAAAATTCTGTTTTTGTTGCGCTAGATAGGTCTGCGTCTAGCACTACTATATTTTCGTTTTCTTTTCCTAACTCTACCAATGCTTCTCCATAACTTTGGCGAGTTGCTATTTTTATTTGCTCGTTCATGGAACCCTCCTTATTCCTAATTTTATTGTTAATTTTTGTCTGCTTCTAGTTCTTCCATAGCCAATTTATATTCCTCTTCTTTTGGTGCTTTTCCATGCCATTCTGCTTTATTTTCCATAAAGGAAACTCCTTTTCCTTTTATAGTTTTAGCAATTATAATACTTGGCTTTCCTTTCGTCATTTTCGCAGTTTCAAAAGCATCTATCAATTGTTCTATATTGTGTCCATCTACTACAATTGTGTTAAATCCAAAACTTTTCCATTTTCCCTCTATATTATCTAGTCCTTTTACTTCTTCTACTTTTCCGTCAATTTGCAAACCATTATAGTCTAAAATAGCACATAAATTATCCAAATTATATTTGCTTGAAGTCATTGCTGCTTCCCAAATTTGCCCTTCTTCTATTTCACCGTCTCCAAGAAGGCAATAAACACGGTATCCATCATGATTTAATTTTGAACTAAGTGCCATACCATTTGCTACCGATAAGCCTTGTCCTAAAGAACCTGTTGTCATGTCTACCCCTGGCATTTTATTTTTGTCTGGGTGTCCTTGTAATTTTGAATGAATTTTGCGAAATGTAGTTAATTCTTCTTTTGGAAAGAAGCCTTTTTCTGCAAGGGTTGCATACAATGCTGGAGAGCAATGTCCTTTTGATAAAACAAATCGGTCTCTTGCAGAATCTTCTGGCTCTTTTTCACTTACATTCATTTGGTTGAAATAAAGCACTGTTAAAATGTCTGCACAAGATAGAGAACCTCCTGGGTGACCGGACTTTGCTTCATATACTTGCTTTATAATGTTTTTTCTAATTTCTTTTGCTATTTTTTCTAATTCTTTACAATCTGTTATTTTCAAAAAATAACACCTCCTAGTATAATTTTTTTATAAACTTATTTTTTATTAGTTAATTTTTGTTAATGCTTTTCTTGAAAATATTGTATATTTAATTTTATTTTTTTGCAATACTTTTATAAATTACTTTAACTATTATCTTTTAGGAAATAACTAATATCACTAATTTTGTTTTACTATTGCAAATAATCTAATGGATTTGCATATTCTTCACTTATTAGAAAATAACTAATATTATTATTTTTTTACTATTGCAAATAGTCTAATGGATTTACATATTCTTCATCTATTAGCAAATAACTAATATCACTAATTTTGTTTTACTATTGCAAATAATCTAATGGATTTGCATATTCTTCATCTATACGAAATCCAATATGTAAATGGCAGCCTGTTGTTGCTCCATTTGTAGGTTTTCCATTTTCATCATGATAGGTATTACCTTTTACTCCATAAACATATTTTGGACCTACTGTTGCTATAATTTGCCCTCTTTGCACAACATCTCCTACTTTTACTAAAAATATAGGCGATACATGGCAATAGGTTATTTTCATATTATCTTTGCTTAATGTAACAGTATATCCACCACCACCTAAAAAACCAGTATATGTAATTTCTCCATCTATTGTAGCAATTAAAACTGTTCCTTCTGGTGCACCAATGTCCACACCTTTATGGTAGGAAGATGCTCCTGCTGTAGGTGATGTTCTTTTTCCAAAATATGAGGTAATTCTAGTATACCCCGGTATTGGCCACGCAAACCCTAAAGGACTAATAACAATTTGTGTTTCTCCATTTAAGCATGTAGGAATAAAAAAACAGGAAATTAGAATAACAAAAATTGCAATTACTGCAATTAAATAATAATAAAGTTTAAAAAAAGAGCTAAACATAGAATTCCTCCTAACTATTTTAGCCCCTATTTATTTTTATTTTCTAAAATACAAAAAATTTACTAATAAAAAAGTTTAATATAATAACAATTATTGATATTGCAACTTGACTAACCCATTCCCCTATATGCAATATGTTAAATAATAAGAAGAAACCGAAGTGTTTCTACTACCATTGAAAAAGCACGTCCTAATATAAATTTATAAAATTCTTTCAAATTGCTATAAAAGCCTTTTGCTTTTGTATCAAATACCATTTTTCTATTTGTAAAGTACGCAAATAGTACTGCCAATATAATTGCTAAAATGTTAGAAAGGTTTTCCTCTAAGCCTATTCTTGTTAATATAAAATAAGATACAAACTTAACTACAGTTGTTAAAACTCCAAAGATACCATATAGTATTATTTGCCTTGTAAATACTTTTTTTATTATATTTTTTATTTGTTCCATTTATATTTTCCTTTCCTGCCTTGAATATTCAAAATACATTTCTTATTATTTATAATTATTCACTATTTTTTATTAATTTTTATTGTATTTTTTATAGTATAAAGGGATTAGAAGTAAAAAACGCTATTTTTGTTTTTTATTTCTAACCCCCTATTTTTTTTGGCAGAGGTAGTAGGATTCGAACCCACACAAGCGGTTTTGGAGACCGATGTGCTACCATTAACACTATACCTCTATATTTGTGCTAAGATACTTTTTTATCTTAGCACATTTTTTTTAATTATGCAAGTAGTTTTAAAGATAATTTTATATATTTAGTTTTCTTGATTCAAATATTCTTCTATTTCTATATTATGATAAATTTCGTCTGATGTGCAATGATATGCACCATCATATTTTACCCCTTTTGGATAATAGATTGTATGAGATTGCTCATTTATTATATAAACGTCGAATAAATCTGTAATTTTTTCTGAAGCATCTTTTTTTATAATGGTGCTATAGTCTTTACCATAATTTAATTTTACTTCTAATCTCTTTAAATCAATAACGTAATACTTGTCGTTGTCATTTACGTTAGTAACATTTTCTAGCATAAATGTACTAGTATATTCATTAATGATTGGTAATTTATGATATTTTGCATAATAATAGTCCACTTCTTCTTTTAATCTTTGTAAATCTACTTCAAAATTTGATTTTCTTTTTTGCTCTCCATATTCATCTACATTAATGGTAACAGTAAAAATTAAAATCATTAAAACAGCAACAGTAATGGCTAATGTAAGCAAAGTTACACCTTTTTCATTTTTTATCATAAATTTATTCCTCCTAGGTGCAAATTTATTTTTTTCATTTATTTTATATGTTATACTTTAAAAGGCACCTTAAAAAGTGCCTTTTCTTTATTCTTCGTCTTTATTTATGTCTTTTAATAATTCTAATTGTGAAATTAATAATGATTCCATTTTAGCTTTATATACTTCAAATTGTTGTTTTATATCTTCTACTTCTTTTTTCTTCATTAAAATTTCTTGTCCTAAATCGTCTACTGCTTTTCTAGCATTTCCTTCTGCTTCTTTTATGATTTGTTCTGCTTGTTGCCTTGCTACTTCTTTTACTTCTTCTGCTGTGGATTGTGCCATGACTAATGTATTTTGAAGCGTATCTTCTATTGTTTTGTAATGTAATAAGCTACGTTCTAATTCTTCTACTCTTATTTTTAACTCTGTACTTTGTTTGTAATTTTTTTCATAGTCTGCTGTTAATTCATCTAAAAATTCGTCTACTTCTTCTACATTATATCCATTCATCATTTGTTTTGAAAATTTTTTATTTTCAATTTCTAATGGTGTTATCATATTACTTCCCCCTATGCAATTTTAGCAAGATTAAGCATTATTTCTTAACCAAGATACAGATAGTTTATTTTTAATTTCTTCTCTTGCTAAGTCGCTTGTAATTTCGTAGTTATATGGTGCAATTAAAAAGATAGAGTTTGACACTTTTTGAATGTGTCCATCAAGTGCGTGAACAGCACCACTAATAACATCTACAATACGTCTTGCTACATCTTTATTTACATATTCTAGATTAACAATAACTGATTTCTTTTCTTTTAGTAAATCACAAATTGTTTCTGATTGCTCAAATGTAGTTGGTTGTGAAATTACCATTTTTATTTGTTCTGTTTGTGGCATATTCACTACTTTGCTACGTCTATTCCAGAAATTTTTATTTTCTTCTTGCTCTTCTTGTTCTTCTTGCTCTTCTTGTTCATAATCTTCATCTTCAAATTCTTCTTCTGCAGTATTTACTCCAATTAAGCCTAAAACTTTATTCATTATTGCTCCTGACATTTTAAAACCTCCTAAAATTATTGTCCTTTGTATTTTATGCTATAAGTATCTATCTTTTTTTCTTAATTGTCAATACTTTTTTTGAATTGTAATGCTAATTTAATATCTTTGTAATATTTTTGTAATATTCTTCCTTATAGTTCAATTTCGTCATATAGCGAAATTAATTTTCTATATTCTACTTGTTCTTCTGGAACACCTTTCTCCAATAATTCCTTTCCTGTCTCATAATTTTCTATAATAGAATAATTTTCGCCTTTTTGCAACACCTTGATATAAATTTTATCACTATAGCCTACTCTTTTTCGAATAACATATAACAAATCTTCATTTTCTTGTTTTATTGCTTCATTTGGAACTTTTAGTCCTTTTACACTCCACCAAATAATGTCAAAAGAAATTTTTCGATAGTTAATTAATTCTTCTACATAACGTTCTAATTTAAAAACAACTAAATTTTCTTCATTGTTTTCTTGTGCCATATAAATAATTTCCGCTTCTACTTCTTGATTGTTGGAAAGCCTGATTTTCAACTTGCTTCCTACTTTTGCTTCTTGTTCTTCTAATTTTTCTGTTTCTAAAATACAAGCTATGTAACAAGCAAAATTATCAATAACTTTTCCACATTCTTCATTTGTAGAAACAATTTGTCCTGTTTTTAATTTTAATTCTTCTAATTTAGTTTTACTTAGGCTAGCAAAATTAGAAGGTGTTAGTACTTCTTCTAGCCCGTCTACACGATAGGATATTACTCCTGACCTACTTGCTGTTAAATATTCAGCACCTGAATTTAATTCATTTTCATATTTGCTTCTTTCTTCTATTAAATTTTTCAAGTACGAACCTGCTGGGCTAGATTCTCCTGCTATTTTTGCTTTTTTTGTAATATATGAGCTTAAATCTTTTTTATATTCCTTTATTTTTTGTATGTCGTTGATATGGTATAATTCACTTAATTTTGTTTCAATTTGTGTTTCTAGCAATTTTACATCACTAGGAAGTGTGTTGCTTTCATTTTCCCATGCTTCTTGTATTTTTATATCTAGTTCTTGTATTTTTTCTACTAGTTTTTCTTCTCCTTTTGTGTAATAGCGAAAGATGCGTTCTCCTTTTGCTACTTTTTCTCCTTCTGCTTTAATTTGTACCATACCATTTTTATAATTTTCACCTTTTAATACTGTTTCATCTCGAATGATATAGCCTTGCAAATTTTCCTCTGAAGCTAAATTTCCATTTTCTACAATAAAGGTAGATGTAGGCTTGATGGCTAAGTTATATATAGTATATATTGCATACCCTATTATAATTATAACAATTATAATAAATGCTATATATTTTTTTCGGTTTAATTGTCTTTTTTCTTGTTTCACCTTTTCATCTCCTCTAAGATTATTGAAATATTACCATCTATTGTATTTTGTCCATCTAGCCATATTGTTTGTTTGTTTTTTCGAAACCATGTTAATTGCCTTTTTGCATATCTTCTTGATTCCATTTTTATTTTTTCTATTGCTTCTTCTTTGCTAACTTGTCCTTTTATATATTCTACTATTTCTTTATAACCTAATGCTTGCATGCTCGTTGGCAATTCTTGATATTTCTTATAAAGTGTTTGCACTTCTTCTATAAGCCCTTTTTCTACCATATTGTCTACACGTTTATTTATTCTATCATAAAGAATTTGCCTATCCATATCTATTGCAAATAATTTGTAGTCATATTCTGGCTCTTTTCTTGATTCTTCATCTAATTGTGTTTTTGTTTTTCCTGTTTGATGATAGATTTCAAGAACTCTTAAAATTCTTTTTTGATCATTTGGACTTATTTTTTCCATTGCTTTTTCATCTATTTGCCTAGCTTTTTCATATAAAAAAGCTAAACCTTCTTTTTCTACTATTTGTTCTAATTTTTTTCGATATTCTAAATCTGTTTCAATTTTTGGAAAGTCTATTTCATAGATTAAAGAATCTATGTATAAGCCAGTACCACCTACTATAATAGGTTGCTTTCCCTTTTTTAGAATTTCTTTTATACATGCTTTTGCATCTCTTTTATAATCTGCCACACTATATCTTTTATTTGGTGGCAAGAAGTCAAGCATATAATGAGGAATATTTTGTTTTTCGGTTTCGTCTGGTTTAGCAGTTCCAATATTCATTTCTTGATATATTTGCATAGAATCTGCTGATATAATTTCTCCTTGCACACGTTTTGCAAGTTCTATTGACAGAGCTGTTTTTCCAGATGCTGTTGGCCCTCCTATGACGATTACTTTGTCCTTTTGCATAGTTTTCCTCATTTCTTTTTTGATTACTTTTTGGCTTTGTTATCTTTCTTAAATTTCATTTTCTTTCACTTAATTTAATTGTTCTCTTATTTGTTCATCTATTTGTTGCACTTCATTCATTACTTCTTGATTTGTTATTTCTCCTTGTGTTGCATTACCTTGTATTTCATTTTCATTTTGTGCTGCATTACTTTGTGTTTCATTTGCATTTTCGTTTTGTACTACATTACTTTGTGTTTCATTTGTATTTTCGTTTTGTGCTGCATTACCTTGTATTTCATTTTGCACTGTACTTTCTTGGGCTTCATTTGAAATATTGTTTGCATTATTTCCTATTGTATTAATATTTTTTTGTATATTTCTAAAATAAAAGAATTCTATTACTAATACTGCAAGTAACAAGCAAGATATATTCATCATCTTTTTTAGAAATTTTTCCTTTTTCATATGGCTTTCTTTTAATTTTACATATTGATAAGCACTATAAGGTACAAATAAAATCATATTAACTGGTACAAATAAGTACGTTATAAAATTTTTCGATTGCTCATGAATTGTTTTATCTACTCCAAATCCACTTATCCAATATGTAATGGAAATTAGCATATACATGGTAGCTATGCTAATAGCAATAATAATTACTTTTTCTTTATTTTCTAATTTTTTAATAAATTGATATACAATAGCAATAGCTAATAAATTTGCTATAGTAGTAGCAATCATAAGATAAATATTCATATAAATTTTCCCTTTCTAAGATTATATTTTAAATCATTTTTATCTTCTAGAAAATTTCTTTTCAATATCTGCTTTTGTCATTTTTATTGCAGTTGGTCTTCCGTGTGGACAAGTAAATGGATTTGGTAATGTTAGTAATTTATCCATTAGGCTTTCTACTTCTTCTTTTGTTAATGCCATATTGGCCTTTACTGCTGCTTTGCAGGCAATAGTTGCAATAAATTTTTCTTCTATTTCTTGTTTTGCAGTTCTTGCTACTGTATTGATTTCATCTAAAGTTTCTAAAAATAGTTCTTTAGTATCTAGTTCTAAACAAATATTAGGAACACCTGTTAATTTGATGGTATTTTCTCCAAATTCTTCTAAAATGAATCCTGCTTTTTCAAACATTTTCATGTTTTCTTTAGCAATATCCATTTCTTTATGGGTTAATGTGATAATATCTGGTAATAGCATTAGTTGAGAATCTTTACCATCTTCTCTATAATAGTTTTCTTTTACTTTTTCATACATAATTCTTTCGTGTGCTGCATGTTGGTCTATAATGTATAACTCTTTTCCAAGTTCAATAAGAATATATGTTGAAAAGGCAATTCCTATAAATTTATATGCAGGTATTTTATATTCTTCTTGTCCTTCAAATACAGATAAATTTTCTCCTGTTGCATACTCTGGCTCTGGCACTTTATATTCTTCTGGTTCTTCTTTTACAATAGTTTCTTTGATAGGTGCACTTCCAAAAACAGAAGTATACATTTCGTCAAATTGCTCTTCTGTTTTTCCTTGTTCTAGACTTTGTGAATTTTCTATTTCCTCTTGATTTTGTTCTTGTTCTATGATTTGTTTTATATTCATTACTTGTGTTTCTTCGTTTTCCATAGCCTGAGAAATTTCTTGTTTCATTTCTTCTGTTATTACTTTGGTTTCTTGCATTTCATCAAAAGGAGTTTGCATTTGAATAGTTTGACTATAATCTTCTGGTAACTCAATTTTGCTTGTATCTTGAGTTTCTTTTGCTAATTCAGTTCTGCTTGTACCTTGTTCTCCTACTAATTCATTTTTATTTATTTCTTGTCCTTCTAGTAATTCAGTTTTGTTTATTTTTTGTGCTTCTTCTAACTCATTTATGTTTGTGTATTGTGTTTTTTCTAACTCATTTTTGCTTGTATCTTGTTCTTCTTTAAATTCAACTTTTGTTTCATATTGTATTTCTTCTGCTTCTATATTTGATATTCCTTCATTTTGTATTTGCTTTGAGTCATCAATACTTTCTGTATTTTTTACTTCTTTCTTTGGCAAAATTTCTGTTATACCTGTACTTACTTTGTAATCATCTATTGTCTTTTTCATTTCTGCCATTTTTCCCATAATTTCATTAAAGTTGCTAGCATAATCTTCTTTAGTTGGAATGTTTAATTTTCTCGTTTCATATAGTTGTTCTACAATGTTTGGTTCCTCTTGCGTTTCTTTTTTCTCTTCTTTTCGTGCTATAATTTTTTGGAATAAACTTTTTTGTTCTTGTTTTCCTAGTATTTCTGATGTTTCTTGATTTTCTTCTATATAATGTTCCTTTTCTTGGTTTGCTACTAAGTCATTTTTTAGAAGTGTGTCTTTAATAGCATGATAAACTGCCTTAAATACTTTAGATTCTTCTTCAAAACGAACCTCTAATTTTGCTGGGTGAACGTTTACATCTACTTTTTGAGGATTCATTTCAATATTTAAAATAAGGAATCCAAATTTTCCAATGGTAATCATACCTTTAAAACCTTGCTCTGCACTGCTAGATAAGGTTTTATCTTTAACATATCTTTTGTTTACAAAGAAGATTTGATTAGCACGATTTGAACGAGAAATAGATGGTCTTCCAATAACTCCTGTTACTTTAACATCTTCATATTCGTAAGAAACATCTAAAATATTTTCTGCTATTTCTTTTCCATAAATATGATATACTACATCTTTTAATTGACCATTCCCTGCAGTTTGAATAATGGTTTTTCCTGAGCTAATAAACTTAATTGCAATTTCTGGGTGAATTAGTGCAATTCTTGTCATAACATCTTCAATATAGCCTGCTTCTGTAAAATCTTTTTTTAAGAATTTATAACGTACTGGCGTATTATAAAATAAATTTTCAATAGTTATAGTAGTTCCGTTTGGGCAACCTGCTTCTTCTTTTTGAAGAACATCTCCTCCTTCTACTATAATTTCATAACCTATATCATTATCCATTGTTTTTGACTTCATGGAAACTTTACTAATAGCTGCAATACTAGCTAAAGCCTCACCTCTAAAGCCCATAGACTTTACTGTTTCTAGGTCTTCCGCTACACGAATTTTGCTTGTAGCATGGCGTTCAAAAGCAATTTCCATATCATCTGGCATAATTCCTTTTCCGTTATCTGTAACACGAATATAGGAAATACCTCCATTTTTAATTTCTACATTGATGTTAGTTGCTCCAGCATCAATAGAGTTTTCTACTAATTCTTTTACAACAGATGCAGGTCTTTCAATTACCTCTCCTGCTGCAATTTTGTTAATTGTTAAATCATCTAATAATACAATATTTCCCACGTTTCTTCCTCCGACTTTTTCTCTTTCTTTCAAATTATATCATTATTTGTTTGACTTTGTATAGTTTTTTTGTTAAAAAAATCTAATTTTATTGTATAATATGTAAACTTATGATATAATATAAGTATGCTACTAATAAACCAATCCTTTAGTACGTGCGTAAAGGAAGAACAACACTATATTATAGGAGGATTAAATTTATGGCAAAGCGGGTATTTTTTACTGTTCTTTTAGTTTTTGGAGGCTCTTTTTTATTAATTATGATGTGTAATTTAATTCCTTCTACCTTTTTAGCACCAGTATCAACGGCAGAAGGAATAGGATTTGCATTGGCAGCCTCTCTCTTGTATTTAATATTTCTATTTGTTTATACAAGAGAAAATTTTATATGGACATTTATTTTTATTATTGTATTGATTTTATTGTTTTTATCATTATTAGCAATTGCTGCTACTAATAATATTACCTTTAGTCTTTCTACTTATTTTTCGGGCTTTATTATAAGTTGTGTAATATCTAAAATTGCCCAATATCAAGTGGAAGAATATGAAGAAATGAAGTCAATGTGGACAATTATTAAATAAAGTCCAAACGAAAAATGAGTGAAAAAGTTTTCACTCATTTTTCGTTTGACTTTTTTATATAGTAGGAAAATTCTCCTTTAAAGAGGAATTTCCGTAGACGATAAATATTGCGAGCCTTACATTTTTTTGAATTAGTACATTCCTTCCATTCCAGTTGGTGCTGGCTCATGGTTGCAACATTTTTCTTCTTTCTTTTCTGTTACAATGCTTTCTGTTGTAAGTACCATAGAAGCAATAGATGCTGCATTTTGTAATGCACTTCTAGATACTTTAGTTGGGTCTACAATTCCTGCTTTTTTCATATCAACATAGGTATTGTTTGCTGCATTAAAGCCTATTCCTTTTTCACTTTGTTTTACTTTTTCTACAATAACTGCTGGCTCTAAACCTGCGTTAATTGCAATTTGTTTTGCTGGTTCTTCTAAGGCTTTTAATACAATTTTTCCACCTAATTTTTCTTCTTCGTCTAAACTATTTACTGTTTTTTCTACTTCTGGAATGATGTTTAAGTACGCTGTTCCACCACCTGCTACAATTCCTTCTTCTACGGCTGCTTTGGTTGCAGATAAAGCATCTTCAATTCTTAGTTTTTTATCTTTCATTTCAATTTCAGTTGCTGCACCTACGCCAATTACAGCTACACCACCTGCAATTTTTGCTAAACGTTCTTGCAAAGTTTCTTTTTCAAACTCGCTCTT
This sequence comes from uncultured Clostridia bacterium, assembly GCA_947599825.1. Classification (GTDB taxonomy): domain Bacteria; phylum Bacillota; class Clostridia; order TANB77; family CAG-508; genus UMGS1663. The sequence goes on from CANQFS010000001.1 coordinate 23,833, forward strand.
TTCTTCTGCAATTTGTGCTCTAATTTGTGCTACACGGTCTGCTATTTGTTGCTTGTCTCCTGCACCATCAACAATAATGGTGTTTTCTTTTTGAATTTTTACTTGTTTTGCTCTACCTAATTGTTCAATGGTTGTATCTTTTAATTCTAGGCCTAAATCAGAAGTAATAACTTCTCCTCCTGTTAATACTGCCATATCTTGTAGCATAGCTTTTCTCTTATCTCCATAACCTGGTGCTTTTACGGCTACTACGTTTAGAACACCTCTTAATTTATTTAATACAAGAGTAGATAAAGCTTCTGCTTCAACATCATCGCAAACAATAACTAATTTTCCAGATTGTTGCATTAAAGTTTCTAATAGTGGTAAAATTTCTTGAATGTTTGCAATTTTCTTATCAGTAATTAAAATATAAGGATTATCCATTACTGCTTCCATTTTTTCAGTATCTGTTACCATGTATGGAGAAACATATCCTTTATCAAATTGCATTCCTTCTACAACATCTAATTCTGTATTAGAAGTTTTTGATTCTTCAATGGTAATAACACCATCTTTTGATACTTTTTCCATTGCTTCGGAAATTAGTTTTCCTACTTCTTCGCTATTAGCAGAAATACTTGCAACTCTTGCAATATCTTCTTTTCCGTTTACGCTACTGCTTATTTTCTTTAATTCTTCTACAGCTTTTTCTACAGTTTTATCCATTCCTCTTTTAATTGCCATTGGGTCTCCACCTGCTGCTACATTTTTAACGCCTTCTTTAATCATGCTTTGGGCTAATACAGTAGCTGTTGTAGTACCATCTCCTGCTACATCATTTGTTTTAGTAGAAACTTGTTTTACAAGTTGTGCTCCCATATTTTCAAATGGGTCTGGAAGTTCAATTTCCTTTGCAATAGTAACTCCATCGTTTGTAATTAGAGGAGAACCAAATTGTTTATCTAAAACAACATTTCTTCCTTTTGGACCTAATGTTACCTTTACTGTATCTGCTAATTGATTTACTCCATTTAATAAACTTTTTCTGGCATCTTCGCCAAATTTAATTTCTTTTGCCATAATAAAATTACCTCCTAATTTTTTTATTTGATTGCCTTTTGGAACTGTCTATTTTAGTTTTATAGTACCAAAAAGAAACGTCCCTAATGGTACATTATTGTATTACTGCTAATATGTCGCTTTGACTTACAATTACTAAATCTTCGCCTTCATATTTTACTTCTGTTCCAGCATATTTGCTTACTACTACTTTATCTCCTTTTTTTACTTCCATTTTTACTTTTTCTGTTCCTGGCCCTACTTCTAGTACCTCAGCAAATTGTGGTTTTTCTTTGCTACTTCCTGCTAAGATAATTCCACTTTTTGTTGTCTCCTCGTTTTCTTTCATTTTAATCACTACTCTGTCTGCTAATGGTTTTAACATTTTACATTACCTCCTTATTTTTTAGAAAAACTATTATCATTAAATAGTTAGTCTTGATTGATTTTTTGTTATATAATTAGCAGTCTTTATTCGAGACTGCTAATAATGTATACCCATTTCTAAAAAATGTCAATACTATTTTGTAAAATTCACATAGTTTTCACAAAATAGCTCTTTCTATTTTTATGCTTTCTATTTTGATTTCATACTTATTATTTTTTCAATCTAAAAAGAGGCCAATTGACCTCTTTTTAGTTTCTTACTGTGCATCAAATTCAAATATTTCTTGAATAGAACCTTCTGGAACATACAATACATAACTTGTTTTTTTATATTCCTCACATTTAGTTGCAGGAATATGGTTTGTGTTTAAGCTATAGTACGTTTTAGTTGTAATTTCAAGATAAGGTTGCTCTCCTTCACTTAGATAGGATATTTCTGTATTTTTTGCCGGTATCGTGTTTAAAACAAAATTGCCTTTTTCATTTTTCGTATAATAGGCATATACAAATTCCCCATGTACCTCTCCACCAAATATAGAAAAACTTCCTTTTACAGATAAATTGTCTTTTGCATTTACTAATTCAACTTTTTCTACACTGATGTCTGGATTTTCGCATTCTTGAATATTATGCCAATAACATATACCTCCAATGATATAGGAAATTATGACAACAATTATGCCAGCATATATGCAAATAACACAGTCATCTTCATCGTTAGAAAAGTATGATTTTACTATGATACAAATAGCAAGCAATAACAATATTTTTGGAATAGCAAATACTGTCCGATGCGTCGTGACTTGTACAACACCAAATGCAAAAACAAGCAATACTCCAATAATATTCAATGCAATATTTAATTTTGATCGTTCTTCCGAATAATAATATTCAGAACCTGTAATTCCTGCCATAAAAAATGCTACAACTGCTAAAATGAATAATATAATTCTTAATGCTAACATATTTTTTCTCCTTTCAAAAATTATTTTGAGTTGCCTAAAATATAATGAACTAGCTATGCTAGGTTACCAAAGGAATATATTATAATTTATGTATGAATTATAATACAATCTACATAAAAAATCAATGTTTTATATTATTTTTTAATATTTTATTACATCTCCTTAAACGTTATATAATTAGCAGTCTTTAATTGAAAAAGAGGCTTCTAATTAGAAACCTCTTTTCAATCATTCATTAACGTTTGGAAACTATCTAATTCTTATGTCTCCGCTCATAGTAGAAATTTGAACATTAGCAACATAGCCATTTTCTGTCTTATGGTAATTTACGACATCACCACTCTTAGACCTTGTAGAAATATTCATATGTCTGATATGGTTAAACTTTGCTGATACATCTCCACTCATTGTATTAATTTGAACCTTAATATTTTTTGTAGCATCAATGTAAAAATCTACATCTCCACTCAATGTAGTAATGGAGGCTTGTGTGAATGTAGCCTGTGTTTCTAATTTACCGGCCTTTGTTGTTACTTCTAACGAATCTGTTACAACACCTTTGTGTAATGTAATATCTGCTGTGCCACTTTCTACAGTAATGGATTCAAAAAGTTTTTTCGGTATTATAACATCTAAGTTCAAATTGCAATTATAGCAACCTTCTAGCGATTTCACACTAATCTGAAGTTGTTTGTTTACCAACCGAAAATCAAACTTAATATCTCCACTTGCATATCCATAAAGGTGTGCTTCAACATTTTGCGAATCTGAAACGGAAACATCAACTTTCACAAATGTAGAGTTAATTATTATACTTTCTACTTTTCTAGCATCTTCTAATTTTCTCTCATTTATTTTTTTATTTTGCCCTTTTTGCATGTTATTCAAATTATCAATGAATGCTTCATTAACAACTTGTCCGTTGCCGATTGTAATATTGTTGATTGTTACGTTGTTTCCAATTTGGACATTAATCATGATTTTTTCCTCCAAAGTTTTTAAGATGTTTACTTGTTATATATGTTAAACCAAAAAGTTTGAGGAATTCCTCTCACTAATTAGTGATAATTAGGTAATTGTATATGAACTATATTACTTATTATTATTATATCATATTTCACATAAATATGCAAATAGGTCTTTTTGTTATTAAAATATTCCTACAATATTTTCATTTTCATCTATGTCTATTTGCTCTGCAGCAGGTTTTTTAGGAAGTCCTGGCATCGTCATAATTTTGCCTGTTAATACTACAATAAACTCTGCTCCTGCTTTTAATTGTACTTCTTTTACGTGAATGTTGAAAGGCTCTGTACATTCTAAATTTTTACTATCATCAGAGAAAGAATATTGTGTTTTAGCAATACAAATTGGTAGGTTATTGTATCCTAGTTGTGTTATTTGTTCTATTTGTTCTTCTGCCTCTTTGGTATATTCTACCCCCTCTGCTCCATAAATATTTTTTGTTACTTTTTCAATTTTTGTTTTAATGTTATCTTCTAATGTATAAAGCATTTCAAAATGATGTTTCTTTTCACACAATTCTACTACTTTTTTTGCAATATCTATTGCTCCTTCTGAACCCTTTCCCCATGCTTCTACTAGACTTAAACTAACTTGTTTTTCTTGTAATATTTCTTGCAAAGTGCTAATTTCTTCTTCGGTATCTTGGTTAAATTTATTGATAGCCACAATTACATTTAAGCCAAATTTTTCTTTGATGTTTTCAATATGTTTTAATAAATTTTTGCTTCCTTTTTTTAATGCTTCAATATTTTCGTTTGCTAGTTCTTCTTTTGGCATACCACTATGATATTTTAATGCTTTAATGGTTGCTACAATAACTACAGCATCTGGTTCTTTTTCTAATTTTCTTGTTTTAATATCTAGGAATTTCTCTGCTCCTAAGTCTGCTCCAAAGCCTGCTTCGGTTACAGTATAGTCTGCTAATTTTAAGGCAAGTTTGGTGGCTATAATGCTATTGCAACCATGTGCAATATTTGCAAATGGCCCTCCATGAATGATGGCTGGTGTATGTTCTAAAGTTTGTACTAAATTAGGGCAGAAAGCATCTTTTAATAGAACGCACATGGCCCCTTCTGCTTTTAAATCATGAGCTGTAACAGGCTTTCCTTCTTTGTTGTAGCCAATGATAATATTGCCAAGTCTTCTTTTTAAATCTTCTAAACTAGTTGCAAGGCAAAAAATTGCCATAACCTCAGATGCAACGGTAATATCAAAACCATCTTCTCTTGGCACAATATTTTTTTCATTGGATAGACCAGTATTTACCACTCTTAGTTGTCTATCATTTAAATCTACACATCTTTTCCATGTTACTTTTTCTATGTTTAGTTCATTTCCATTATAAATATGGTTATCAATCATAGCAGATAATAGGTTATTGGCAGAAGTAATAGCATGTAAATCTCCTGTAAAGTGCAAGTTAATGTCTTCCATTGGCGCTACTTGTGAGTAGCCTCCTCCTGTGGCACCACCTTTTATACCAAATACAGGGCCTAAAGATGGCTCTCTTAATGCTAAAATAACCTTTTTTCCTATTCTTTTTAAGCCATCAGCAAGTCCAATGGAAATGGTTGTTTTTCCTTCTCCTAGTGGAGTTGGGTTAATGGCGGTTACCAAAATCAATTTTCCATTTTCTTTATTTTTTAATTCTTGCATTTCGTTTAAAGAAATTTTTGCTTTATATTTTCCGTAAGGCTCTATATTTTCTTCTTTTATTCCTAAGTCTTTTGCAACTTTTGTGATTTCTTCTAATTTTACTTTTCTTGCTATTTCAATATCTTCCATTTTAATCACCATTTCTTTCTAAAGGTACATATTTATTTTGTTATACTATATCTTATTTTGTATTTTTTTACAAGATATATTACGAAATAATAGAGGGGTGTCCCCAGTGTTCCAAAATGGAACAAAAGAAAACGTCCCTCCTGCTTACCCAAAAATTATTCCTACTACTACACCAATAAGTGCTCCTACAAATACTTGCACTGGTGTATGTCCTAATACTTCTACCAATTTTTCTTGCACTTGCAAATTGCTTAAGCCCGGTGTTTCAATTAGTTTATTTAGTAATTTTGCCTGTTTTCCTGCTGCCCTTCTTATTCCTGCTGCATCATACATAACTACGCAGGCAAAAATAACAGATAAAGCAAAAATAGGAGAAGTAAGACCTTGCGTTTTTCCTATCATAGTAGCAAGTGAAGTAACTACAGCAGAGTGAGAACTTGGCATTCCACCTGCTCCTAAAATACGTTTAAAATTAAATTTATGTGTTACTACTAAGTCCCAAATTACTTTAAATAATTGAATAAAAAACCATGTTGAAAATGGTATTATTAAAAATTTGTATTGTTCAAAAAACTCCATAAAAATCCCCTTTTGCCTTTCCTATTCTTCTACTGTAAAGTTTTCTTCTTCAATTTTACCCTCTTTTTGCAAAAGAATAGTAATTTTCTTTTCTGCTTTTTCTATAATTTCATTACATTGTTTTGAAAGTTCCATTCCTTCTTCAAACTTTGCTACTGATTCTTCTAGGTTTAAGTCTCCTTTTTCTAATTCTGTAGCAATTGCTTCTAGTTGTTTCATTGCTTCTTCAAATTTTACTTCCTTCATGATTTATTCCTTGTTTAATATATTTAGGTTTTTCATAAGGTTTTACCTATAAACCTTTTTCCATTTTATTGGCATAGAATTTAAATTTTTGAATAAATTCTTTGCAATAATATTTTTTTATCTATGCTTTATTTTAATTCATTTCGCGTTTTGTAAATGTTTCGTCGTTAGTGTTTACAGTGTAAAACGCTAATGCTTCTGTTGTTTGGCTGTTTCGTACTGTTACAATATAATTACCATTTTCATCAATAGCATCTACTGCAAATTCTACATTGTTGCTTTCTCCCCAATCTTTTTTCACAATGTCAAGTGCTTTTTCTTTTGCTGTTTTTGGACTTTCTTCAAAGGTTTCTGTAGGACCTACATTTTCTACTGTGCTTTCATTTTCTGTTGCATTTTCTATTACATTTTCTACTATATTTTGTTTTTGCTCATTTTGTGTTTCTGTATTTTCTACTTTGCTATTTGTTTCTTCTACTGATGTATTTTTTGCATTGCTATTTTCTTTATTTTCTACATTTTTGCTACCTGTTGATGCGAAGATAACAATAGCAACAAGCATTAATACAATTATAATAATTATTAACGTTGATTTCTTCATTTTTAGGATTCCTTTCTTTTATATATTATAGATTATAAAAAAATGATAGAATATGTTTTTTATAAATCATAACATTATTTTTTATTAATTTTACTTTTTGCATTATAAAATTTCTGCCTGCTTTTTACCATCTATAAAACGCAAATCAATTTTATCTCCTGTTTTTGCATCTTTGATACTATGAATTGTTTTATCTTCCTTAGTTGCAATGCAATAGCCTCTTGTTAGTGTTTTTAAGGGGCTCAAAGTGTCTAATTTTGAAATCCATTCTACCATGTAAGTTTTCTTTTCTTTTACTTTCAGTTGTACGCTATTTTGCATACGCTTTATTTGCTTATCTAACAACATATAATTTTCATTTACTTTTTGCATTGGATTGGTAAATGCAGAAGATTTTATGCATTTTTCATAACGTAGTCTCATTAGTTCTACTTTTTTACGAAGTGAATTTTGAAATCTATTTTCATAGCCTTTTAATTTTAATATTAAATCTTCAATATTCGGTACAGCAAGCTCTGCTGCGGCAGATGGTGTAGGTGCTCGTAAGTCTGCTACAAAATCTGATATTGTAAAATCTGTTTCATGCCCTACTGCTGAAATAATTGGAAGATTAGATGCATAAATTGCTCTTGCTACAATTTCTTCGTTAAATGGCCATAAATCTTCTAATGAGCCTCCTCCTCTTGCTAAAATTAATACATCTGCTAAATTTTCTTTATTCATGGTTTCAATTGCTTTTGCTATTTTTTCGGCAGCTCCTTGACCTTGCACTGGAACTGGAAATAGCCTTATATGTACGTTTGGATTTCTTCTAGTTGAAACATTTATAATATCTCTAATAACTGCTCCTGTATTTGAAGTTAAAACTCCTATACATTTTGGCATAAATGGAATTGGTTTTTTATGTGCTTTGTCAAATAAGCCTTCTAATTCTAATTTTGCCTTTAGCTTTTCATATTCGGCATGCAAGTCTCCAACTCCTTCTTGTTTCATAGCTTTGGCATAAATTTGATAAACGCCATCTCTTTCAAATACAGATACTGTTCCTAGTAGCATAACCTTCATACCATCTTTTGGAACAAAGTCTAAATGTGGCGTATAAGTTTTAAACATTACGCATTTAATAAGAGAGTTTTCATCTTTTAACGTGAAGTACAGATGCCCTGTATAATGGTGTTTAAAGTTTGAAATCTCTCCTTTTACTAATACATTATTCAAATATTCGTCTTCTTGAAATTTGCCCTTTATGTAATTATTTAATTCTGTTACACTAATTGGGTTATAGGTCATTTTGCGTTACTCCTCTTGATTTAAGTTTTTTTCCTTTACAATACTTGCTAAAATTCCGTTTACAAAAGCTTTAGAAGAATCGTCTCCATATTTTTTTGCAAGTTCTACCGCTTCATTTATTACTACTTTATATGGTAATTTTGCATAAACTAACTCAAAAATGGCAAGTTTTAAAATAGCACGATTTATTTTAGAAATTCGCTCCATCGTCCATTTTTCTTTTAAGTTACTTGCAATTAACCCTTCTATTTCTCCTTTATGTTCTTTTATTCCGCCATATACTTGATTAATATATTCTACTTCTGCTTTTTGCTTAATTTCATTTTCTTGTAAGTATAATTCTACCTGTTCTTGCTCCATCTCTTTTTGGACTTCGCTACTATAAATTAGCCTGAATGCTAATTCGCGAGTTTCTGTTCGTTTCATTAAATGTTCCCCTTTTATAATTTGTCAATAAATTTTTTTATTTTATCTTTTACTTCTTCTTTATTTAATTGAATATAGTTTCCTACATATAGACCTAGTGCTACTAAAATAATTCCTATAATTAGCTTGTAAAAACCTGTGCATAGGATTAAAATAGCCACTAACGCCCCAATTATTGCCCCTCTATATTTTATGAAAAAGTTTTTTATATCATTCATTTTTGTTTTTCTTCCTTTCTTGTAGCCATTTTGCTTAAGTTCTTTTTTAATATTTTTTAGTTTTTGTTTCTATAATTTTTGTAATTTTATTATTTTTAGCGTCTTAATCTTTTTTGCTCTTATGTTTATATTGTTTTAATCTTTATTGTTTCTACTATTTTATTGTTCTAACCTTTATTGTTTTTACTGTTTTATTGTTCTAACCCTTGTGGTTGTTGTGCATGTAATTCTTTTATGCTAATATTTACTTCTTTTATTTCTAAGTCTGCTGTTTTCTTAATTGCGCTTTTTATTTTATTTTGAAGATTATTGGATAATTCTTTGATAACTGCATTTTCTTTTACACTTAGTAAAACATAAACAACCAATTTATTTTCTTCATCTAATACAATTTTAGAGCTTACATCTTGTGCACTATCAAAGCCTCTTGCAACGTTGTTGACCAATTCTTCTAATGTAGTTTTTGAAATAACTAATTTTCCATCTGAATTTTGTAATAGAATGCCATCTTTGATTCCAGATATTTCATCTTTATCTGTACTAAAGAAAATGCAACGAATTGCAAGTATAATACATATAATGCTAATAGCTAAGGCTATATTTGTAGTTACTGAATCATTTAATGCTATTTTTGTTACTTCATATATGGTTTCTGGTGTTAGCCAGCCAAAAATAAGTAAACATAGTATGATAGAGATAATTAAAATAAAATTTGAAAAAATAACTAACCCTATTCTATCTAATAATTTCATTGTTTTTTCCTCCCGTTATCTTTTGCAAAGGGTGCGTTCTATGTGTGCGCACCCTTTTTTGCTTTATTCTTCTGTTTTTACTTCTGTAATATCTTTTCCTTCTGTATTAACACCTTGAACATGTACATTTACTTCTACAACATTTAAACCTGTCATAGTTTCTACTGCTTTTTTTACTCTGTTTTGAATTTCAAATGCTACATCTGGAATTCTAACACCATATTCTACAATAATGTTAACATCTATTTTTGTATCTTTTTCTCCTACTTCTACTTTAATTCCTTTTGCTAAGTTTTTCTTTCCGCTTAAAACTTCGGTAATTCCACCTGCAAATCCTCCTGCCATTTCTGCAACACCTGGTACTTCTGCTACAGCAACACCTGCAATTACAGCAACTACATCATCTGCTATTTTAATTTCGTTTGTATCCGTAGATAATGCAATTTCTCCGTTTTCTACTACTTCTTCTTTTACTTCTTTGTTTTCTTCCATCACAAAAACCTCCTTATATTTTTCTTTTTTGTGTACTTTTTTTGATATTATAAGTATACCAATATCTTTTTGTTTTTACAACACTTTTTTGTAATTTTTTCGTTAAATTTATTTGCTGTTTTGTTATTGATTATTTTATGTTATTATGATATAATTTTAAACGTAACTTAAAATAGTTTCTTTTTTTACAAGGAGGATTGCAAATGCAGGAACGGACCTTGGAAAATTTAATATTGGAAGACGAGGATTATATCTTTGGTGGCAACCTTACCATTAACGGCAATATTAACATCAAAAACGGAAATTTGATTGTTTCCGGCACAATTACTTTTGCATGTGATGATGCTTCTATTTCCATTGAAGGCGGAGACATTGTTTGTGAAAATCTTGGAAGTAGGGCGGATATTTTCATACGCGATGGCGACATTTGGGTTAAGTCTTTGGATGCACAAGACATTGACTCAGATGGAAATATCGAAGTATATGGAGATTCTTCTGTATGTAGTATCCATGCTTTAAACTATTTGGTTGCGGGGGACAATGACTCTTCAAGTATCACTACCATACAAGACTTCTATGTGCTTGGTGATAATGATTCTTGTACTGTTAAGGCGCGTGATGTTTTAGTTGTTGGTGATTGCCATTTTACTTGTTGCAGTATTACTGCTAAAACATTCTATTACGGTGGCAAACTTTTCAATTGTACTTCTGAAAATATTGGATGAAATGCAACAACCCCACTATGTTATTACATAGTGGGGTGTTGTTGTTTCTATTTTTAGATTTTTTACATTTTTTCGTGGTGAGTTGTAAAAGTAACTTCCAAAAGAAAAAGTAAATTCCAAATGTAAGAGAAACGTCAACTTTTAGGCGTTTCTTTTTGAATAAATATTGATTTTTTTTGAAAAAAAGTGTAAAATTAACTTACAGAAACGAGAAATTGAGCATGACAAACAAGCAAAAAGAAATAAATTTATTTTTTATGTAAGATTAACTTCCGTTTGCTTAAAGGTCTTATTCAGTTATAGATGTTTCTAAGGTTGTTCGATTTTTTATCGAATAAAGTTAAATGTTTATTTTATGTTTAAAAGATATGGTTGTAACGTAACCATATCTTTTTCTATCCTTTGTATATTAAGCTTCTTTAGTATTTCACTACCATACAAAAATTCAAATGCTTCATATGGTGTTTTTCCATTTAAAGATTTTCGTGGTGCAGAATTAATATGTGAAAACATTAAATCTAAATCTTGTTGTGTAAGCTTTTTCAAAGATTTACCATTAGGCAAAATATCTCTAACATAATTATGATTGTTTTCTACATGAGGCTTTTGACTTGGAGTTTGTGGGTCACAATAAAATATGTTAGTTCGTATTTCGCCAGTTTCCGTATTTACTTCAAATAGTTGATATTTTTCAAATTCCGTTCCTCTGTCAGTTAAAAGAAGTGAAAACAGTTTGTAATAATCATCTTTTAAAATTTCTTGTAATTTATCAAGTGTACTTGCCATTGATTCTGATGTTTTTTCTGTATGTATAAATCCTATCATTAATCCTGTATTCTGAAAGATAAATGTTTGAATATATGGACCATCTTGATGGTTGTATACAGTATCCATTTGAGTAGTTGATATGGTTGGATTATCTTGAATAAATTTTAGATAATCTGTATATCTTCTTCCTTCATAATTTACAGGTTCTTTACGTTTCTTTAATTTTTTTCTTTTTCTCATTGAAACCTGTCTACGTAAAGAAAAATTATTAATGCCATAATCTTGAAAAATACCACTTTCAATATACATATACAATGTTTTAGAACACATATTAAGTTCTGGATGATTTTTTAATATTTGATAGACAGATTGACCTTTATTTAAAAGAGGTTTAATGATATCTACAATCTCTAACATTTCTTTAGTATTTAAATTAACTCCTTCTCTAGAATCTTTTAGGGTATATGTATAGTCATTATGAGCTTGTCTAGCACGATAAAAATATTTATCTAATCTACATTTAGAAATATCAGGACAAAGATTACAAACACCGACTTTTCTATCTCTTCTAGCACATTTTATTTCTTCATATTCAGAACATTTACCATGACATATACCACATTGTTTAAATTTAGTACAAGTAATAGGATTATTAAAGGGATTTCTAGGATTTAATTTTCTTCTGTTTTTTATTTCTTTTGCAACAGTTGAAATATCCTTATTAATATTTTTGGCTATTTCAGTTCTAGACAAACCTTTTTCAAGTCCTTCTTGAATAGCTTGTCTATCTTCTAGAGTTAAATGTGAATTTTTCATAATTACCTCCATCTAACCTTAGAAACATCTAAGTTCTATTATATCATTTAGAACTTAATCTTACAAATTTTACTTTGTGTAAATTTTACTTCTAATTTTATATATTACTTTTGGAATTTACTTTTAAAATTTACGTACATTTTTTCGTTAAATTTATTTGCGTTTTGTTATTGATTATTTTATGTTATTATGATATAATTTTAAACGTAACTTAAAATAGTTTGTTTTTTAAACAAGGAGGATTGCAAATGCAGAAACGGACCTTGGAAAATTTAATATTGAAAGACGAAGATTATATCTTCGGTGGCGACCTTACCATTAACGGCGATGTCAAAATTAAAAACGGAAATCTGATTGTTTCCGGCACAATTACTTTTGCAAGTGATGATGCTTCTATTTCCATTGAAGGTGGAGACATTGTTTGTGAAAATCTTGGAAGTAGGGCGGATATTCTCATACGTGATGGCGACATTTGTGTTAAGTCTTTGAGTGCGTACGACATCGACTCAGATGGAAATGTTGAAGTAAATGGAGATTCCTCTGTATGTGATATCTATGCCTTAAACTATTTGGTTGTTGGGGACAATCGCTCTTATGATATTACTACTATTCAGGATTTCTATGTGCTTGGCCGCAATAATTCTCATAATATTAAGGCACGTGATGTTTTGATTGGAAATAACAATTCGTCCGCTGAAATTCAAGCAGATAATATTTTTATTGAAGGAAATAATGATTCTCATGAAATCAAAGCACACAGTGTTTCCATTTTAGAAAATAATGATTCTTTACAAATCGAAGCAAATTATGTTCGTATTGATGGTAATCGTTGTGACCTTAACAACTATAGTATTATTGCTAAAAAGTTTGTTTTCGATGGAGAAATTATCAATGGGCACGTGTATGTTGCATAAAATGCAACAACCCCACTATGTTATTACATAGTGGGGCTTTTGTTTTACTCTAATATTTCTCCTGCCATAATGTTATTTCCTCGCAAGAAGTCTTTTACTTGCATTCTTTTTGCATTTTCGCCTTGTATTTCTTCTACCTCAATAATTCCTTCTTTTGCTTTAATAAATAAGCCTTTCTTATCACTTGCAAATAAAATAACTCCTTCGGCTACATCTTGTAATTTATATAAATATTCTTCTAGTTCTGGAAATAGGGAAACTAGCTCTTGCTCTGTTTTTACTTTTACTTTCCATAGTTTTAATTTCTTTCCATTTAAGAAAGTATAGGCTCCCATAATAGGGTTTAAACCTCTTACTAAATTATGAATTTCTTCTGCTGTTTGTTCTTCCCAATTTATTTTCGCCATTTCTTTCTTTAACATTGGCGCTAAACTAAAATTTTCTCCTTGTTTTGTTCTTATAACGGTTCCTGCTTCTATTTGTTTTAAGGTCTCTACTAAAAGTTTTCCCCCCATTTTAGAAAGTCTATCCCAAAGCTCTCCTGTTGTTTCTTCCCTTCCTATTTCAGTTTCTTCTTTTAGAATAATATCTCCTGTATCCATGCCAATATCCATATACATAGTAGTAACACCAGTTGTTTTATCACCATTTAGCACAGCCCATTGAATTGGCGCTGCCCCTCTATATTTTGGAAGAAGAGATGCATGTACATTAATACAGCCATATTTTGGAATATCTAAAATCTCTTTTGGTAAAATCTTTCCATAAGCAACTACACAAATAACATCTGGATTTAATTCTTTCACAGTTTGTAAAAATTCCATATTGTTTTTTACTTTTTCTGGTTGATAAATAGGAATGTTTCGTTCTATGGCATATTCTTTTACCGGAGAAAATACCATTTTCATTCCTCTTCCTTTTGGTTTATCTTGATTAGTTACAACTCCGATTACATCATAATTTGCTTCTATTAAACTTTTTAAAGACTCTTGTGCGAAGTCTGGCGTTCCCATAAACAAAACTCTAAGCATATTACACTCCTTTTTTATTAAACCCTGTCCCAAATTGTCCCATTTGTACCAATTTGGGACTGTTCCCAATTGTCCCAAATTGTCCCTAATTGTCATTTGGCTCTACATATTCTAACGTTCCTGGTATCATTTTTTCTACAAAAGTAATACCATTTAGATGGTCTATTTCATGACATAAAGCTTGTGCTAGTAAATCTTTAGCATCAATTTTTATTTTTTTACCATTTTCATCTAAAGCTTCTACTTTCACTTCTTTTGGTCTTATTATTTTGGCATATTTATTAGGAAAACTTAAGCAACCTTCTTCTACTTCTTGTTCTCCCTTTTCTTTTAAAATAACTGGATTAACTAACTTTATTGGTCCTTTTTCATCATATAAATCTATAACAATTAGCCTTTTTAAAATACCTACTTGCACAGCAGCTAATCCTACTCCATTGTATTTATGCATAGTTTCTACCATATCTTCTAATAATTCTCTTATTTTATCATCTATGGTTTCTACTTCTCTTGACTTCTTTTTTAATATTTCGTCTCCTTCTTCTCTAATACTTCGAATTGCCACTTTTGTTTTTCCCCCCTTTTTTTCAATGTCTCATTAAGTACCATTAGGGACGTTTCCTTTTGGTACATCTGTCCCTAATGGATATTCGTTTTATAATGATAATATAAAACTTTCAAAAATGCTCGTTCAAGTTGATTTATCGCAGAAATTCTAAATAAATTTTACGGCACCCTTCCATTTAAAATGAACTCTTTCCGTAAAATTTATTAAGAATTTCTAAGCTCAATCACTTTCAATACGCTTTTTTCAAATTTTATATTATCATTATAAATATTTATCAATGTACCAAAAGGGACAGATGTACCAAAAGAAAACGTCCCCAATGGTACCCCAAATGGTAACTTACATCATATTTGATGGATTTATTTCTATGGTTTGTGAAATGCTTTTTTTGCACTCGTTTTGCTCTATTGCTTGGTGCAATAGTGTGTTGATTTGTTCATTATAAATGCATTTTATAATCATACGCCAACGATATTTATTTTTTATTTTATCTATTGGTGCTGGCACTGGGCTATATAATAGAATGCCTATTTTTTCTGTTATAATTCGATTTTTTAAATATTCATATACTTTTTTTGCTTGTTTTATTACTTCTTGCTCTTTTTCTGAACTAAAACCAATTACTATTATATCGCAAAAAGGTGGATATTTCAACTGTTTTCTTATTGGTATTTCACTTTCATAGAATTCTTTATAGTCTTGCTGTTTTGCTTGCTCAATTGCTAAACTATCCGGGTTATATGTTTGTATTAATACTTTTCCTTGTAGTTTTTCTCTTCCTGCTCTTCCTGCTACTTGTGTTAGGATTTGGAAGGTTCTTTCATTTGCTCTAAAGTCTTCAATGTTTAAACTACTGTCTGCTGCAATTACCCCTACTAATGTTACTTTTGGAAAGTGATGTCCTTTTACAACCATTTGCGTTCCTATTAAAATGTCTATGTTTTCTTCTTTGAAGCGATTTAGTATTTCTTCATGCGAATTTTTTTTGCTTACTGTATCTACGTCCATACGAATTGTAGTTGCATTTGGAAATAGTTTTTGTACTTCTTGCTCTAGTTTTTGCGTACCAGTTCCAAAGTAACGAATGTTAGTACTTTTACATGCTGGGCATACTGTTACTTTTTTTTCTTCATAGCCACAATAATGGCATTTTAGTTTATCTTGTTTTAAGTGATAAGTCATTGTAATATTGCAATTTTTGCATTTTACTGTATAGCCACAATCTCTACACATTACAAAGGTAGAATATCCTCTTCTGTTTAAAAATAAAATTGTTTGCTGTTTTTTTTCTAAATTTTCTTTTATGGCTTCTTGTAATTTTACACTTAGCATAGAGCGGTTTCCATTTTGCAGTTCTTCTCTTAGGTCAATTATTTCTACTGCTGGAAGACTAGAGTTATTAGCTCTTTTCTTTAATTCTAATAGCTCTATTTCTCCTTTATTTGTCTTATAAAAAGTTCCTATTTCTGGGGTTGCACTTCCTAAAATAAGTGGACATAAATTTTCTTTGGCTAATATTTGTGCTACTTCTTTTGCATGATATTTTGGCGTCATTTCAGATTGGTAAGAAGAATCATGTTCTTCGTCTATAATAATTACTCCTATGTTTTGAATTGGTGCAAATATTGCAGACCTAGCACCAATAACAATATTTATTTTGCCAGATGCTATTTTTTGCCATGCATCATAACGCTCCCCAATAGATAATTTGCTATGTAAAACTGCTATTTTTTCTTTTCCAAATCTTGACATGAAACGTTCTACCATTTGAGGTGTTAGTGAAATTTCTGGTACAAGCATTATGCTTGTCTTGCCTTTACTTATTGCTTTTTCAATTGCTTGCATATAAATTTCTGTTTTTCCAGAGCCTGTCACTCCAAATAGCAAAAATTGGCTATTTTTTTGCTTTTCTATTGCTTGTTCAATTTTTTCATAGGCTTTTTCTTGCTCATCATTTAATTTTAATTTTTCTGTTTTTTCTACTTCTTTATAAAGAAACGGATTTCTTTCTACTTGCTTTTCTACTATTTCAATATAGCCATTTTTTTCTAAGGTTTTTATTATTGCTCTTGAGGTATCGGTAAATATTTCTAAGTCGCCAGTAGTAATTGCATCGTTTTCCATTAAGAAACGTAAAATACGTATTTGCTTTTCTGATTTTATTTTTTCATTTTCTATTTCCCACTCAATTTCGTCTTCTTCTTTTTTCAAATATACAAAATTGTTGGTTTTCTCTTTAATTCTATTTTCTACTTTATTTGTTTTAGTTCCTGGCGGTAACATGAGTTTCATGCTATCTGATAAATTACAAAAATATCTTTTGGAAATCCATTTTGCTAGTTTGATTCTTTTTCCATTTAAGAATGGATTGTCCGACATACTTGCAATTTCTTTTGTTTCAAAAGTTGATGTTTCTTTTAAACCTACTACAAAACCTTCTTCTAAAACTTTTCTTCTTCCAAAAGGAACAAAAACACGATTACCTATTTTTATTTGTTTTTCCATGTCTTTTGGCACTTTATAGTCAAAGGTTCTATCTAAATCTTTTGCATTGGAATTTAAAATAATTTCTGCAATCATGTTTTTCCTCCTTTCTATTTTTTAAGAAATACTTGACTTTTTATAGTTAGTTTTCCATAATTTTTACTCTTTTTTATATAATAATTTTTCAAATAACAATTATTATATAAATTTTATTTGCTATAGTATATCAAAAATTTTATTTGAAAACAATAAAAAATTAATAAGAAAAAATAGAAAATACCTAAAATCTTACTATCAGATTTTAGGTATTTTCTACGAGCTATTCATGCCAGTAAAGAACAAGGTTTTTCCCTTCTAAATCAAACCGCCTACGAATTCTAATTAGTTCATTTGTAGTAGTGATTTCCTGTTCTTCCCCGTCCTCTTTGTAGTACACCAGTTCCCCAGAATATATCATGTTATAAGCTTCATCAAAGTTCATACTTATTGACTTTTCTGAAACTTTACTACTTTCCTGTTGGATTGAGTAAATGATACATTCTTGTGTTCCTTCCTTGCTTAAGTTATACAAATACTTAAGCCTTTCAGAAGTGCGGACCACCTCATTGTCTTCACGTCTACTACTTAGCTGGCATTCTACTGCCTGTCCCCGAGCAAGCATATTTAACGCCTGCTCATAGCTTAGCTTTTTTTCCTTCATGTGCTTTCCCTCCATTCGGTTAGGAATTTTTTACGTTGCTACATTGTTATTATAACACTTTTTCCATTTTATGTCAATTGTTGTTGTAAAAATTTTTTGTCAATTGATGTTTGCAAAATTTTTTTGACTTTTATGTTAATATATGTTATAATTTATTTATACTAAAATTTTAGGAGGTAGACTCTATGTTAAAAACAGCTAAAGGCAACTGGACTATCTACGGCATTAACCTAATTCCTTCCGATTCCATTTATCAGAAGCTTGCAAGCGCCATCGAAGCCGGCAATTTCTCCGAGAGATATCTGCAAAGGCTCACCGGGCATAATGCTCCCATTTTGGTAAACATTCCGGAAAGAACCATTCAGTTTTGTGCATGGTAGTTCAAATTCCTAGTAACAAAATAAAGAGAAGTGTATATATTTATCACTTCTCTTTCTCCTTTTTTTATTAATATTTTTCATTTTTAGTATTATTGAGCTTATTTCTCACTTTGCTTATAAGATACATTTAAAGATAAATTATTATTTATTTCAAACTATTTTTCTAACCACTTTTGATATGCTTCTATAATTTTTTCTGCTAAGTCTTCAGGCTTGCCAAAAGTAGTATCTAAAACAAAATCATAGTTGGATAAGTCTTGCTTTTTTACTTTATATAGTTTCCAATATCTTTCATTTTCAAGTTCATATCTTTTTATTAAGTCTTGTTTTTGCTCTTCTATTGTAGCAAAATTTTCTGTTTGCTTTCTTTTTTCATCATTAAAAGCCCTTCTTGCTGCTTCATTTATATCTACTGTTAAATACACTTTAAATGACTCTGGCACAGCATACCAGCCAAGTCTAGCATCTATAATAAATTGATTGTGCGTTTTTGCATATTCAGATGCACTTCTTTCAATTTCTAAATCAATTTCTGGGTGTTTTTCTACATAAATATTAAAACTTGTTACGTCCATATTGTGCTCTTTAGCAAGTTTTCTAAAGTACTCTCCATTTCTATAAATCACATAATTTAATTTTTCTGCTAGAATTGTGGAAATAGCTCCTTTTCCACTTGCTAACTCTCCTGCTATTGATATAATTTCTCTTTTTTCCATATTTCCTCACTTTATATACAAGAAAAGAAAGCATACATCTACTTTCTTCCTGTAATAATATTATTCTATTTTTCTATTTTTACTTTTCCTTCTGCTATTTCATTTGCTGCTATAGTAACTGGTGCTTCTTCATCTACATTAGTTAGTTTTTCACTTCCGTTTGCAATTTGTCTTGCTCTTTTTGCTGTTGCAATAACTAAACGGAATTTATTGTCGCCAGTTTCTTTTAATAATTCCGCTGTGGTTGGTTTTACCATCATAATTTTATTCCTCCTTCTTTTCTTCTACTTCTTCATCTTTATCTAATCTTCCTGCTACTGTTTCTGGTTGCACGGCAGATAAAATAATATGCCCAGAATCCATAATTACTACCGCTCTTGTTCTTCTACCATAAGTAGCATCTACTGCATTTCCATTCTCTTTTGCTTCTTGCACAATTCTTTTTATAGGTGCTGATTCTGGACTTACAATAGAAATGATACGATTTGCTGATACAAAATTTCCAAATCCTATATTTATTAGTTGCATAAAAACCTCCTATTCAATGTTTTGTATTTGCTCTCTAATATCTTCTAATTCTGTTTTAATGTTAATTACTAAATTCGTAATGTCTAAACTTCCTGATTTTGAACCAATTGTATTGGTTTCTCTGTTCATTTCTTGAAGTAAGAAGTCTATCTTCTTTCCTACTGGCTTTGTTTCTTCTAACATGTTTTTAAATTGTAAGATATGACTTCTAAGTCTTGTTACTTCTTCCTCTACTGAGCATTTGTCTGCATATAAAACTACTTCCATTGCAATTCTTGCTTCATCTACTACATCTGTTTTTAGAAGTTCTTTTATTCTCTGTTCTAATTTTACTACATATTCTTCTACAAGTCTAGTAGAATATTCAGAAATTTTTTCGACTTTTTCTTCTATTTTTTGAATTCTTTTTAGTAAATCTTCCTTAATTTTATTTCCTTCTTGCTCTCTCATGTTGTTAAAATGAATTATTGCCTCTTGCAAGCATTCTAATAATTCTTGTTTTATAACATCTTCTGATTCTTCTGTTTCTTTTAATGTTAGTACGTCTGGAAGTTTTGTAATTTCAGTTACAGGAATATTTAGACTTAAGTTATTTTGCTTTGCAAGGAGCGTGAATTGCTTCATATATTCTTTTACCAATTCTTGATTTATAACAATTTCTTTTCCTTCTTCACTATAATTTTCAAAGGAAACAAATATGTCTATTTTTCCTCTTGCAATGTTACTGCTTACTTCTTTCTTGACATTTTCTTCTAAGTAGCTTAGGGTTCTTGGTAATTTAATTGTGATGTCACTATATTTATGATTTACTGATTTCATTTCTACTTGATAAATACGATTATTTTTTTCTAATTTTGCTCTTCCAAAGCCCGTCATGCTTTTCATTTTTTATAATTATTCCTTCTTTCTAATGCGTTCGTTTTTTTATTGAGCTGTTACTCGTTTAGTAGTTTTTGTTTTTCTCTTGCTCGCTTTTTTGCTTTTTTCGTCATTTTATAATCAATAACTATACATTTTCCTACATAATAGATGGCAAATAAAATGGCTATTGCATTTATTGTCCACATAAATTTATTAGGGTAATAATTTTTTATATAAATTGTAAGTAGCGTTAATATTGAAAATACAAGTGATTCTATGGTATGTATTGTAAATTCGTTGTTATCTCTCTTGTATGCCTTTTCCATTAGAACAATAGTAAATATGATGCTTATTATGCTAAATACTTGCAAGTCTTTATAAAAGGTTTCTGGCTTTATATTCGCAAAGCCTAGGTTGATAAAGATAAAATATAATACTATACCAATAGCGATTGCAATATTTTGAAAGATTTTTTTATGAATTTTATTTTTCTTTTCTTCTGTGATAACAGCCTGTGTTTTTATTTCTTTTTCTATTTTTTCTAGTTGCAATTCATTTAGTGGTGTTTCTTTTAGCATTAAATCTTTCGTTTCTTTTTTCTTTTTCTCTTGTTCTTCTTGCTGTTTTTTAGTTTCTTTTTTGCGCTCTCCTTGCTGTTTATTTTCTTGCTCTTCTTGTTTTTGTGTTTCTTTTTGATTATTTTCTTGTTTTTCTTTTTTACTTACTTCTTGTGCTTCTTGTTGATTATTTTCTTGTTTTTCTTTTTTACTTACTTCTTGTGCTTCTTGTTGATTATTTTCTTGTTGTTCTTTTTTACTTCCTTTTTGTGCTTCTTTTTGATTATTTTCTTGTTGCTCTTTTTTGTTTCCTTCTTGTTTTTCTTTTTGATTATTTTCTTGTTGCTCTTTTTTGTTTCCTTCTTGTGCTTCTTTTTGATTATTTTCTTGTTGCTCTTTTTTGCTTTCTTCTTGTTTTTCTTTTTGATTATTTTTTTGTTGCTCTTTTTTACTTCCTTTTTGTACTTCTTTTTGATTATTTTTTCGTTGTTGTTTTTTGCTTTTCTCTGCTCTTTGTTCTTCTTTGGTTTTCATTCTTTTTGCTTTTTTATTCTTTTTTTCTTCTTTTTCTTCTCTTGGCAATTTACGTTTCACCCTTTCTCTTTAACTTTTTGCCTCATACAAATTTTTTAACTTTCTAATTCATACAAAATATTGCTTACCATTGTAATTGGTGCTGTTTCACACCTTAAAATACGTCTTCCTAAAGTAACAATAGTTACTCCATTTTCCTTTAATAATGCTATTTCTTTAGTATCTATTCCGCCTTCTGGACCAACAAGAATGCCAATTTTATAATATTGCTTTTTATTTAATCTTTGTAATGCTTGTTTTAACGTTATTTGGTGTTCTTCTTCATACGCTACTAAAAAACAGTCATATTCTTTTATTTTTTCTATTATTTGTTTTAGATTTATTTTATTTTCAATAGTTGGAATTTTATCTCTTTTACTTTGCTCTGCTGCTGATAAAGCAATTTTTTGCCATCGTTCTGTTTTCTTTTTTGCTTCTTTTTCTTCTAATTTTACAACACATCTTGTCATTTCTACTGGAATAATTTTGCTAGCACCTATTTCAGTTGTTTTTTGTATTATAAGTTCCATTTTATCTGCTTTTGGTAAGCCTTGATATAAATCTATTTGCACATTAGATTCTGATGTTTCTTCTACTTTTTTTATAATATTTGTTATAACATTTTCTTCACCTATTTGTGCTATTTTCGCAATATAATTTTCACTGGTTTCTTTATTTCCTATTTGAATAACCTCTCCTACTTTCATACGTAGTACACTTGTAATATGTTTTACGTCTTCCCCTATAATAGTTATTTTTTCGTTTTTTATTTGTTTTGTTTCTACAAAAAATTTTTGCATATTCTATTTCCTTTTTTTTTGTGAATTCTATCGCTATTATATCATACTTCTAAATTTATGCAAATAAATCATTGCTTTTTTTCAATTTTTATCGTATAATTCTTTTGTAAC
Organism: uncultured Clostridia bacterium; assembly: GCA_947599825.1. GTDB lineage: Bacteria > Bacillota > Clostridia > TANB77 > CAG-508 > UMGS1663. The sequence continues at coordinate 46,173 of CANQFS010000001.1, forward strand.
AATGTAGAATAGTTCTTTTATTTAATTAAAGGAGGAAATCTTATGGCAATAGTAAATCTTTGTAAGCCTTATACTACTGAGCATCTTAGATGCAAATTAGGTGAAAAACCTAATGAAAGTATTTTAGAAGATGCTTTCTTCTTTGACCGGTTTTTAGGCTTTGTAGAAAGGTATGATGAAGTATTTAAGAAGCAGTCTTTGCCATCTGCTGAGAAATGGGTTTCTAAAAAAGATTACGCTTCTATTGGGCATTTTTTAAAGCCTAATGTAAGTGAAGGATTTTTTAGTATCTCATATCATGAATTATCTTTTATTCCAGTGGAAGTCTTGCCTTATATCCATAGAAGTGCAAAACAGATTGCTCCTGTTTTAGATGAGCAGGAAGCTTTATATGAGGAATTGATGCAAGCTTATAAACTGGAGGAATCTTCTTCTGATTCTTCGTTTTCTTATTGGCTAAACCGTATTTCTCGGTGTCATGATAATGATTTAGAAGAATAAAAAAAGTAAAAAAGGAAAACTTAAGATTTATTTTTAAGTTTTCCTTTTTTTATTAAACTTTTTCTATATTTTCTATTTTTTAGGTCTTCCCAAATGGCAATCTACCCAAATATTCCTTTTTTCTTAACTGGTGGCTGTTCGTTCATAGTTTTGGCAAGTTCTAATAGAATATCTCGTTGCTCTTTTGTTAAACGTTTTGGTATTTGTACTTGCACTGTAAATACGTAGTCTCCTTGGTAACTTCCATTAATAGATTTAAAGCCTTTATTTCGAATGGTAAATTTAGTTCCAGTTTGTGTTCCTTCTGGAATTCTATAAGTTTCTTTTGAACCGTCTACCATTGGAATTTCCAAGTCTGCACCTAAAGTTGCTTGTGTGAAAGTAATTGGAATGTCGCATAATACTTTATCGCCATCTCTTGTAAAAATGCTATGTCTTTTTACTCTAACTATAATGTATAAATCGCCCTTTGGACCACCATTTTGCCCTGGTTCTCCTTCGTTTGGAATAGGAATAGGTTCATTGTCTTTAATTCCTGCTGGTATTTTTATTTTAACTTTTACTTGTTTGCGAACAGTTCCTTTTCCGTTTACATTCTTCGCATATTTCTTTTATAACTTTTCCTGTTCCATGGCAATTACTACAAGTTCTTTGTGTTTGCATTTGTCCTAAAATAGTAGTTTGAACTTGCGTTACTGTTCCTGTTCCATGACATACTTGACATGTTTCTGGACTGGTTCCTGCTTTTGCACCACTTCCATGACATTGTGAACAAGTTTCATTTCTTGTTAATGATATTTCTTTTTCGCAACCTAAATAAGATTCTTCAAAACTAATATCAATAGTTGCCCTTAAGTCTGCTCCTTTTATTGGACCTCTACGTGCACGAGAATTTCTTGACCCAAATCCTCCTCCAAAGAAGGAAGAAAAGATATCTCCTAAATCTACAAAATCGTTAAAACCAGATGTAGTATAAGAATAGTAGCCGCCTTGGCCCCCAAATGGTCCCCCTTCTCCAGCACCAAAGCCTTGTGGTCCGTCTGGTCCAAATTGGTCATACATTCTTCTTTTTTGACTATCTGATAGAGTTTCATAAGCTTCATTTACTTCTTTAAACTTGGCTTCTGCTTCTGCTTTATTGTCTTGGTTAGCATCTGGGTGATATTTTTTTGCCAATTTTCTATAGGCTTTTTTTAGTTCTTCATCAGTTGCGTTTTTACTTACTCCTAATACTTCATAATAATCTCTTTTGCCTGCCATTTTGTCCTCCTACTTAAAATGTCTTTTTGTTATACTTTTGTTCATTATCTTTTTGAAAATTTCGATTCATGTTATAATTATGCTTTTCTTCTAACCTCGTGCTATTTTATTTTAATTTTATTTATTTTCTGTATCGTTATTGTTGTCATCTTCTACTTTATACTCTGCATTATAAACATTTCCGTTTTCATCTACGTTTGGACCTTGAGCATTTTCAGCACCATTTGCACCTGCTTGCGCTTGTGCTTGTGCTTGAGCTTGGCTATATAATTTTTCAGAAATAGTGTAGAAGGCTGTTGTTAATTTTTCTGTTGCTTGTTTAATTGCTTCTGTATCTGTTCCTTCTAGAGCTTTCTTTACGTTTGCAATTTCTTCTTCTACTTTTGCTTTTTCTTCACCGCTTACTTTGTCTCCTAATTCTGTTAATGTTTTTTCTGAGTTATAAACTAAGCTTTCTGCATTGTTTCTTGCTTCAATGTCATCTTTCTTTTTCTTGTCTTCTTCAGCATGTGCTTCTGCATCTTTTACTGCTTTTTCAATATCTTCATCTGTTAAGTTAGTAGAGGCTGTAATTGATACATTTTGCTCATTTCCTGTTGCCATATCTTTTGCAGATACATGAACGATACCGTTTGCATCAATATCAAATGTTACTTCAATTTGTGGTACTCCACGTGGTGCTGCTGGAATTCCAGTTAATTGGAATCTTCCTAAAGTTTTATTATCTGCAGCCATTTTTCTTTCTCCTTGAAGTACGTGTACTTCAACAGAAGTTTGACCATCTGCTGCTGTTGAGAATGTTTGTGATTTTTTAGTTGGAATAGTTGTGTTTCTTTCAATTAATACTGTAAATACTCCACCATAAGTTTCAATACCTAAAGATAGAGGTGTTACGTCTAATAATACTAAGTCTTTTACATCTCCTGAAAGTACACCACCTTGAATTGCTGCACCAATTGCAACACATTCGTCTGGGTTAATTCCTTTGTCTGGTTCTTTTCCTGTTATTTTCTTAACCATTTCTTGTACACATGGAACTCTTGTAGAACCACCTACTAATAATACTTTATGAATGTCGCTTGCTGTAACTTTTGCATCTTTCATTGCTTGTTCTACTGGTCCTCTTGTTGCATCTACTAAGTCTGAAATTAATTCTTCAAATTTTGCTCTTGATAGAGTAATATCTAAATGTTTTGGTCCTGTAGCATCTGCTGTAATAAATGGTAAGTTAATTTGTGTTTGTTGCATTCCAGAAAGTTCTATTTTTGCTTTTTCTGCTGCTTCTTTTAGACGTTGCATTGCCATTTTGTCTGTTGATAAATCAATACCATTTGATTTTTTGAATTCTGAAATTAGGTAATCTATGATTCTTTGGTCGAAGTCATCTCCTCCTAGGTGTGTGTTACCGTTTGTTGCTAATACTTCAAATACGCCGTCTCCAATATCTAGGATAGAAACATCGAATGTTCCTCCACCTAAGTCATAAATCATAATTTTTTGGTCTTGGTCTTCTTTGTCCATACCAAATGCTAATGCTGCTGCTGTTGGTTCGTTGATAATTCTTAATACTTCTAGTCCTGCAATTTTTCCAGCATCTTTAGTTGCTTGTCTTTGACTATCTGAGAAGTATGCTGGTACTGTAATAACAGCTTGAGTTACTTTTTGTCCTAAATAATTTTCTGCGTCTGCTTTTAATTTTTGTAAAATCATAGCCGATATTTCTTGTGGAGAGAATGAATCTCCATCAATATTTACTTTTTCATTTGTTCCCATTTTTCTTTTTATAGAAATAATGGTGTGGTCTGGGTTTGTTACAGCTTGACGTTTTGCTATTTGTCCTACTAATCTTTCTCCATTGTTTGAGAAAGCAACAACAGATGGTGTTGTTCTATTTCCTTCTGCGTTTGGAATAACTACTGGCTCTCCACCTTCCATAACAGATACACAACTATTTGTTGTTCCTAAATCGATTCCTATAATTTTTCCCATAATATTTTTACTTCCTTTCTTTTTGCACAGGAGGGACGTTTTCCTTTAGTTCCATTTTGGCACATAGGGGGACACCCCTTTACCTTTGTGCTTTTTTATATATTTTTTTAAAATTAATAACTTGTTAAAATTTATCAAAAGCAAGTATTGCTAGGCAAATTCAACTTAATAACCGGAGGCGTACATATTGTACGTCGAGGATTATTAAGTTTGAATTTAACAACGCAAGACGTAGCTTTTCATAAATTTAGTTTGCTACTACTACCATAGAATGACGTATTACTTTACTTCCTATTTTGTAGCCTTTTCTATATTCTTCTTTTATTACTTTTTCTCCTAAGGTTTCATCTACTACAGAGCTTACGGCTTCGTGCAATTCTGGATCGAAAACTTGCCCAACTGCTTGTATTTCTTCTACTCCGTTACTTGTTAATACATCTTTAAATTGTTTTAGTACTAACTCTACTCCTTGTTTGTAATTTTCATCTTCTGTTTTTGTTTCTACTGCTTTTTCTAAGTTGTCTATTACTGGTAGTAAAGAAGAAAAGATGTCTGAAATTAGAGAATTGTATAGGTTCTCTCTTTCTTTTGCACTTCTTTTTTTGAAGTTATCAAATTCTGCCATTAAACGTTTTAGTCTATCTTCTTGTTCTTCTAGTTGTTCTTTTTGCAAAAGAACTGTGTCTTTTAATTTTATTTCTTCTGCTTTTTCTTTACTTTCTTCCTCTTCTTGCTCTATTTCTTGTTCTTGTTGCTTTTTAACTTCTGTTTGATTTTTCTCCTCTTCTTGATTTTGCTCTTTTTCTGCCATTTTATTCTCCTTTCTCTATTGCAAGGGACACATCTTACTTTTTTATTTAGACTAAGTTTTGTTCCCTTTTTCTTATGATTTAGCAATTTACTATTCTTCCTTACTTTGATTAATTTTTTTGCTAATATATTTCATAACTGATATGACTTTTGAATAGTTCATTCTTTTTGGTCCTATAATTCCAATGGTTCCTAAGTCTTTATCCCCTACGGAATGTTTAAATGTAACAACGCTGAAGTCTTTTAATTCTTCTTTATCGTTTTCATCTCCAATATAAACATTGATGTCTTTTGCCATACCAGAATCTAAAATGTCTAACATAAGTTCTTTTTCATCTAGGACATTAACAAAATTTTTTGCAAGTTCCAAACTTTTGAATTCTGGTAAATCGAAAGATTTATTAGCACCTTCCAAATAGATAGTACCAGCTTCTTCTACAATACGATTGATTTGCTCTATAATTGGTTTTATTACATCTACGCTGTAGGTAATTTCTGATAAAATATATTCTTCCATTGGTTTATCTATTTTTGATAATGGCTTTCCTTTTAGTTTCGCATTAAATAGATTGTTTAAAGTTTCTACTTGATTTTGTGTAATATCTTCATCGTATTTTATAATTGTTTCTTTTACTAAACCACTATCCGTAACAATAACGACCATTAACATACGAGTGCCAAGTAATACAAATTTAATTTCTTCAATGATTTGTTTTTCTGGTTTTGGACCAATTGCAACTGTTGTATAGTGTGTAATTTCAGATAAAGTTGTAGTTGCAATTTTTGCTAAGTCTTCAATTTCATTGACTTTTGCATCTAATTTTGTTTGGATATATTTCATTTCTTCTAATGAAATATCATCATCTTTAATTAGTTCATCTACATAGAAACGATAGCCTTTTTCCGACGGTACACGTCCAGATGAGGTATGTGTTTTATCTAAGTAACCACTTTTTTCTAGTTCGGCAAGTTCATTTCGAACTGTTGCACTACTATAATTTAAATTATATTTTTCTACTAAAGCTGATGAACTAACTGGCTCTGCGCTACCAACATATTCGTCAATAACAGCTTGTAATATTTTCTTTTTTCTATCGTCCAATTTATCACCTCTTAAATTAGCAGTTTATGCTTTAGAGTGCTAACTTGTTATATATTATACCCATTTTTAGCACTTGTCAATACAGATTGCTAATTTTTTTGTGAATTTTTTGTGATTATTTATTAAAGCAACAAAAAGGCACCCCAAATTAATGAGATGCCTTTTTAGGACTTTACGTTTTTACAACACTTTCGTTAGTACTTCCATAACATCTTCTTCCACGTACATATCTTTAAGCCGGCCGTATTGTCCAAGCTTTTTTTTGAATTCTTGCATGTACTCTTTTGAAGAAGTATGCGGATCTAAGCAAAACGTGTCAATGGTACGATTTAGATAATTCTTATACTCATTGATATAATATTCAACTAGCTTAAATTCTAGACTTGAGCCTTCTTCAGGAAGTTCTACTACCTTGCCAATAACAAATTCGTCTGGTCCTATTACCTTAAGTCCGTTGATTTTTACCATATTGCTTTACCTCCTTTAAGGTATTTACATATTATGTAGATATTATACAATTTTTACATAATTTTGTCAATCATTTTATTATTTTTTACTTATTTGTATTGAAATATTATCATTTATTATTTAATGTCTTTCATTTTTCTAAGTTTTATATATATACAAACTACTATTATTGCAATAGTTCCTATTCCTATTATCATAACAATACTTTGTCCTGTTTGTGGAATAGTTCCTCCTACAACAGTTGTATCACTTTTTTCATTTATTGAATCTTGTTTTATATCATCTAAATAAATTTTTGTTTCTGTTTTCATATTTGCTTTCATTGTATTAACTACAGTTACAGTACTTTCATTTAATGTTGACTTTTCCTTAATATAAACATATAAATTATCTGAATTTTTTATATTTTCTATATTTTTTTGAGTTCTAGAATCTAATTCTATGACTATATGATATGTTCCATTTGATTCTTGTTCTATATTTTCTAGCTTTTTCCAGTTTTCTTCTTTTATATTTGTTTCTCCTTGTTCACCAGAAATATAATAGTAATATTCTCTACTACTTTTGTTATCTCCTAATTTTATGCCTGATACATCAATTGTCATAGTAGTATATTCAGTTTTATCTTTCTTAATATATATATAACTACAAGCTTTTGTTATATTTGCTTTAACTTGTTCAAAATTAGATGGTGTAGGTTCTTCTTTTGTTTTATCTACTTCTGGAGTTTTTTCTTCTTTTACAGTTATTTTAAACGTTGTTTTTTGTCCTTTATAAGATACTGTAATTGTTTGTGTTCCTAGTTTTGTTTTATCATATCCTGTAGCAGTAACTGTAGAATTTGTCATAGGAATTTCTTCTGTTGTAGCATCACTATAAGTTGCTAGTATAACACCACCTGTTAAATTTAATTTGTCTACATCTTTTGTGTATGTTAGTTTACTAGGCATTGTTTTTATTTCTATTTTTGTAATTGTTGCTACTGGCTTTTCTACTATAATAGTTTGATATGCCGTTTTTGTTATTTCTTTTTCTGTATATGTAATAGTAACATTAGTTTGATTTTCTTGTAAATTTTCACCATTTGTTACTTTATAGTTTGTAATTTCATTTTTTGTTCCGTCTGTATAATTAGCTACTACTTTCATTCCAGTAGGATTAAAATTTTCTCCTACTCGATATTTAGTTGTATTTGGTGCCTTTGTGATTTCAATACTATCTAATAATGCTTCTTCTTTATCTACTGTGAATGCCTTTAATGCGATATTGCCTCTATATTTTTCTTCAACTTGACTAGAAGCTATATCTATCCATGTATTGTTTTTAATGTCAGCCTCAGTTGTTGCAAAACTTTTACCTAATTTTAATTCTACGTCTGACCAATATGTACCTTCTACCTTACTTACAATTGGAATGTAAGCTATATCATCTTCTACTTTTAGTACTACTACAAAAGATTTTCCATTTAACTTAATTGGATTTGCAAACTCTATTGTATTATAACCTGCTTTTAAAGTTTCATAGTCTCCTTTTGCCAATTTTACTTCTTGTAAGTCACTTAAATTTTTACTACTTCCATTTGGATTTACTAGAACAGTACATTTTTTTATATCAATTAATGTATTAACACCAATTTTGGTTAATACCTCTTTATTTGTTTCAGTTCTTTCAAATACATTTGCTAAATATCCTACTTTTGAATTAATAGTAATTACATTGTTACAACCTAGTGCATCATATTGATAAATATGATCATATTCTTTTCCATCTGTTGCATTTATAATTCCATACATATTGCTAAATACATTTACATCTTCATAAGAGATATACATATACCCCTTATCTCCTATTTCTATGCTAATTGTATCTCCACTTATTGTAATATCTTCTTTTGCATAACCTGTTTCTTCAAATATTTTTATGATAATTTCATTTGGAATTTCACTTGCTGAATGCCAGTTTTTTGATTCACATAGTTCTTTATTTTTTTTAAATATTTCTTCTTTTAGTTGTGTTAAACTAGCTTGTTGTTTTTCACCCCATGAATTTTTTACAATCCATGCACCATCTGTTGTTGGTTGATGTTTTTCATTAAATTTTTCTTTACTATATTCATCGTCCCAGCCTATAATTAATACTGCATGATCCTGTGGACAATTTTCTGCATTATCACAATAAATTGCTCCAGTTGCATTGTTATAGTAGTCAGATAAAATAGTTGCACCATAAATATTCGCTGTAACTCCTCCATAATTTGTAATATGCTCTTTTACTTTTTGTTTTACATTTTCTTTTTCATCACTATTTTTAGGGTTTGCAAAGAATTCACTATCTACTAATTCTGTTAGTACTGTTTTATTTTGTATTTGGTTAATTTCTATTTTTTCTTCATTATTTTCAAATGGCATTTGCGATTCTGCAATTGCTCCCATACCATTTGTTAAATAAGCATTTCCTAAATAGTTATTGCCTCTTCCTATTTCTTTTGTATAACCATATTCGTTAATTGCATCATTTAAAAAGGCTTTTCTTGCAGTTCCATATACCATATGTCTTTCAGAAAAATCATAAACTTTGACTGGATTTCCTTTTTGTTTATTTTGCATTGCTAAATTACTTTCTAAACTTCCTAATATTGCAAATGCCCAACAACCATTTGTAGAAGCTTGGTTTTTTATTGTTGTATTTTCTGGTATTTCATTTTTTAAATTATATTTTGGCGTTAAGGAAGATTTTAATAATTGTGTAATTTTAAATGTATTTCCTATACCTTTTAAATAATCTGTATTAGCTTGATTAATAGGATTATCATACATTCTAGGCATTATCACTTTTTGTTTTTCTTCTTCTGATAATGCTTGATATTCTTTATATTCTTGTGAATATTCTAATCCTGAAATTTCAATATTAGCAAATGATATTGTATACATAGAAAATATAGTAACAATTGCTAATGTTATGATACTTGCGATTTTATTTGTTATTTTTTTCATTTTTTGCTCCTTTACTTTTATTTATATTAAAAATAACATTTTTTCTCTTTTTTCACAATGATATTTGAAAATATTACATAAATGTTATGTTTTTGTAATATTTTTGTTAAACTACAAATTCTTCCCTCTTATATAGATTATTTTTTTTGATGCACGCTTATTTTACAATGGATAACTTATATTTCTCTATGTGGTTATCAATATTACGATGTTGTACGAAAAAAGAAAGTAGAAATATCTACTCTCTTTTTCCGTTATACAAATACTATTTTTTAATACTTTAACTATGAACAGTCCAAAGGGGCAAGAGGGGGTCGAACCCTCAATTTCTAATTACATTCGGTTGTAGCGTTCTACCATTGAACTATTGCCCCAAACTATTTTTTAAAACGAAATAATCGTTTTAACGGCGAGGAGAGGAATTAAACCTCTGTTTCTAGGGTGAGTACCTAGCGGTCTACCACTGACCTACCAAGCCTAAACAAATGAGAATAATCTCTTAATTATGTTTTATATGTTAACACAATTTTATATTTATGTCAATATTAAAATTAAATTTTTCTTTATTAATTAAATTTTTTTCTTTATTAAAATATTTTTTTATTGATATTTAAAGCATTTAACAGTTTTTTATATGAAACTAATTTTTTGATATAAATTTTATTTTAACAAACAAAAATTAATTATAAAATGTCAAATAATGTCGAAAAAAAGGCTTAAAAATAAAGAAATAAGTGATTGACAATTGTAAAAATTTGGTATATCATTTTTTTAATAGAGCTCTATAATATCATAAGAAAGGAAAAAAAATATGAAAAAAAATGATACTAAAAAATTAGTTATTTTATTACTTATGCTTACTATATTTGCAATATTTATAGTAAATAATAATGTTATGGCAGCAACTATAGAAGAAACGCAAGACGAGCAAGAGATTATTATTGAACCAAAAGATAAAATTATGATGTATGACGCTAAAACAAATGAAACAATGGAAGTTGATATGGAAGAATTAAGACAAGTACTTGGAACAAAAGCTAATTCAAATAAGACTACTGCTAGTTTGCCCCTTAATCAATCATTAAGATTAAATAAACTACTAATGGGTAATAAACTAAGTCCTTTAAATGCAGTTTCAGCAACTCCTCAATTAATAACAGATACCGGTCATTCTCCTTATGTAGCTGTATGTAGAATACAAGTTTATAGTGATCTTGTTGACCAAACATTTCCAAGTGGAACAGCAGCAATACTTGGAAAAAATGTTGCTTTAACAGCTGCACATTGTGTTTTCAATCAAGACGAAAATAATGAAGTGTTGAAACAATGGACCATTTACCCTGGTTTTAATGGTAATTTTTATTATGGAGGTGCGACAGGTTGGGATAAGGTATACTACTCTCAAAACTGGATGGATTCTCATAAAGTTGAAGATGACTGGGCAATTTGTGTTTTACAAGATGATCTTGGAACTAAAATAGGATGGCATTTTGGGGCAGTTTGCTATAGTTCTAATTCTGAATTAAATGGAACTGAAATTAGGGCTTTAGGTTATCCTTATGATTCTAATGAAGGTTTTAATCCTAAAGGTTTATATCAATATGAATCTACAGGTAAAATAAATTATGTAACAAGTGGTTTATTTAGGACCGATGCTTATACTTGCAATGGATTTAGTGGGTCTCCTATTATTCGACCAGATGGGTATATTGTAGGTATTTTGCATGGAAAAAGTGAAAAAGGAATGTATTGCAAACGACTTGACCAAAACATAATTGATATATTGAACAGTCTAGTAAGCTAAAGTTAAAATGCAAATATTTAAGTATAAATTGAATAGGTTTTAAACTTATTTATTATAGTCATAGATTAAGAAAATGTTTTTATTTTAAAACTTTTATCAATTGTCCATGATATATAAAAAATAGAATAGAATTGTTAAAATATTCTATTCTATTTTTATTTTTAATTTTCATCATATTCATTTATTCTTATAAATCCAAATAAATATACTGAATAACCAGTTCTTGCTGTTATTTTATCAATTTGCCATTTTCTACAATATTTTTTTGTATATCCAAGTCCAATATAAATTGTTCCATATTCTCCAACTTCTATAACATTTCCATTAGGAGTTTCTATTTGTTTAACATCATCATATTCTTTTGTAGCAATTGTGATAAGAGGTTTGCTTTTTTCATTTAAATTGCTTATTCTAAAACAATCTGTAATTGCAAATATTATCCACATTATGAATATTAAAAGTAAAATTTTTAATATTTTTTTTCCATTCATTATTTATTTTTACCTCCATCAATTTAAATTACTAAAAATATAATGTATTATTATTATATATTTTTTTCTAGTTATTGTCAAATAATTTAAATTTGTGATAGTGTAAAATAGTTTCCGTAAAATTAAATCTTTTTCTTATTATTAAAATTAATTTTTTACTTTATTAATTTTTCTACTTTATTGCTATTTTCCTCGTCATAAATACTTTCTTATTATACAAATTCTTCCCATACCAAATTTGCTAAATCTAAGCCTTTATTAGTTAATTTTATTTGATTTAAATCAATTTCTACCAATTCTTGTTGAACTAATTTTTCTAGTTCATTTCGGAATAAATAAATAGGATTTTGAGTAAATTTATTTTTAAAATCTTGAATATTTACTCCTTCTATTTTTCTTAAACCTAGTAACATATATTCTTTTTGCTTATCTTCTTCTGTTTGAATTTCACAAATTGTTCTATTTTTAATCAAGTTCCCTTCTTGTATATTTTTACAATATTCTTTTATAGAATTAGTATTACAATATCTCTTGCCATTAAAATACGAGTGAGCTACTACGCCAAAACCTAAATATTCTTTTTGAAGCCAGCAATTCATATTGTGCTTTGACTCATATCCTATTTTTGCAAAATTAGATATTTCATAATGAACATAGCCGTTCTGTTCTAATTCTTTCTTTGCTTTCCAATACATTTCTCTTTCTAAATCTTCTTTTGGAAGGGTTACCTGTTTTTGTTCTATCATTTTTTGCATTTTAGTATTTTCTTCTATAATAAGAGAATAAAGAGAAATATGGTCTGGCCTCAAGGAAATTACTGTGTTTATGCTTTCTTCTAAATCTTGCAATGTCTGATTTGGCAAACCTAACATAAGGTCTATATTTATATTTTTTATTCCTACTTCTCTTGCAATTTGATAGCAGGTTAAAAATTCTTCATAAGCGTGAATTCTGCCAATTTGCTTTAATATTTCATTATTGGTTGATTGCAAACCAATGCTTATACGATTGATTCCTATTTTTTTATATGCTTGCAATTTTTCTTTGTTGACTGTTCCTGGATTTATTTCTATTGTTACTTCTGGATTTTTTGCTATTGTATAGTTTTCTCTTATAGTATTTATTATTTGTTCTATATATTGGGCATCTATAAGAGAAGGTGTCCCTCCTCCTATATAAATAGTTGTTATTTCATATTCTTTTTTATTTGCTTCTTGCTCTATTTCCTTTTTCAATGCTTCTATATATTCTTCAATGCATTCTTCTTTATTTGCATAAGAAATAAAATCGCAATAATAGCATTTTTGCTTGCAAAAAGGAATATGTACGTAAATTCCTAATTCTTCTATTTTTTTCACGCTCCTTTAGTACCATTAGGGACAGACCTACCAAAAGGAAACGTCCCTAATGGTACTTAATTGTTCTAATTGTTTTAAACGATGGTTTACACCTGATTTTCCAATTGGCTCTTTTAGCATTTGCCCTAGTTCTACTAAGGAGGCATCTGGATTTTCTAAACGCAAAATTGCTATTTCTTTTAATGGCTCTGGTAATGCTTCAAATTTTCCTTCTTTTTGTAGCTTTTGAATGGCGTTTATTTGTTTTACAGAAGCTGTAATTGTTTTGCTTAAGTTCGCGGTTTCGCAGTTTACTTTTCTATTAATATTATTTTTCATGTCTCTTAGTACACGTATTTCCTCAAATTTTAGAACTGCAGAGTTGGCTCCTATAAAGGCTAATAATTTTGAAATTTCTTCTCCTTCTTTTAAGTACAATGAAAAACCATTTTTTCTTTGCATTGTTTTTATATGAATTTCCGCTTTTTCTAAAGTTTCTTTTATGATGTTTGCACTTTTTTGCGTTGATAAAATCATTTCTAAATGATACTTATTTTCTGGATTGTTTACACTTCCGCTTCCTAAGAATATTCCACGTATAAGTGCTTTTATTGTCATTTCTTCTTGTTCATTTTTATTTTGGACTTTGGCTAGTTTTTCTTGAAATGAATTTGATAATATAATGTCTTGTTCTTCATAAGAAATTTCTTCTACTAAATCTATTTTAGGAAGGGTAATTTGATAAGTTTTTCCTTTTAATGCAATTTGAAAGTTTAATATGCCAAGATTTGAAAGTAATTTGCTAAAACGGTTAATATTATATTCATTTACTGTTGAATAGCAAATTGTTTTTTGATTACAAGTTGTGTTATTGCTTATTAGATAGCCAATTAATTCATATTTTACTAATTCTTTATTATTCAAGTTTGCCATTTTACTTAAATTTTCTTTTAATTCTGATGAGAATGACATTTTAACTTTCGCCTCCTTTTTTGTTAATTACTATTTCATACAGTTGTATTTAAAATGCATAATTCACTAATGTTAATTATTATTGCAATTCATTGTTTATTATTGAATTTACAATTTAAATAATGTTACTTTCTATTTTTGACAGATGATAACTCTATCATTTCCAGTTAAATCTTGCTTTGCTTCTATTTTTTCATATTTCCCTGTTTCTTGTGCTATTTTTATTACTTTTTCTTTTTGGTTGTAGCCTATTTCCATACATAGATAGCCTTTTTCTTTTAAATATTTTGGTGCTTTTTCTAATAATTTACGGTAAAAGAATAGCCCGTCTTTTCCTCCATCTAATGCTAGGTGTGGCTCTTTTTGTACTTGTTTTGATAATGTTGGAATAACGCTTGTTTCAATGTATGGCGGATTTGACACAATTATATCATAGTCGCCTTTTATTTTTTCAAATAAATTTGAGTGAATAATTGTTACTTTATTTGATACTTCGTTTTGCTCGCTATTTTTTTTTGCTATTTTTAATGCTTCTAAACTAATATCACTTATGGTAATATTAGCATTTGGAAGGTTATATGCAAGTGAAATGCCAATTGCTCCACTTCCTGTGCATATATCTAAAATTTTTTCTTTTTCTTCTTTTTTTGCAATGCTTAATACTTCTTCTACTAAAATTTCTGTATCTGGCTGTGGAATTAGTACATTTTTATCCACATAAAATGATAGCCCGTAAAATTCTTGTTTTTTGGTAATATACTGAAGTGGCATTCCTTCTATAATTTTTTGCAAGGCTATTTCATAGTTTTGTTTTTGCTTTTGAGTTACTTTCTCTTCTTCTTTTTGTAGTAATTTAATTTGATCTATGTTTAGCACAAATTGTAATAAAACTCTTGCAATAATGCTTGCATCTTCTATGTTATTTTCAGTTAGTGTATGTTTTCCTTGCTTTAGTAATTCTTTTATTTGCATTTTTGCTACCATTCCTTTTTATAATACGTGTAGTTATTCTTTATTTTTATTTTTCGTATATACATATATTTTTATAATATTGTTATTATCTTTTTATTGTTAATACATTTTTTTACTATTTTTGTTATATTTTTATAAAGTTAAAATCAAATTATATACATATTTATTATAAGGAAATTTTACTATAGAAAAAGGAAAATAGCAAGTTCTTGTTATTTATATAAAAGAAAAAACCTACCAACATATGCATTAAAGCACATATTGGTAGGCTATTTCATTTTTCATTTGGTTGATTACCACCAAGAACGTCATTTTCTAGAACTTATTCTTGGATTATCATACGGGTTCGGAGTATTAAGATTTTGTTCTTTTCCTTCTAGTATAAACCTTGCACGATATCCTTTATGGGAAATATTAAGAATTTGGTTTTTAAAAAGGTACTCAAACTTAACCCACTTAACCTTTCGAGCCCATTCTTCATTTGTATTTTGAATCACTTCACGCCAACTATTGTAGTAAGTGGTTCTTGCAGGTTCATTCATACCAATCGAAATTCCTGTTATGATATTATTGCAATTTTTTTGGTCAATTAAGGCCCGCCTAATTGCTTCTAATACCTCTATACTTTCGTTTTCTGCTTTTACACCACCCATTATATCTGCAAATAACTCACCTTCATCAAATAAGTTCAGTATAACTATGGCAATACGTTTATTTTCGCCATCTACAATTTCTATTGCATGGCTATTACTTGATAAAAATACGTTTTCTGCTTCTACACCATAAAAGTTGACCTTTTTGGATTTTTCTTTTGAGTAGAATGATTTTGCAAATACTAAATAAGTTTCTAATGCTCCTATATCAAAAAACCGATAGTGCATTGTAGAACTCTTGTCTTTGTCTACAGTTGTAATAATATTTTTGTCTAAAGTACCTCCTAATTTTCTTTGCACAACATTGTACAAATCAAGAATTTTTTCAGCAACTTTCCCTTCAATATTCTGTTCTGCTTCAAACAGTTCTTTCACAAAATCTGTTATAACATCGACTTTTTTGTGGAATATATACTGTGGAGCAGTTTTCATAATAAATTCTGGTGAAAGAGCAACATTTGCCTTTTTTGCCTCCGTTTGGAATATTTTATTTCCTTCTAAGAAGGCAAAAATATAAGGTAAAAATTCCTGATTGTTGATATTCTCTTTGACCAAATTAACGGCTGATGTTGGAACATAAAACATAGGATCTTGATTCATTTCTACTTCTTTGAAACTGCGCTCCAACCTTGAACGGTACATTTTACTGACATTTAACCTTGAAATTAACCACTCTGCCTGTGCATGACAATAGTCTCCATTTAACGCACCAAGAGCGATGTATAAACGAATGACTCTTGTTCTTGCTTTTTCATCACTTGCTAAGAAGACATTGTCAAAATTTGTTTTGTCTAGTTTAAGCCATTTCTTGATGAATTCAGTCGAAGTAGGGAAATACCTCATCAGTTCAGGATAAGGAAGTTTTTTGGCTACCTGTGCCCATGCATGAATTTGTAACTGGTAATTTTTCCAGTCTGAATATGAATATGAACTCCACAAACTACTTAATTCTTCAAGTTCATTCATACTTTTGACACCACTTAACTTGCATAGTTTTTTGCTATCATAAACATATACACCTTTCGCATCAACAAGTGCAAACGTATGATCTGAAAATAATGGCTCGCCGCTTACGCAAATATAATCGCCTTTTTTGATGATGATTTCAACATCAATTTTTGAAATATCTACTACTTGTTGTTGTTTGTCAAAAGTAAAAATAAGATATTTTAATGCACCTTCATGTGGCAATTTTATTTTAGTATCGGTGTTTATAAGGTGAGCTGGAATGGAAATAGAATGAATATTCCTTAACCAATATAGAGCATAGTATCCAATCTTCTCTATGTTGGGAGGACAGATAAAGTTTCCTTCATACTGTTCTGCTTGCCACATTGACTCTATTCCATCTAAAACAGTTTTTCCTGTTTCATCTTTTTCATATTTGCACCTCTCCTGCCAAAACTTTTCGCGTAACTCTTGCAAATTTAGGTTAAGAACTTGTTTGCAGTTTTCTACTCGGCTTTTACACTCATCAAGAGTAATTTCTTCCATATCATATGATTTTCTCGAGTTTAACACATTGATTAATCCAATTTTAATTTTACGTGCAGACGCCGTCTCTTGTATCCACTGTATGTCTGATAAAAGTTTTATCACCTCATTTTTGTGTGCTTCACAAGCAGAATTTAACTCTTCATCGTTTGTAAATTCCCAAGTTTTATCTAATAAATCAAATTCAGTTATAGAATTAACTCTGTCACGAAAACCATTCATTAAATTGTGAATCTTCTTCGTTAACATTCTAGTTTCTTCCATATAATGAGCCTCTTTTAATGACTTTGGTGTTTCGTTACCTTTTCTTATTAGTTCGTTTACTACTTTTTTTGCCTGCCTAAAGTTTTCCTCTAAACCGGTAATTTGTTTTTTCTTTGCTACTGCAACAATCTCTTGAATTTTTTTAATACAATCTTGCTGTTCTTCAAGTATTAATTCATGATATTCCAGATATTCTTCCTCAGAAAATGTATAATTCATTGCACCGGTAGCAAGCTCAGCAAACATTTCCAGTATTTCATTTTTGTGTTGAAATTCTACATCTAGAAACTGTAAAATAGCTTTGCGCTGTTTTTCTTTTTCTATTTCTACATTTGTTTTCTCCTTACCATTTTCTTCTTTGTTTTGCTTTTTAGCATAATATTCATAAACATTTGTAGAAACCGGATTTTGTGCATCATACATAGCCCGTTTCTTTGGATTAATTAATGTAGCATATGCCTCATTAATCTTTTGCATTTCCTTCTTTGCAAATTCCTCTTCTTCACCTCTGGCTTGAGCTGTATCCGGGTGCCATTTCTTTGAAAGCTTTCTATGTGCTGCTTTTATAGCTTTTTCATTTGCGTCTCGGTCAACACCTAAAACTTCATAATACGTCATTCTTTTTTCCTCCTATTGGCTATTTTTTGAGTAGAGCACTGTAAAAATAATTGTTTACAGCGTTCTACTCAACAACTAATTATTCCAAGTACAATGTTTCTCTTGCTTTAATGCCAAGTGGATTGGCTGCATGTGCTGTGATTGCTTTTGCCCAATCTTCAGGAACTGTTCCTTTTGTACGAAGTCCATCTAATAAATCTTCAATTGTTTGAAAAATGATTTTGATTCCATCTCCATTACGATTGAAGTTCACGGCATTATTAGATTTTATTCCAAGTTCTAATGCGTACTCTTTAGCACCACTTTCATACTCATTATTGTACAATAAGAAAATATGCTCACCACTTTGTATCCTACTTGTAATTAATTGATATACTTCTTCTTGTGTGTGTCTACTTTCTCCATTTTGTCCATCTGTTATTAGTAAGTGTAGTTTGTGGTTAGCATCTGTTTTAAGAACTGGAGTGATAGCGCTAAATAATGCATCATAAATGTTGGTTCCTCCATTGCAACGCCATGGTTGAATAGGTACGAATTGTTTTACATCTTGTTTACCGAATTTTTGATAAACCCAATCGTCAAATACAGTAAGAGAAATCTTTGTTGTGTAAATTTTGGCTGCCTGCCTTATAGCAAATCTATTGATTTCCCGTGCAATTACTTGCGATGTTCCTTCCATAGAACCACTACAATCAATAATCAAATTTACAATAGATGAATTCCGTGCAATTTCTTCTATTAATGTTTGACTATCAATTGAGGAAACATAGCCATCAATTGCTTTTTCTATGTTGACTTCTTGTTTCTGGATACTTCTATTTTGGCGTAATAACGCTAATTTAGATGTACCATTATCAGGTTTACCCATTGTGCCTTCTTTGTTCATACTGAAAATCCTCCTTAATATAGGTTGATATGAAAGCAAATGCTTCTTCAAATACTTTGTTACGTGTGTATTATATCATAGTGTACATAAATATTCAATAGTATTGTTATGATTTTTCTTTTTGTTTTTCTTTTTGTTTAGTAAAAATAGACATAAAATAAAAAGGCTATATAGCCTTTTTTTCTAAATATAATAATTCTCCCCACCTTAGCCGTATATCGAAAAGAAATTTTTATACCTGTTTTCACAGGTGGGTGTCTTGTTGAAGGCTCCTGGGTTTCTTACTATTATAAAAATGTAAGCATACACGCCACCTCCAAAGGCGGACTCCCTTATTTTATTTGTTGGTAATAAAATTTCAGTCTACACGCACCACGCAGGGAAAAGAAATAACTTATCTTTTTGTATCTTTATATTAGCATACTGTTATTTATTTTTCAATTCTACTTTTCTTTAAATTTTATTCTTTCTTTTTGTTTTTTACTGCTTTTCTTATTTTTTCTTCTTTTCTACTATTTCTTTCTCTTTTTTTAGTATTTGCTTTTTTTCTTATTCTATGCTAAAATAAATAAAATTGTGTTATTTAAAATAATTTTTTCTATAATATAATGTCTCTTTTCAATTCTTTTTGTCTTACAATTCCCAAACCTATGTAGTTTTCTGAATAAATATTATATATTCCATCTTCTTTATCTTCAAAAATTGAAACTCCATTTAAAAACTTTTCTAACTTTGTTTTATCTAACTTAATATTAGGAAAATCTTTAAAAAGTTCTTCCATAGTAATAATTTTTTCTTCTACTTTCTTTGGCTCTTTTTCAATTTCGTCTAACGTAATTGCCTCTTGCAAAGTGAACTTTCCTACTTTTGTTCTATTTAATTCTTTCATATAACCAATTGTGCCTAATTTTTTTGCTATATCTTCGCATAAACTTCTAATATAAGTTCCCTTTGAGCAATGAACTTTAAATTCTATTTCATTTTCTTGCTGATTTACATTTTTTAATTCCATACTATAAATTTCAATTTCTCTAGGCTTAATATCTACTGTTTGACCTTTTCTTGCATATTCATATAATTTTTTTCCATTTACTTTTATTGCTGAGTACATTGGTGGAGTTTGTTTTTGTTTTCCTACAAAAGATAGTAAAGTTTCTTCTATTTTTTGAATTGTATTTGCGTTCCAATCTACTTTTCTTTCTTCTAAAATATTTCCTTCTTCATCTAATGTATCTGTTTTTATTCCTAGTTTTAAGGTTACTTCATATTCTTTATCATGTTCAATTAAATATTTTGAAAGTTTTGTTCCTTGGTTTAACAAAAGTGGCAAAACCCCTGTTGCGTTAGGGTCTAATGTTCCAGTATGTCCTACTTTTTTAACATTTAACTTCTTTTTTACAATTGCTACTACATTATGTGATGTGTAACCTTTTGGCTTATTGATAATTATTATTCCATTCATCTATTATTCCTCTATTTTATACTTTTATAATTTTTATTTTGCTCTATTTTTTCGTTCATGTTCTTTCAAGATTTTTATGACTTTCCTAGAGTATAAAAAAATTATATCCTTTTTTAGAAAAAGATATAATTTTTTTCTTATTAAAAGATTTAACTTTCTACTTACGAATTTTTTTACTTATAAAAATATATAATTCTTTGCTTATTTTAAGTACAATTTTACTTGATTTATAATCTTTTCTTTAACTTGCTCTAGGCTTTGCGCTATAGTGCAACCTGCAGCATGGTAGTGACCTCCACCACCAAACATTAAGCAGACATCAGATACATTTAAGTAACTATTTGAACGTAAAGAAGCTTTGTAACCTTTGCTCGTTTCTCTTATAAAGATTGATACCTCTACTCCTTCAATTGCTCTTCCTTCTTCTACAATTCCTTCATAGTCTCCACTTTCTGCATTGGTTTCTTCTTCATCTTTTTTTGTTATGTATGTAATGGCTATTTTGCCATCTTCTAAAAACTGCATTCTATCAATTGCTCTTTTTCTTAATTCAAAATTAGCTCTTGATTTTGTGTTCATTACTTTTTTATATATGTCAGAAACATTTACGCCTCTTTTTAGTAAGTCAGACGCAAATTCAAATGTTTCTGGTGTGGTACTTTGATATTGGAAACCACCTGTATCTGTAATAATTCCTGTTAAAATGCAAGTTCCAGTTTCTTTGTCTATTTCTATTCCATAATATTCTATAATTTGAATTAAAATTTGTGCGCATGCTGGTGCATCTGGATTTACATAGTTGTAGTCTCCGTACATAGTGTTGGTTCCATGATGGTCTATTACAATTTTTACTTTCGCTGTTTCAAAATAGTTTGCCCAACCGTTTAGCATTTTTATAGTTGCAGTATCTACTGCTATTGCTAAATCATAAGGCTCATTTTTTCCTTCTTTTTTGATTTTTTCAGCAGATGGTAAAAATTTATATACTCTTGGAAGTTCTGGAATAATAAGGTCTACTTTTTTACCCATTTTTTCCAAAATCATAAGCATTGCTAAACTGCTTCCAACTGCATCTCCATCTGGATTTTCATGTGTTAATAAAACAATATTATCTGCTCTTTTTATTTCTTCTAATATATTATCTAATGTCATGCTTTTCTCCTTTTTTAATGTCTATTTAGAATAAGATAGCTGTTTGAGTAAGGCAATTACAGGTATCTTATTTAGAGAGACATTTTATTTTTCGTCTTTCTTTAAGTCTTTTAAAATTGAATCTATTTTCATACCATATTCCATAGAATCATCTTTTTCAAAGACTAGCTCTGGTGTTATTCTTAAATTAATTCTTTTTGCAATTAAACTACGAATATAACCGCTAGAGTTTTTTAATGCATCTATTGTTTTTTCTTCATTTTTTGAATTTAATAGGCTTACATATACTTTCGCATATTTTAAGTCTGGCGTTATTTTTACTTTTGTCACACTAATTAAACCTGTTGCATCAGGGTTTTTAAGTTCAAATGAAATTATTTGACTGATTTCTTTTTTTAATTCCTCGTTAATGCGGTTTAGTCTATTTTCATTTTTTGGCATAATTTGCCTCCTTTTATTTTTCTTCTTGTTCTTCTATTTTGTTCATAGCCTTTAATAAATCTTCTCTTCTTTTTTCTTCTACTTCTTGTGCATCTCTTCTTGCATTATAATTTTGCAATTTCTTTTTATTAGCTGGCTCTCTTTTGTGTGTAGATTTTTGTTTATTTTCTGCTTTTAGTCTTTCTATAAACTTTTGTCTTGGGTCTAATTCTTCATATTCTTGTTCTTCTTTTTCTTGCTTAATTCTTTCTAGTTTTTCTTGCTCTTTTCTTTCTTCTTCTTCAATTTTTGCTAATCTTCTTTCTTCTCTTTCTATCATTTGTTCAATATCTAATCCTTTTGGTATTTTATTTCTTTTCAATTTTAACACCTCTTCTATTTTAACGTTTTACTTCTTCCATTACATATACTTCAATGATGTCGCCTTCTTTTAAGTCATTATAGTCTTCAATTTGCATACCACATTCGTAACCTTTGGCAACTTCTTTTACGTCATCTTTGAAACGTTTTAATGATACTAGTTTGCCTTCATGAATAACAACATCTTCACGAATTACACGAACGCCTGCATTTCTTTCAATTTTTCCGTCTAAAACATAAGCACCTGCAACAGTTCCTACATTTGATACTTTAAATACTTGTCTTACTTCTACATTTCCAATTACTTTTTCTTCAAAGATTGGGTCTAACATTCCCTTCATTGCTGCTTTTACATCATCAATGGCTTGGTAAATAACAGAGTATTGTTTTATTTCTACTTCGTCTTTTTCTGCTACTTGTTTTGCAGTGGCTACTGGACGAACATTAAATGCTATAATAATTGCATTTGCTACTTTTGCTAAAGTAACATCAGACTCTGTAACAGCTCCTGCTGCAGCATGAATGACTCTTACTTTTACTTCTTCATCAGATAGTTTTTCTAAAGATTGTTTTAATGCTTCTGCAGAACCTTGAACATCGGCTTTTACTATTATACTTAATTGTTTTAGTTTTCCTTCTTCCATTTGGCTAAATAAGTTGTCTAAAGTGACTGGTGCCATTTGGTTAATAGATTTTTCTCTTTGAGTACGTTTTCTTCTTTCAATTAAGTGTTTTGCCATTTTTTCATCTTTTACTTCGTAGAAAATATCTCCTGATTCAGGAACTTCTGTAAGTCCCATAACCTCTACTGGAGTAGATGGTCCGGCTTTTTTTACTTTTTGTCCTTTATCATTTTTCATTGCTCTAATTCTACCAATAGATGAGCCTACGACAATTGTATCTCCTACATCTAAGGTTCCTCTTTGTACTAAGATAGAGGCGATTGGTCCTCTTGCTTTATCAAGGCGTGCTTCAATAACAGCACCTTTAGCTTGTTTTTTAGGGTTTGCTTTTAGTTCTAGTACATCTGCTTGCAATAGTACCATTTCTAATAGTTCATCTATGTTTTGATGTTGTTTTGCAGAAATAGGAACATAAATTGTATCTCCACCCCATTCTTCTGGTACTAATTCATATTTCATTAGTTCTTGTTTTACTTTATCAACATTTGCTTCTGGTAAGTCAATTTTATTTACTGCTACAATTATTGGAATTCCTGCTGCTTTTGCATGGTTTATTGCCTCTACTGTTTGAGGCATAACACCGTCGTTAGCTGCAACTACTAAAATTGCAATATCTGTAATTTGTGCACCTCTTGCACGCATGCTTGTAAATGCTTCATGTCCTGGTGTATCTAGGAAGGTAATATCTCTTCCATTGATATTTACCATATAAGCACCAATTGCTTGGGTAATTCCTCCTGCTTCTCCTTCAATGACATTTGTTTTACGAATTGCGTCTAAAAGTGAAGTTTTTCCATGGTCTACGTGTCCCATAACAACAACAACTGGTGGTCTTGTTTGTAATTCTTCTTCAGTATCTTCTGATTCGTCAAATAAAATGTCTTCTTCTTTGACTTCTTCTTTCTTTTTAGCTGTTACGCCAAATTCTTCTGCTACTAAGAAAGCTGTGTCAAAGTCTAAGTCGTTATTGATTGTTGCCATTATACCAAAGCCAAATAGTACTTTTATAACTTCTGCTGAAGTTTTCTTAAGTTCCATTGCTAAATCTTTTACTGTTATTGATTCTGGAATTGTAATTTCAGTAAGTTGGAAGATTTTTTGTGTTCTTTCTTCTTGTACTTTTACAGATTTTTTCTTGTTTTTCTTTCCTCTTGCTGTGCTTAAGTCGTAATAGTCAAGCATTCCACCTTCTTGGTCATCAAACATATTTGATAGACGGTCTACTTGTTTTAAGTCTTTTAGTTTTCCACCATCAAATTCTTCACTAAATCTTGAGCCTTTTTTGTTCTTATTTGTTTTTTGTGTTCTTTCTTCTTTTCTTTCGAATTTTGCCTTATCTATAGCTTTACTTGTAAAGTCTCTTTGATTTTCTTTTTCTACAATGTCTGTAGCCATAATGTCTTTGATATTTCTATCAATTCCACGTTCGTCTAATGGTCTTCTTTCACGATTAAAGTTTCCACCATTATTACGATTTTGCCCATTTTTGAAATTATTATCACGTTTTTGGAATCCATTTCTATTATCTCTATTGTTGTAGTTATTTCTATTTTGACCATTTTCTCTACTGCTATAGTTTTCTCCTCTATTGCCATATCCATTTTTATTTCCTCTATTTTGATTATTACGATTTTGGAAATTTCCTTGGTTATAATTTTTGTTTTCGTAATTGTTTCCGTTTGTAGATGTTTGGTTATGGCTTTCAGAATTTCTATCTTGTTTGTTAGTTTCTACTACTTTTGGTTGTTCTTGTTTAACTTTTTGTACTTTTTCTACTGTTTCTTCTTTTGATTCTACTTTTAAGTTAGTTTCTTGTTTTTTCTCTTCTTTCTTTGGTTCTTCTTTTTTGCCTATGCCAAATAATTCACTTACTGTCATTGGTTTAGTAGGCTTATTACGGTATACAATATTATAATCGGCATTTTTGTTTCTCTCTACAAATCCGACTTGTCTATTTTTTTGCTCTGCTTGTTTTTGCATTTTTTCTTTTTCTTCTTCATCAGTTATAATCACTTCTCTTCTAATTATGACTGGTGTTTCATTTTTCTTTTCTTCTTTTCCTTGTTCTTTTTTAGATTGTTGTTTTTTGCTTTCTTGTTTCTTATTTTCTTGCTTTTTATCTTCTTTACTTTTGTTTTCTTGTTTTTTTCCGCTCGCCAATAAAGCATTTTTTATTTTTAATGCTTCTTGTTCGTCTACACCGCTCATATGTGATGTTGCTTCTATTCCAAGTTCTTTTGCCTTTTCAATGATTTCTTTACTACTCAAGCCTGTTTCTTTTGCTATTTCGTGTATTTTGATTTTACCCAATCAATTCACCCCCATCAATTCTCTTTAATATTTCCTTTGCAAAATTTTCTTCTTTAATGATAATAATAGCTTTATTTTCTTGACCAATACTTTGACTTAAATCTTCTATGGTACCAACTATTCGAACTGGCACTTGATACATTTTTGCTAATTCTTCCATATTTTTTTGCGTTTTTTTACTACAGTCTTCTGCAATTAGCACTAATTTCGCTTTTCCTTTTTTTATTTCTTCTTTTGAGCTTTCTGTTCCAAAGCTTACTTTTCCTGCTCTTCGTGCTAGTCCTATTAAACCATATATTTTAAGATTTTTCTCCAAGTATTTCACCTCTTATAAATTTTTCTTTATTTTATATATGTCCTCTTCATTTTTACTTTAGCACTTGTTTTAATTCTTCGTATATTTTTGTGTCTATTGACGTTTCAAATGTTCTTTCTAATTTTTTAGTTTTAATTGCTTTTTCTAAACATTCTTTGTTATCACAAAGATAGGCTCCTCTTCCATTTGCTTTTCCTGTTTTGTCTACAAAAATGTCTCCTTCTTTGTTTTTTACAATACGAATTAATTCTTTTTTCTCTTTTGTTTCGTTGCAACCTATGCAAGTACGTTTTGGTATTTTTTTCAAACTTCTCACACCTTTATTCTATTGTATTTACGTGAACTTTGCTTTATTCTTCGGATTGTACTACTTTTTTTATTTCTTATACTTTTCATTTTGCCTTGATTGTTTTTATATATTTTTTGTCTTTATTTTGATTATTGTTATTCTTCTATATTTTCCTCTATTTGTGCGTCATCTATTTCTTTTTCCACACCTTCTGCCTGTTCTGCTTGCATTTTTTGTATCATTTCTCTAAATTGACTTTCGCTCTTAATATCAATTTTCCAATTTGTTAGCCTTGCTGCTAAACGAGCATTTTGCCCTGCTTTTCCTATTGCTAAAGATAATTGGTCGTCTGGAACAATTACTTGTGCAAAATGTTCTTCTTCTTTGATGTCTACTGCCATAACTTGTGCTGGAAGTAAAGCAGAAGAAATGTATATAGCTGGATCTTCATTCCATTCAATAACGTCAATTTTTTCGCCACTTAATTCATTTATAATATTTTGAATTCTAATTCCTTTTTGTCCTACGCAAGAACCAACTGGATCTATATTTGGATTTTGAGAATATACTGCTACTTTGCATCTATTTCCTGGGTCTCTTGAAACACTTTTTATTTCAATTAAGCCTTCATAAATTTCTGGAATTTCAAGTTCAAATAGTTTTCTTACGAAATCGTTATGGGCTCTTGATATCATAACTTGTGTGCTTCCTTTTAAGCCTCTTTCTACGTCTATAATGCATGCCCTTATTTTGTCGTTTACATGATAATGTTCGCTTGGAATTTGCTCTTTTACTGTCATAATTCCTTCTAGCTTTCCTAAGTCTACTACAACAACTCCACCGTCTGCTTTTTGTACTATACCAGAAACGATTTCGCCTTTTCTTTCATTGAATTCATTGTATAAAAATTCTCTAGAAGCTTCTCTTATTTTTTGAATGATTACTTGTTTTGCTGTTCCTGCTGCAATTCTTCCAAAGTTTTTTGGTATTAATTCTTTTTCGTAAATGTCGCCTACTTTATATTTTTTGTCGATTGATTTTGCTTCTTCTAAAGACATTTGTGTTTTTTCGTTTTCTACTTCTTCAACGATTTCTTTTTGCATATAAATGTGAATTTCACCAGTTTCTTTATCCATTGTAATTTTTACATTTTCATCTTCGCATTCAAAATTCTTTTTATATGCAGTTACAAGTGCTGTTTCAATAGATTCTAGTAAGTAGTCTTTTTGAATTCCACTTTCTTTTTCTAATTCCTCCATTGATTCAATTAATTCTGTGCTATTAATGGCTGGCTCAATTCCTTTTTTTTCTTTTTTCTTCATTTTTTTAATCATTCCTTTCCTAATTTATTGAGTTTATTATTTTATACATTTATCACTGCCTTGCTAGGCAATAAACTTTGCTTAGAGCTTTGTTAATTTTCAAGTATGAATTTAATGTAATCTTTGAAAATTTAATGTTTGCAGGTATATTTTATTTATAAAACACTACCTTGCCAAGGCAACGGCTTTTGCTTTTTTCTTAGTCCCAATGAAATTTTAATTTCATAAGTGAAATATTTTTTCTTTCAATTTGGATTTGTTCTTCTTCTATTTTTAGAAAAATGTTATTTTCATTCCATTTTTCTAAAATTCCACTATATTGTTTTTGCTTTTCTACTGGTTTAAATAAGTTTACTTCTACTTCTTTTCCCTGTGCTTGTTTTAAGTGCTCTTCTTTTCTTAAAATTCTTTCTACTCCTGGAGAAGAAACTTCTAAGAAATACATTTCTTTTATTAAATCTTTTTCATCTAGTAGAGGGTTTATTTCATTGCTTACTTTTTCACAATCGTTTAAGTCAATTCCTGTTTCTTTATCTATAAAAACTCGTAAAAAGTAATCTTTTCCTTCTTTTACATATTGTACGTCGTATAGTTTATAGCCTAAGTCTTCTACTGGCTTTTTTATAAAATTTTCTACTTTTTCTTCTATACTTGCCAAAATTGTTCTCCTTTACACTAATTAAGAGCGGAATTTGTTTCCGCTCTTCTGTCATTCTTTTTGTTTACTTTGCTTATTATACCCTATTTTGGAAGAAATTACAAGTGTTTTTGTAAAATTTGTTGATTTTTTATTACACGTCAAGTAACAATTTACGGTTTGGCACTAAGCACTACTGGACGAAAGAAGTTTCATATACTGCATCTCCATATTATTGATTTATTAAATACTGACAATGATGTCTCAGTTTGGATTGAAGATACAAATAATATCAATAATGGTTACAAATTTTAAAAAAAATAAATCAGTCTAGATTAAAAACTACACTGATTTTAAGTTATATACTAATATTTTTACGCTACTTTTATTCCAGTATTTTTTACTTCTACTACAAAAGGATTTTCATCATTTTCATAGTCTGAAACAGTAATAATATGTGGCTCTATTCTTAAATCTATATCCCATCTTAATTGCATTAAATTAATTTCTTCATCAAATCTATCAGTTTTTATATCATCAGTAATTACTGCAATATCAATATCACTATCTTCGTGTTCTGTTCCTTTAGCATATGATCCAAATAAAATTATTGCTTTTATTTGATATTTTTCACAAACTTTTTCTACATATTTTTGAACTATTTCCATTATTCTATCATCAACAGATTTTTTAACCATTCTCGTACCTCCTTTATATTCTTTATTTGTTTTGCAGTATATTCATTAGTACAATTTTGTCTAAAACTTTCTTTATAATCATCATATCTTGCTTCTAAATTAAATCTTGTAATTGTATCTAATGAAATTCTTTGTTCTTCAGTAAGTTCCATTTTCATTTTTTCTGCTAAATACAATAAATCGTGGGTTTTCGGAGCATATGGAGCTCCTTTATTGTTTTTAGCATAAAGCGCTTTTAATAATTTTTCTATTATCAACTGTCCTATATATAAACACCAAGTATTTTGTTTATTTTTATATAAGATTTCCATTGTTACAAAATCTTCATCAGCACTTTTTATCCAATAATTCATTAAATCTATATTATTCATAAACTTCCTCACTTTTAATTATTATATCACTAAAATTAACTCTTTACCACATTTTATTCAATTTTTTATAAATTTATCTATTTTTTGTAATCCATCATATACTTCATCTTTAGTTAGTTTGCCTTTTTTCATTTGATTTAATTTCTCTTTAGCCTCTTTTTTCCATTTTTCAAAATTCTTTATTCCCTTTATCTTTTCCAGTTTGCATAAATTTTTGTTGATATATTTTCTTATACTTTCCCATGAGAAGAAACTTCTAAGAAATACATTTCTTTTATTAAATCTTTTATATGTTGCACGTCGTATAATTAAAAGAATTTATAAATAAATTAATATGTATTAAAATTAAGCAAAACTTTTCTTGGTATTAGTAGATTTTTCCTATTTTTATGGTATAATAGATTGTAAAAATAGAAACTAATTATGAGGAATGAAATGAATTTACACGATTTAGAAGTATTAGAATATAATCAAATATTAGAGAAACTTTCCCTATTTTGCACCACTTATATAGGGAAGAATTTTGCTATGCAATTAAAACCAAGTTTCAAAAAAGAGCAAGTAGAAAAATTATTAGAAGAAACACTAGAAGCTTCTATTTTAAATGTGCAAAAAGGTTCTCTTCCTATGCTTGAAATTGCAGATATTTCTGTTAGTTTAAAAAAGTTAGAGAGCAATCTTTCTATTTCTGCAAAAGCACTTTTAGATATTGCTTTGGTTTTAAGGCTTTCAAGAGAATTAAAAGAATATTTTTATGAAGATGAAAATTTTGATAGAACTTCTTTTGTTTTATTAGAAGATATGTTTTCTAAATTATATAGTAATGTAGATATAGAAAATTCTATTTTTTCTTCTATTTTAGATGAAAATACTATTGCAGATACTGCATCTCATACTCTTGCAACTATTCGCAAAAATAGGAAAAAGTTAGAAGCGCAAATAAAAGATAGTTTGAATCATATTCTTCATTCTAGCCAATTTTCTAAGGCTATTATGGAGCCTATTGTAACTATTCGTAATGACCGCTATGTTATTCCTGTAAAAGAGGAATTTCGCGGGCTTATTAAAGGTTTCATTCATGATATGTCTGCTAGTGGTTCAACTGTGTTTGTAGAGCCTTTGCAAGTGTTTGAGTTAAATAATCAAATTCAATCTTTAAAAGTAGAAGAAAATGCAGAGATAGAGCGCATTTTAACAAATTTATCTAACAAACTAATTCCTTATTTGAAGGAATTAGAAAATGATGTTTATTTAATTGGAAAGTTTGATTTTATATTTGCAAAAGCAAGTTTAGCCAAAAGTATGGAAGCAGTTTTTCCTATTTTAACAGAAGAAAAGCAAATTGATTTAAAAAAGGCACGCCACCCTCTTATTGATAAAAATAAGGTGGTTCCTATTGATATTCATATTGGTAAGGAATATTCTTCTTTAATTATTACTGGTCCTAATACTGGTGGAAAAACTGTTACTTTAAAAACAACCGGACTTTTATGTTTGATGTCTTATAGCGGTTTATTTATTCCTGTAGAGGAGAAAAGTAGTCTATATGTATTTGATTCTGTTTTTGCAGATATTGGTGATGAGCAAAGCATTGAAGAGTCTTTAAGCACTTTTTCTGCTCATATGACCAATATTATTTCTATTACGGAGCAAGCAACTTCCGATAGTTTAATTTTAATTGACGAACTTGGCTCTGGAACAGACCCAATTGAAGGCTCTAGCCTTGCAATTAGCATTTTAGAATATTTTTATAAATTAGGTGCTATTACCTTAACAACAACACATTATTCTGACATAAAAAATTATGCCTTAATTACAGATGGCTTTGAGAATGCTAGCTCTGCTTTTGATGTTGAAAATTTAAAACCAACATACAAGTTATTAATTGGTGTTCCTGGAAAAAGTAATGCTTTTGCTATTAGCAAGAAATTAGGTCTTTCTAATGATATTTTAGAAAAGGCACAAAGCCTTTTAAAAGAAGATCATACTCGTGTAGAAGATTTATTAAAAAATATTTATGATGATAAAATTGCTATTGAAAATGAAAAGGAAGAAATTCAAAAGAATTTATCACAGGTAGAAAATTTAAGGAAAAGTTTAGAACATGAAAAAGACGCCCAAAACGAAGTTAAGCAAAATCAACTTGAAAAAGCTAAGTTAGAGGCCAAGAATCTTCTGCTTTCTGCAAAAGATACAGCAAATGATACTATTAAAAAATTAAATGCTTTGTATGAAAATAATAAACAATTAGAGGAAATGGATTTAGAAAACTGGAGTGACTCTCAAATTGCTAATTTTGTAAAATCTCATTTTAAAAAAGGTTCTTTAAAAAGAGCAAATGAATTAAGGCAAAATTTAAATAATTCTTTTGATTTAGTTGGTACTTTTTCAGATGAGGTAAAAAATGATGTTGAAAATCAAATGAAAGACTTGAAAAAAGAAGATTTAAAAGTTGGTATGCAATTAAAACTAAAGAACTTTTCTGAGGTTGCAGTAATTACTTCTTTATCTGGAAAGAAAGATAGTTTGCAAGTTCAAATAGGAAATGCAAAAATGAATGTTCATTTAGCTGATGTAGCAGAAGTTCTGGAAAATAAAGATAATCTTAGCCTTTCTCTTGGTTCTTCTAATACTTCTTCTAGTGCTTCTTCTAATGTTCATTTTAATGCTTCTTCTAATGCTTCAAGTTTAAAATCATCTTCTAAAGTAACATCTAATTCTTATAAAGCTTCTTCTTTAAATTCTTCTAGCGGTTCTTCTTTAAAAGCAAAGAATGTTTCAACAGAAATTAATGTTATTGGCCAAAATGTAGATGAAGCCTGCTTTGTAATTGATAAGTATTTAGACGACTGTTATTTAGCTAAAGTAAGCCCTATTCGCATTGTTCATGGTAAAGGAACAGGAAAATTGCGAGAAGGAATTCATATATTTTTACGAAAGCACCCACATGTTAAAAGTTTCCGCTTAGGTACTTTTGGTGAAGGCGAAATGGGTGTAACAATAGTAGAATTAAAATGACGCATTGGGAACGTTTCCTTTTGCGTCATCTGTCCCATTTGCGTCATTTTTCCCTTTTGCATCATTTTTCTCCTTTTGCATCATTTTTCTCCTTTTGCATCATTTTAAATTAATCTTAATTTCTTTTTCTTGATCTAATTCTATTTTTTTATAAACTATTTTACATTCATCAAATAATTTCCTTGAAGCAATATTATTTTCTGAGTCAGCATATTTATCAGATAAGTAAATTACTTCTTTGATTCCTGATTGAATAATAATTTTAGCACATTCATTGCAAGGAAATAAATCAACATATATTTTAGAATTTTCTAAATCTTTTTTACTTCCTCTATAATTTAAAATTGCATTCATTTCTGCATGGCAAACGTAAGGATATTTTGTGTTTAAGTTTTCTCCTTCTCTTGCCCATGGGAATCTTTCATCGTCAAAACCATTTGGTGCTCCATTATAGCCAATAGATAAAATGCGGTTATCATTACTTACAATACACGCCCCTACTTGTGTAGATGGATCTTTACTTCTCATAGCTGATAATTTTGCAACAGCCATAAAATATTCGTCCCAACTAATGTAGTCTGCTCTTTTTTTGTTCTTGTTCTGTTCCATATATATTTTCCTCCTTTTTATATTTATTATTAAAGTATGCTACTTTTTTTACTATTTTCTATTTGTATCTTTTTCTTTGCATAGATTTTTTTGCAAACTATTTAATTTCATAATAGCAAAAAAGAGACAGTATTTTATTATCGTTTTGTCTCTTTTGTTTTATCTTATTCACTTAAACTAGAACCATATAATTGCATTAAATAATTATAGTAGTTAAATGGTTCTACTGTGTCTGGCATGCCATAATCTACGCCAAAAGTTTCTACTGTAATTTTAGTAATAACTGGCTTATTAATTGGCATATCTGCTGTTAAGGCATTTCCTTCTTCATCTTTTGGAGCCTCAGCACCTTCTTCTAATTCTGAACTTCTGTAAGTAACCTCTACATTAGCAATAGCATCTACTACGTCCATTCCTTCTATTACCTTGCCAAAGCCTGTATATAAGCCATTTAAAGAAGTGTTGTCTTCATGCATAATAAAGAATTGAGAGCCTGCTGAATTATAGCTTTCTTCTGTTAAACTACTGCTAATGCTCGTATAGTCAGAACGAGCCATAGCAATAACTCCTTCTTGCATTTTTATTTTATTTTTTGTGTAATTGTTTGCTAGCATTTCGCCTTCAATACTATAGTCTGAAGTATCTCCATTTCCAAGTAAATCGTCTATTGTAGGAGAACCTGTACCATCTCCATTTTTATCTCCACCTTGAATCATAAAACCTGGAATGGTTCTATGGAATGTTAAGCCATCATAAAATCCACGATTTGCTAACGCAATAAAATTTGTTACTGTGTTTGGCGCTTGATTTGGATATAATTCCACCTTAATTGTTCCATAACCCTCTACTTCAATTGTTGCAATTGGATTTTGCGCTTTGCTTGTTAGTTTTTTTACAATTCCATAGCTTGTAAAACATATTCCTATAATTACTAATATAATTGCTATTATCATTATTATTTTCATTATTCGTTTTTCCATTTTTCTACTTTCCTCCCTCTTACTATAAATGAATAGATTATCTCTCGATATCTTCATTCTTCTTTGTTTTTTATTTAATCTATAAAAAATACTTTTATTGTTCTATATTAATATTATAGAATTAAATTGTCAAATACAAATTGCTCTTGCATTCTTCTTAAAGACTGCTTAATAGTTCTTGCTCTTACTTCACCAATTCCTTCTACATCGTCTAAGTCTGGAATATCTGCTGCTAAGATGTGTTGAAAGGATTTGAAGGATTTTATTAAATTATCCACAATATTACTTGGCATTCTTGGTATTTTGTTTAATACACGATATCCTCTTGTATATACTGCGACTTCTTCGTAATTGTCAAATCCTTCGTATCCAAGAAGACGTGCCATAATTTCTGGCTTCATTAGGTCTTCATGTGTTAGACTTTCAATTTCTTTTAATACCTTTTCCGAAGTTCTTTTCTTTCCTGGCGCAATATAATCTTTTATAATAAGTAATTCTTCTTTTTCAAGGCCACCTACCAATTCTTCTAATTGCATTTCTAGCAATCTTCCTTCTGCTCCTAATTCATAAATTGATTTTTGAACTTCGTCAACCATTTTCATTACCATTTCAGCTCTTTGAATGGCAGTAATGACATTTTCTAAAGTGACAATATCATTAAATTCATATTCGTTTAATATGTTTAGTTTGCTATCAAATACTTTTTTATATTTTTCAATAGTTTGAAGTGCTTGATTGGCTTTTGAAATTACCTTTGACGTATCTTCTAGCACGTAGCGCGAGTAACCTTTGAAAATAGTAATAATATTTCTTCTTTGTGAAATACTAATAACTATTTCCCCTGTTTGCTTTGCAGTACGTTCTGCTGTTCTATGTCTTGTTCCTGTTTCTGTAGTAGCAATTGCAGATGATGGAATTAGTTGAGTATTTGCATACAATATTTTTTTGAAATCTGAACTCAAAATAATAGCACCGTCCATTTTGGCAAGTTCGTATAAACGAGATGGCGTATAGTCAATGTTTAGGCTAAAACCTCCATCAACAAGGTCTAACACCTCTTTACTGTCTCCTATAACAATTAAAGCACCTGTCTTTGCCTTTAATATATTTTCTAACCCGTCACGAATTGGTGTGCCCGGAGAGATTAACTTTAATACATCAGTAATGCTATCTTCTTTAAATGTGCCCATTTTTTCAACTCCCATTACCATTGGGGACGTTTCCTAAAGGTATATCTGTCCCTTTTGGTGCATAATCGAATATAAAATTACCATTAGGGACAGATGTACCTTTAGGAAACGTCCCCGATGGTAACTAATGAAGTATTTTTAATGCTTCACTTATATTTCTAACGCCTATTATATCTAATTTATAACTATCTTTCAATAGTTTTTTGTTATTTTCTGGAATAATACATTTTTTGAAGCCTAATTTTTCCACTTCTTTTAATCTTTTTTCTATCATATTAACTGCTCGTACTTCGCCAGTTAAGCCGTACTTCACCAATTGCTACTACGTCTGTTGGAATGCTGATGTTTTTAAAACTAGAACTTACAGCTAAAATAATTCCTAAATCGATGGCAGGCTCTGCTATACGAATTCCACTTACTACGTTTAAATATACATCTTGTGAGCCTAAATTTAAATTGGCTCTTTTTTCTAAAACTGCCATTAACACAGTAAGTCTATTGTAATCAATTCCATTTGCTGTTCTTCTTGGAAGTCCAAATGTAGTTGGCGTGGTTAATGCTTGAAGTTCTATTAAGAGTGGTCTCGTTCCTTCCATACTTGCTACAATTACGCTTCCGAGAAGGGTTGTCTTCTCGTTCAGAAATTAAAATAGAAGATGGATTTGTTATTTCTACCATTCCATTATTTTGCATTTCAAACATTCCTACTTCGTTTGTAGAGCCAAAACGATTTTTCACTCCTCTTAAAATACGATAAGAAAAATAGCGTTCTCCTTCTAAGTATAAAACTGTATCTACCATATGTTCTAGCACTCTTGGTCCTGCAATGTTTCCCTCTTTTGTAACATGACCTATAATAATTGTTGTAATATTTTGCCCTTTACAAATTTTCATTACTCTTGCAGTAATTTCACGCACTTGGCTTACTGTACCTGCTGCAGAGGTAATTTCATCACTATACATCGTTTGAATTGAATCTATAATTACTAACTTAGGATTTAGCTCTTGAATATTTTCTGCAATAATGTCAATATCAGTTTCACCTAAAAATAAAATATCTTCGTTTTTTATATTTAAACGGTCTGCACGAATTTTAATTTGCTCTGCAGATTCTTCCCCTGAAACGTATAAAACCTTTCCTTCACCTTGCATTTTGTTGCAAATTTGAAGAATAAGCGTAGATTTTCCGTATGCCTGGTTCTCCACCAAGTAATACTAATGAACCTTTTACGATTCCACCACCTAATACTCTATCTAATTCTCCAACACCGTGTAGAAATGCGAACTGCTTCTTTCCCCTCTACACTATTTAATGAAGTTGGCTTTGCTGTTCTTGTTTTTTTATTTGTAAGAAAAGCACCATCTTTATCCTTTACTACTTTTTCTTCATAAAAACTATTCCATTCATTACAAGCTGGGCATTTTCCAAGCCACTTAGGCGATTCATATCCACAGCTATTACATACAAAAACTGTCTTTGCTTTTGCCATATTTCTTTGGTTCCATTGGGGACGTTTCTTTTTGGTACATCTGTCCCTTTTGGTACATCTCCTTTCCTATTTTTTCTATTAATTTTCTATTCATACCTAATATTCTAGCAATTTGTATTTTCTTAATGCCTTCTATTTGAATAAATTTTTTTATTATTTCATACTTCTTATCTTTATCGTAATTTTGAATTCTTATTAAATTCTCTTCTTTTGCAATTTTTTTCATGCACTTAATTGCTTCTTCGTCTTCTATTTTGCTTATCATTTCATAATGATTTCCAAAATCTTGATTTTTGTTATAATTATTATGAAAAATTTTAAAATTTGAAATATCATTATTAAATAAATTCATAATAAAATCTTTGTCAATTATTCTTTCTTCATTTTGAACATATTCATAATAACTAGTCCAAGAATAATGACCAGTAATACCTGCATTTTCTGGATTTTTATGAATATATCTTACCACATTTTTTAAATACGATTCTTCTTCAATATTTTTACTTTTGAATCGATTTTCAAATAAATGACCTACTCTTTCATATTTTTGATTAAAATAATAGGAATATCTTATATTTAAGCTTTGCATAATAGTAGATAGATTTTCCGTTGTATCATGAATAATAAAATGTGCATGATTTGGCATTAGTGCATAAGCATATAATTCATATTGGTATAATTCTTTTGTTCTTTTTAATTCTTTTAGAAATTTTCTAAAATCTTGGTTATCTAAGAAGATATCTTGCCTATTGATACCTCTTATAATAACATGGTAAACATTTGTGTTTGATTTTGTTCTTTGGGTTCTTGAAATAGTGAACAACCTCCTAACTATATTATTTTTTTGATTTTGCCCCTATTATTTTATTCCCCCTAAAACTAATAAAAATATAGCACATTTTTATGTATATTGCTATATTTTTATGAAAATTTTTTAAATTTTTATGGATTTTTCTTTATTTTCTCGTTTTTTATACATTTTTCTACTTTTTTCTTAGTAATGTACCTTTAGGAAACGTCCCCAAAGGTACCTAGCTGTGACAAAGCAATAATATACATAGCATGCGACCAACCTAAGCCAATTACCCAGTTAGATTGCATGGTTTCATTGTCTATTTGTTCTGCAAGAAAGCCATGTTTAGTTGCTGTTTTGCTAATAAATTCAATTTGGTTTGTGGCTTCTTCTTGTTTTCCTATTTTCATATTATATAATGCCAACCATAATGTTGCAATTGGCCATGGATTATTTCCGCCTAAATAGCTATCATTTTCAAATCTTAAATAGCCACCGGTATAAGTTCTTAAAGTCATATTTATTTTTTCAATAGTATTTTTTACTTCTCTTTGCTCTGCATCTAACATAGAAAATGGTACTACAGTTCCTAATAAACTAATATCCATAATGTTATCCTTGTTGTTTCTCTTTAGAGTTTTACTTTGCTCATCATAGAAATTTTTCAAGCAATAATCTTTTATTTGCTTTGCTTTTTCTTCTAATTCTTCTATTTCTTTTGTTTCGTTTAATTCCTGTTTTATGGCTATCATTGCCTTTAGCGCTGCATATATTGCACTTAATGAATATAAATGAACTCCTTCATGCATTTCCCATAAGTCATAACTTTCCTTTTCTGTCATAGGTTCTTTTTCTAATGTACCAAAAGGGACAGATTTACCAAAAGGAAACGTCCCCAATGGTAACCCTAATGGTACTTTTTGGCACATTGGATAGACTTGTTTTAGAAATTCTTTGTCTTTGGTTATTTTGTAATGTTCGTATATGCCATATATAATGCTGGCTGTTTCATCTATTTGATAGCCCCAACATGGTGCTAATCTTCCGTCTGTGTAGAAGCGTTGCTCCCACATTCCGTTTTTGCTTTGTGTTTTTTTGCAGAAGTTTGTATAGAATTTTGTCGTTTGCTCTGTCATGTTTAATATGTCTAGTGCTTTTGTTACAAAGACTGCATCTCTTGGCCAACAATATGAATAACGTCCACATTTACTTCGTTCTTCATCTACTTCTATTGCTGCTGATATGCCACCAGTTTCGGTATTTGAAAGAAGTGGAAATAGCAAAATACTTCTTACATAGATTTTTTTTATGCTTTCGTATTTTTCGTATGCAATTTTGTCTATTTCATTTTGTTCTTTTTCTATTGATTTATTTACCGCATCCTTTATTTCATCTTTGCCTGTTAGTTTTCTTTGCCACTCCTCTTTTTTACTTAGAATTTTTAGTCCGTCATGCTCTTTTACATAGTTATTCCAATATTTTTCTACTTTCTTTTGCTCTTTTGTGGTATCTATGCTTTTTATTTTTTCTACGTCTTCTATTATTTCGTCCATTTGATATTTTTCTTGGTTATTATTTATGTATATAAATATTTCAAATTCTTTGCTTTCTTTTGGCTTTAGGTTTCCTATTTTATAACTTATTGCCGAATCGTTTGCCATTCCAATATAATCTTTATCATATAAGTAACCTGATTTTATTTCTTCTTCACTATGGTTTAAACGATAGCCTAATATTGGTAGTTTTGAGAAAATACAATATGTATAATCATGGCTATATTGAAGTAAAGTGTCCTTCTCTATTTTACTTCCTACCATGTTGTTATTGTTGGATAATAGTTTTGAATATAATAAGAAGTCTACTTCTAAATCTATACTGTTTTCATTTGTTAGTTTATACTTTTTTATTATGACATTTTTTGATATGCTAACAAAATCAGTTTGTAAGATAGATAAGTTGAAATATGTATTTTTTATTTTTGTATTTAAAATATTTGTATTTTCAGTATAATATTGCTCATATTCGTTGTTTATATCTTCATGCAAATAAATTAATGCAGAGTCATTGATTTTTACTCCTGTTTGCATTGTATCTATAAACTGCCTATAATCTCTAGTTGGATAAAATAGTCTTAGCATTTCTCCTTGATAGCTAAAACTTGCTACTATTTTTTCATTTCCAATTATTGCTTCATTATAATATTTCTTTTTCATATGTTCTCCTCAAAAATTTTTCATTATTTGTTGACATATTATACTCTCGTTTTTTACATATAACTCCATTTATAAAAGATTAAATTTTAGTTTTTATCCTTCTACAATTTTTACAATTTGTTGCTCTAACTCTTTTATTCTATCATTTAATTTTGCAATGTCTTCGTCATTTGCATCTTCTACTAGCATTTCTTTTTCTACAATGTTAGACATATCCTCTAATTCTTCTTTTAAAGTTTGAATTCTACCAAGTACTTCTAAGCGGATATATTTTCTTTCATGTTCTTTTGCACCTTTTACTCTTCCTAAACGTTGTACTTGTTCATTTAGCTCATATTCTTCTCCATATTCTGGTATAATAACAGGAATTTGAGTTGTGCCTTGTATTTTTTGCTTTAATGCAATTTGCCCATCTGGCTCGCCATGTACTAAGAAGATAGTTTTTGGCTTTTCAAAGAATGAATAAATGAAGTTTAATAGCCACTCTTGGTCAGCATGGCCAGAATAGCCTTCAATATACTCTATTCTTGCATTAACTGCAATTTCTTCACCAAATATTTTTACTGTTTTTGCACCTTCTACAATTTTTCTTCCTAATGTTCCCGGTGCTTGATATCCTACAAATAAAATGGTGCTATTTGGATTCCATAAATTATGTTTTAAATGATGTTTTATTCTTCCTACTTCGCACATACCACTAGCAGATATAATAATAGAAGGTTCGTCTTTTTCATTTAATTCTTTAGATTCTTCTGCTGTTCTTGTAAATTTTAGCCCTGGAAACTCTAGTGGATTATCTCCTCTTTTCATAAGCTCTTGTGTTTCTTCGTCAAATAAATCCATATTATTGCGAAATACCTCTGTTGCTGAAATTGCAAGTGGACTATCTACATACACAGGTGCACCCATTAAAGTATAATATTTTTCTCTAAATTCTTTGTCTTTTCTATTTTCTTTTAAATTGTTTAGCTCATATAGAATTTCCTGAGTTCTTCCTACAGCAAATGATGGAATAACTACTGTTCCACCTTTATTTAATGTTTCTGCTACTATGTTTAAGAACATTTCTGCTTTGTCATCGTTTCTAGTATGTAGTCTTCCACCATAAGTAGATTCCATAACCAAATAGTCTGCACTTTCTATCATTGTTGGAGAAGAAAGAAGTGGAATGTCGTTATTTCCTATGTCTCCTGTAAATACAGTTTTGGTTACTTTTCCGTCTTCACTTGCCCATACTTCTATAATACTAGAACCAAGCATATGTCCAGCATCATTAAAACGTACATGAATTTTATCGCTAATTTCAATAACTTCATCATATTTCACAGGTTCAAATATTTCAAGAGACTCTAAGGCTTCTTGGGCTGTATATAGTGGTGGCTCTGGGTCTAAACCTTTGCGCACTCTTTTTCTGTTTTTCCATTCAATTTCCATTTCTTGAATATGACCGCTATCTGGTAGCATAATTCTACACAAGTCGCAAGTTGCTTTTGTTGCATATATTTTATTTCTAAATCCTTCTTTGTATAATTTTGGAATTCTACCAGAGTGGTCAATATGTGCATGAGTTAGTAGCATAAAATCGATGTCATTTACATCAAAGGCAAATGGTGCTGAATTTTCCCATTCGTCTTGTGCTTGACCTTGATACATTCCACAGTCTACTAAAAATTTTTTTCCTGCCGCTTCTACTAAAAAATTTGAGCCTGTTACTGTTTTCGTTGCACCTAAAAAGGTTATTTTCATATCTTATTCTCCTCTCAATTAAATAGGGGGTGGTACAAATTGTTCCATTTGGGACAATTTGGGACTGTCCCAAATTGCTCCACTACTCCCATATTTTGATTTTTTTGTTTAGTTTGACTTGTAGTTCTACTTTTTTTACAATTGGTATTTCTTTTGTTTCTTCTTCTATTGTTCCATCATAAATTTGTATTTTTAAAATTCCTTTATGATATTTTAATATATAAATGGTATTTTCTAAATTTATAATTTTACTTTGAAATTGGTTTGCCAAGATGGCTTCATTTATTTCTTCTTCCTTACTAAATGTAATGTATATTTTTGCAAGGCAGGCTTTTTTTATTAGTTCTTTTTCAACTTGTTTTATTTTTTGTTGTTTTTGTGGTTTTTGTGGTTTTTGCTGCTTTTCTTGGTTTTCTGTGCTTTCTTGATTTGACTCATTTACCTCACCTTGTTCATTTTGCTGATATGGTATTTGCTCATAATAACGTAGTTCATATATTAAATCTCGAATGTACTGCTTTCCTTCTACTTTTTTTATTTTTATTAAGAAGCAATCTAAGAATATGTTTTGCAATAATTCAATTTGCTTTGCTTCATCTACTTTTTCTGTTTCTTTTACTCCTATTGTTTCAAAAAATTGTAACTTTTCTTCTAGTTCTTTCTTTTTATTTACAAATTCTTTTGGTTCCATTTGCTTGTTGCATTCTTTTATTTCTTCTAGTAAATTTTTTCTTTCTTTTTCTAGCATAATTCTTAAATGACTTACACTAAAGATTTTTTCTTTATTTGGCAATTTACGATTTCTCTCTATATATTCTTCTTTTAGCAATGTTTCGTCATTTAGTAATGTATCTATTTTTTTGATATGCAAATTGATTTCTTTTTTTCTATTAGATAGACTTTCTAAATATTTTTTATTATCTTTCATTAATGTTAGCATTTGTTGGATTTTTTGCTGTTTTTCTATTATTTTTTGCTTTTGCATTTTATTTCTATTAGCACTTATTGCTATTACTGTTTTTATGAATTGTTCTACGAATGATTTTGCTAATTCTTCTCCATATTTTTTACTTAAAATTTCTTGCATTACTTGCACATAGTCTATTTTTTCTTCTTGTTGCACTTCTTCTTGTGTTAGCCCAAAACTATTGTTGTACTTACTTCTTAAAATTTCATTATTTGGAAGTAATGTTTCTTCTTCATCTTTACTTATGTCGTCTGTTATCCATTTTTTTAAAAACCTATTTCCAAGTAATAAAAGTAGATTTTGATATACTATATTGATGTTTTTACTTTCCATTTGACTTGTTGTAATATCCCATGACCAGCCGTTAAAGTCACGAACTACTTCTACTAAATTCATTCGATTTCCTATTGTTAATATTTCTTTTAAGCCAGTTGAAAAAAGTTCATACTTATCTTCTATTTCTATCTCTTTTTGATTTA
Organism: uncultured Clostridia bacterium; assembly: GCA_947599825.1. GTDB lineage: Bacteria > Bacillota > Clostridia > TANB77 > CAG-508 > UMGS1663. Next base: position 88,313 of record CANQFS010000001.1, read on the forward strand.
ATGCAATTAGGGCCTCTAACATCATTCTTTCATTTGGATATACAGAAATAATTGCTTTTTCTTTATCTATAATATAATTTACTTGCTTTTCTTCTAATTCTTTGCTTTCTTCGCTTAATGGCTTTATTAGTTTAATTTGCTTACATTCTTTTTGTATAATTTGAACAATTTTTTTTAGAAATGATTTTTTTGTACTTACATTTACTTTTACCATTTCATAATCTTGATAGCCGTTTTCAATTTTGTATAGCATACTAAGCAGAAGGTTTTTCACATCACTTGAAAAATCCTTCTGCTCTAATATATTCTCTAATTCGTTATTATAGTCTTTGAAATTGATTTTAGAAAAAATATCTTCTTTTGCCATTTTGTTTACCTTTCTTTTGTGTTTCTTAAAAAATTATTTTTTATTGCTTTATTTTTCTTTTGAAATCTCTTAAAAACTTATTTTTTTATTGCTTTATTATCATTTATCATCTTTATTTTTTCTTATGGTTATAATTATTATAATTTTTTTATATTAAAAATATTTATTATATCTTTCAACTACATATTTTTATTTTTCTATATGTTGCATATTATTTTCATATTTTATTTTATATTTTTATTCTATTTTCTATTCTTCTGTTTCTGCTACTTCTTCCTTATTTTGCGCTACTTCTGGTGTTGTTCCCATTTTTAGCTCTGCTAGTCTTTCTTTTGTCATTAAAACTTCTCTTGGCTTACTTCCTTGGTAGCCTGAAATAACGCCTCTTTCTTCCATTTGGTCTATAATTCTTCCTGCTCTTGCATAGCCTACTTTGAATTTTCTTTGTATAAATGAAGTAGATGCTTGTCCTGTTTCTACTACAACGTCAATAGCGTCCATTAAGAATGGATCTGTGTCATCATCTTCCATATCATCTTCTGCCATTTCTTTGTCTGTTTTATTTGCATTTTCAATGCTTTCTAAAATATCTTCGTTGTAGGTTGCTTCTCCGTTTGCTTTTAAGAAGTTTACAATTTTTTCAACTTCGCCGTCTGAAATAAATGCTCCTTGAATTCTTGTTGGCTTTGGTGCACCTGCTGGGTAGAATAACATATCTCCTTTTCCAAGTAATTTTTCTGCTCCTACCATGTCTAAAATGGTTCTAGAGTCTACTTGTGATGATACTGCAAAGGCTATTCTTGATGGAATATTTGCTTTGATTAAGCCTGTAATTACATCAACAGATGGTCTTTGGGTTGCAATTACTAAGTGCATTCCTGCTGCTCTGGCTTTTTGTGCTAAACGACAAATAGCATCTTCTACGTCTTTTTTTGCTACCATCATTAAGTCTGCAAGCTCATCTATAATAATGACAATATGTGGCAATTTTCCTATGCCATCTGATTTTTCTACTGCTTCATTATAACCTTTTAAATCTCTTACGCCTTTTGCTGCAAAGGTTGCATATCTGTTTTCCATTTCTTGTACTGCCCACGCAAGTGCTCCTGCTGCTTTTCTAGGGTCTGTTACAACTGGAATTAGTAAGTGTGGAATTCCATTATAAACGGATAATTCTACTACTTTTGGATCTACCATTACTAATTTTACTTCACTTGGTTTTGCTTTATAAATGATACTTGTAATTAAAGTGTTAATACATACACTCTTTCCAGAACCTGTTGCTCCTGCTATCATAACGTGTGGCATTTTTGCAATGTCTGTTACAATTTCTTTTCCTGCTACGTCTTTTCCTAAAGCAAAAGCAAGTTTTGATTTATGGTTTTCAAATTCTGATGTATCTATAATATCTCTTAAGTGTACTACTTCATTTTCGGCATTTGGAACTTCTATACCTACTGCATTTTTTCCCGGAATTGGTGCTTCTATACGAATTGTCTCTGCTGCTAAATTTAAAGCAATGTCATCTGCTAAATTTGCTATTTTGCTTACACGAACTCCTTCTGCAGGTCTTAATTCATATCTTGTAATGGCTGGCCCTACTGAAACATTTTCTACTTTAGCAGAAACTCCAAAACTATATAGGGTTTTTTGTAATTTGCTTGCTGTATCTGCTACTGCTTTTTTGCCACCTTTTAGGCCTTGTTTACTTCCTTCACTTAACATTTCAATTGGTGGGAATTCGTAAGTGTCGTTTCCATCTTCTACAGTCATAGTATGCTCTAAATTTAAAACTTCTTTCACTTTTTCTTCTTTTGTTTCTACTTCTTGTTTGAATAAGTTTCCAAGTTCGTTTGGAGATGGCATTTTTTCCATTCCTATTGGATTTAAATCGTCTTGTTCATGATTATATTTTTTTAGTTTTCCACTTTTTATTTCATTTTCTAACCCTGCTAAATTGATACTTAATTGGTCTTCATCGATTTCTAATGCACGCCTTCTTGCTTCTTCTTTTTCACGTTGTTTTCTTTCTTTTAAAGTTTCCTTCTTTGGCACAATTTCTTCTACCATTTCTACTTGTTGCCTTACAGGTTTGTGTATTTGTTTTCTTTCTTGCTCACGCAATTTTCTTCTTTCTTCTTTTTTGTCCAAAAAATAATCAACAATATTATAAATTAAATTAGTTGGTTTAATTGAAAACATAATTACAAAAGTAATAAGAGCAAGCCCTATAGATAGTACAATGGTTCCTAAGGTTCCTAAAAATTTGATAAGTGGAACAGCAATTACAGTTCCTATAATGCCTCCACCAATATCTCTTGCTCCTAAATAATAGGCATCTTTTATGCTTTGCTCCATTCCTTTTGCTGTATTTATATTTCCTGCTGATATTTGAAATACGCTAAGCATAACTGCAATGCATGTTAGGAAGATTGCATATTGAAATAATTTTGTAATTAGATATTCTTTTTTATCATAAGCCAAATAGATACCAATTGCAAAAGTTCCGATTGGTATAATGTATTTTATAAATCCCATAACGCCTCCTAAGGCTGGGCTTAAATGTTCTCCTAAAAAGCCGGATTTTCCGTATATGAAAACCGCAAGTAGTACGCTAATAAGAAGCATAAATACTACTGCAACATCTATATTTACCTTTGGTTCTTGTTTCTTTTTTCTTCCTCTTTTGGCCATTTTTATTTATTCTCCCTTTCTACTTGGATACCTTTTCTTTAATAATCTTTTTTATAAGTCTATATTTTTAAATATATTTTTTCAAATTAATTCTATCATTGTGCGTTTTGATTTGCAAGGAATTCCTAGAAAAAATATTACGAATTTTGTTAAAAAGATTGTTGTAAATTTTTATATCTTAAACACAAAAAATTACAACTTTTTGTGTTGTAATTTTTGTTTTATTTTTTTATTTTATTTATCATTAATTTTGTATAATTCTTTCATTTGCTTATTTAAATAATTTGTATTTTCTATATTTACATTTTTATATTTGTATTTTCTATATTTGCATTTTCTATTTGCATTTTTTATACTTGTATTTTTATATTCGCATTTAGCTATTTATTGTAGTTCTTTTCTATTATTTTGAAGAGTTTCTAGTGCATTTTGAAGTGCTACTTCTATATTTTGTAGAATGCTATCTGCATATTCTTTTGTTCCTTTTGAAATTTCTCTTGACATTTCATTTGCTTCTTCAATAATTTGCGCTTTTAACTCATATGCTTTTCTTGTAATTTCATGTTCATCTATCATAGATATAATTCTATTTTCTGCTTCTTTTACAATGTCATCTGCTTCTTTTTGTGCTTCTACTAAAATACGTTGTCTTTCTTCTTTAACCCATTTTGCTTGTTTTAATTCATCTGGTAATTTTAAACGTATTTCTTTTATAATTTCTAGCATTTCTTCTTTATTAATAATTCCTTTATTTGAAAAAGGAATTGGTTTGCTATTTTCTAGCATTTCCTCCAATGTTTCTAATAATGTAAATAATTCCATGGTTTAGCCCCTTTCGCGTATGAATAGAAGGTTTACTCTTCCATACTTTCTGATATCATATATTTCTATTTCTAATTCTTTTAGTTCTTTTAATTCTCTTTCTTGCTCATCTGTTTCTAAAATAATAATTCCATCTTTTTGAAGTAAATGAAGGTTTAAAATTCTTTTTATAGCATCTACTGCAATGTCTAGTTTGTATGGTGGGTCTATAAAAATAATGTCAAATGCTTCTTTTTGTGCTTCTAAACATTTTTTATAATCTTCATTTATAATTGTACTTTTTTCTTCCATTCTTGTTTTTTGAATATTTTGTTTTAGCATTTGAATTGACTTGTATGATTTGTCACAAAACGTGCAATGCTTTGCTCCTCTACTCAATGTTTCAATACCAAGTGCGCCACTTCCTGCAAATAAATCTAGTACAATTGCTTCTTCAATATGAGTTTGGATAATACTAAACAAAGGCTCTTTGACTCTATCTAGTGTAGGTCTTGTTGATAAGTCATCAATTGAATGTAATTTTGTACCTTTTGCTGTTCCACTGATTACTCTCATTGTTTGCTCCTTTGCTATACTATTATTTTATTCGTTTTATTATATATGTCAAGAATATTCATAAAATTGTAATATACATTTAATAAACTTGTAACACATTAACATTTATGTAATAATCATAGTTATTATATACTATTCTTTCTATTTTTGCAATATGTAAACTCTAATTTTGTTACGTTTTTCCATTGAAATTCTTTGTTTTCTGTTGTATAATTATTTTGTAGCATGTTTATGGGGGCGTATTTGGTTTCGACAGTATGTTAGAAGTACCAATAGCGAGTAGTGGATAGCTGCTTTGGCCACTTAAAAAAAGCAGAACTAAAAATAAACGCTGATAATAAAGAATTAGCATTCGCTGCCTAAGAGCGGCGACGTTTTACCATAGTGCCCACAGCTATGGATAAAGCGTCGATTTTGTGGGAAACGAAACTATTTCTTGCCATGGAAATAGTGGGTATTTTTATGGCTACTTTTTTCTTTCCTTTGTTTGTTAAGAAAAGATAAAGGGAATTTTAATAACAAACTACACTCGTAGAAGTTGATATGGAAAATGTATTGGACAGGAGTTCGACTCTCCTCGCCTCCACCAATTAAAATAAAGATAGCTTAAAATAAGTGGTTACATAGATTGAAAATTAAGTGTACACGCTCTGTACATGCTTAATTAAAATAAAAAATTAAAAGGCTCGTATTTGAATTAGAAAAGAAACAATTAAGATCAAAATTCTTAATTGTTTTTTTATGTGATTTTATAATTGGTCGTTATATAGATACTTTGGACAGATTTTAAATTCACTAAGATATCGTACTTGACTTTAATATATAATTATGTTATACTTTTTATGTAACGCTCAGTCAAATCAATGAGGCTAAGCATTGATGCAATCTTTACTAAAATTAGGAGGGATTTTTAATGACTAATATAATTAAAAAAGACGAACATGAATGCGAGTTTTTATTTCGGTTTTGTAAAGGTATAAGTGCTAATTTTAGTGTGCGTGTAATTGATGGAGAATTAGCTCATGTAGCACACTGGGGTGAATATGATAAATGTGCTCATGATATTGAAAAACAACCTAATTGGAAACATGCTGAGGAATTACTTGAATCCTTTGCTAAATACAATTCAAGTGAATTTTCTGATATTGCTAAACTATTAAATCCAAGTAGTCGTGGATATAAAGTTGTAAAAAGTATAGCTGAAAAGCAAATTGCTAATTGTGAATCAGAAATTTCAAAGATTATGGAAGAAGCAAATTTTTGGAGAAGTTTTCTTTAATTTTTTATTATCTTAGCCAAATTCAAAGCAGGGAAAATTCTAAAAATCCCTGCTTTTATATAGTTAGTGAAATAAAAATATATTAGCACGATGATCACCCGCTAGGGTGATCACTGTGCTAAAAACATAGTCTAGTATTACCTATGTTTTGTAACAAAATTCTTAAAAATATTGGGAGAGTAAGCATAGAAAAATGTTACGGCACTTGTAACAAATGTAGCAAATATTGAAAATAAAATACAAAATATTAAAATTTTAAGACAAACATTGCTTTTAGAAAGTCTTTTGTGATAGAATATAAAAGGTAATTCAAATACGTGCCTTATATAAGGAGGTTATAAAATGCCGATATATAAGGTTGGAAATACAAAAAAAGATGGATTACAAAAATATCATGTGCGTATAAATTATGTAGCAGATAATGGACAAAAAAGGCAAATGACACGTTCGGTTTATGGAATAGATGTGGCAAAAAATTTAGAAAAACAATTAGAAAATGAAGTTAAAGTACAACAAGAAACACCCATAAAGAAAATGACAGTTAAACAATTATTTGAGGAGTACATATCTGTAAAGAAATATGAGGTTAGAGAAATAACACTTGAAAAATCCAGTAGAATAATTAAACGCTATATATTACCAATTCTTAAAGATGTGAGAATAGATAAATTGTCAACACGAGTTTTACAAGATTGGAAAATATCTATGGAAAAAAGAAATTTAGCAATAACAACAAAAAGAAATGTATTTACAGAACTACGAACAATGTTAAATTACGCTGTTAGAATGGAATATATACCAAAACATCAATTAGCAAAAGTACGGAAATTTCAAAGACGCTTTAGCTACTAAAAAAGAAATTAATTTTTATACGCCAGAAGAATTTAAAAAGTACATTGAAACAGCCAAAAAACAAGCATTACAAAAACAATTAAAAGAAAACAACATGTATGAATGGAATTTTTATGTGTTTTTTAATATTGCTTATTATACTGGTTTAAGAAAAGGAGAAATACACGCTTTGCGTTGGACTGATATTAACAATAACTATTTAAGTGTAAAGCATAGTATAACACAAAAATTAAAAAATAAGTGTGATGTGGAAACGCCACCTAAAAATAAATCTTCTATAAGAACTCTGCAAATACCATTACCATTAATTAAAATATTAAAAGAACATAAAAAAAGACAAATGAAAATACCTAATTTTAGTGAAGATAGTAGAGTTTTAGGCGACGGAAAATGTGTAAGAGACACTGCTTTACAACAAAAAAACATTCTTTATTCTAAATTAGCAAAAGTAAAAACAATAAGAATACACGATTTTAGACATTCTCATGCATCATTACTTGCTAATATGGGAATTAACATTCAAGAAATTGCAAGAAGATTAGGACATACAAAAGTTGAGATGACTTGGAATACTTATTCTCATTTATACCCAAAAGAAGAAGAAAAAGCAGTTGCAATTTTAAATGCAGTATAGAAAGCGTACACGATTTGTACACACTAAATGGAAAATTTACTAAAATATATTTGATATGAAAAAATAATAAAATGGTCTAAAATAGTTTAATAATAAAGCTTTTAGAAACTTTTTGAGAGATAGAGAAACAATTAAAAACAATAAAAATTGTTCTCCTCGCCTCCACCAATGGCGAACAGATAAATAAAAATATCATTCTAGAAAAGAATGGTATTTTTTAGTTTCAGTATTTATTACATTATCCCCCGAGTTTTGTACCATTTTTCAAAGAAGAAAATGCATAGGTGTTAGGATAAAATTATGATATACTTTAATAAATTGAATTATATTTGTATCAATCGTAAAAAGGAGCCAATGACGAGTTGTAAATACCTACGTCGTTGGCTCCAAGTTATTTGTAAATCCAAATTTTTTAGAATAATATATATAATTTTTATTTTACTAAATTTAACGCTTGTATTAAATCATCTGTTTTCTCAATGGTCACTACAGGTCTTACACCTACATTGATATTGCTATGAGCATATCCAACTTTATTTTCATATTCTACAGAACAATAACGAGGTTTATTTTCATTTCCAACATGTGCAGAATCTCCTACTAACCAATAACCAGCAGTTGTTCCTACCCTTTCTTTATGTGGGAAGAACATTTTTTCATCTTTTTCAATGGAAACTTCATACTTATAACCTCCTATACCACCTAATCGATATGCCCAACCCTTCTGTTGTATTGTATCTCCATCTGGATTTTCTTCACCTAATTCAAATTCTTTTGCTTCAAATTTTAAATCCTTATACATAGAGTTTAATGCTTTTTGGAATAATTCCAAGTCTGGTCCACCTACTACTTTTACAGTTGTTTCTATATTTTTTGCTTCTAAAGCCCCTTCTATTGCTTGTTTTATTCCATTCCATGCTGTTGCATGTGAATCTTCACCTTTTAAATAATTCATTAAATTAGTATCATCTCCTGATGATGACCATACATTGTATTCGTTTTTACTCATTCCTTCTCCATCTGGTATAACTTCATTTTCTAAATAATCTGCATATATTAAATAAATATTTTGGTTATCTTCATAAAAATATTGCCAGTCATTTTTTAATTCATTTTCTCCTACTGTTACCTTTCCTAAGTCTACAATATTTCCTTTATTTGCTTTTACAGTTACATTTATTGTTTTTGTTATATTATCACCGTAAGTAACTGTAATAGTTTCATTTCCTGCTTTATCTCCAGCAGATATTGTAATTATGTTTGTATTATCTGTTGTAACGCTTACTATACTATTTGAAGATGTTATATTAAGTGTTTTTGAAGATTCTCCAGATTGTGGTAGTTCACTTAAACCTTCCCCTAAATTAATGCCGGAATTCGTTAAATTAATAGGATAGTATTTTCCTTGTATTAACACATAATTTACTTCCCCTGAACCGTCTCCTATTTGTACATTTATTACTTTTTTATAATTTGCTTCTATTTCTATGTTAGTTTCACTTAAAGTTATGTCTGACGCATCATTTGTTACAACTGTTTTTATTTTTTCTTCATAACCATAACTTTCTATTAATTTTGTTTTCAATCTTGCCATAGTAATTGTTGAAAATTCTGTATTTTCTACCATTTCCATATACAATTCCGAGTAGGCTAATCCTGCATCTTCTATGAATTTAGCTTTTTCCATTTCTAAGCCAGAAGTTCTTGCTTTGTTGAATATTCCATTATCTCCTAATACTAAGTTTATACTTACTCCTGCTAAGATAATAAGCACTATAATTGTTATAACCAATGCAATTAACGTGATACCTCTGCTATTTTTATTAATCTGTTTTTGCCCTTTTTGGATTTTTTCTACTTCTTCTTGACTATTTTCTTTCTTTTTCATTTTCTTATTTTCTCCTTTGTTTTTTAGTTTTTGCGTATCTTTTTGTTTTATTCTAATTTTTTGTTATTTTGTAAATAGTATTAATTATATTTTCTATCTTTCAATAAATTTTATGTTTATAAGTTACTACTATTCTATTATCATTTTACTATTGTTTTATTTCTTAGTCAAGTATTTTATTTTTTTATGTTTTTTTGTTACTATATAAAAAAATAGCATAAACGTTGATATCTTAACGTTTGTGCTATTTAACTGTCAAGTTAATGTAATTTTTCTTATATATTATTTTTAATATTATATCTATATTCTCTATTTTTTTATTATGTTTGTTTATATTATCTTTTTTATTTTACATTCCCAATATATAAGGATCTTCTAATTTACCTGTTCCATCTATTACTTTTGCTTTATTAGTATCTAATAAGAAACATGATCGTATTCCAAATTCTAGTGATGGATCACGTAAATCAACTTGTCCATCGTCTTTAATTCTACACAACCAATCAGATGTCACTATACTGTTTTGTATATTAATATGTCTACAAGCAAAACAAGTTCCTACGAACGTTCGCCACTCAGTAAACATTTGTCTACTTCCAATATAATAATCGTCTTTTATAATATATAGATCATTGTCTTTTAACTGTTGTTCATCTATTTTATAATTTTCATCTGCTAGGACGCATTTCGTATCATTACTTCCATCTAAAACTTCTTGTGTTGCATAGTTATCTGGTAACAAATAAGTTTTTGTTTCATCTATATAACTTCCACTTTCATCTTTGCTTTTATTTTTATCTACAAATTTTCCATTTTCTACTGTTGGAATACTTCCTACACATCTTGCATCTGTTACATAGTTAGTATTTATATATTCTTCTGTTTTACCATTTAATATTTCTAATAAGTTATTATAAGTATCTCTTGCTATTTCCCATGTATCTGTTTTTAATGTTAATTTTGATACAATTTGATCTGATATAATTTGTAAACCATATTCAGAATCCATTGGATATAATACTCTACAAGTAATTTTTCCGTTTGCTCCACTATAATATTCAATATAATCTCCTACTTTTAGTTCTTTTAACTCTATAATTGCTTTACTTGGAATTATTTTTTCAAGTTCCTCAATTTCTGCTACTTCCATATTTTGTGCTGTTTGATAATTTTTTGCTGCTTCTTGCGCTTTTGTAAATAGACCATTATTTCCTAATACTAAGTTCATACTTATTCCTGCTAAGATAATAAGTACTATAATGGTTATTACTAGTGCAATTAATGTGATACCTCTGCTATTTTTATTAATCTGTTTTTGCCCTTTTTGGATTTTTTCTACTTGTTCTTGACTATTTTCTTTCTTTTTCATTTTCTTATTTTCTCCTTTGTTTTTTAGTTTTTGCGTATCTTTTTGTTTTATTCTAATTTTTTGTTATTTTGTAAATAGTATTAATTATATTTTCTATCTTTCAATAAATTTTATGTTTATAAGTTACTACTATTCTATTATCATTTTACTATTGTTTTATTTCTTAGTCAAGTATTTTATTTTTTTTATGTTTTTTTTTATGTTTTTTTTGTTACTACATTTTTTCTTTTCATAACTAATTTTGGTAATATTATTTAAAATAATATAGAAATTAGTTAACTTATATAAAAAATATATTAAAAAGGCTTGACTTGTGCAAACAATTGTTTTATAATAACTTTCAAATAATAATTTTTTTATTAAATATTAAGAAAGGGAGATGATTTAAAATGAACGAGTTAGAAAAAGTTCAAGATTATACTAATGAAAATTTTGAAGATATTAAACATATTGATGAAAATGGTATTGAATTTTGGTATGCTAGGGAACTTATGCCTGTTTTACAATATTCAAATTGGCAGAATTTTGAAAAGATAATTCATAAAGCAATGATTTCTTGTGAGAATAGCAATATTAATGTAATAGACCATTTTACTGATATCAATAAAATGGTTCAAATTGGTTCAGGAGCTTATAGAGAGCAAATTGATTATGAGCTAACTCGTTATGCTTGCTATTTAATAGCACAAAATGGAGATAGTAGAAAGAAAGTAATTGCTCTTGCACAAACCTATTTTGCTGTTCAAACAAGGAAACAAGAAATCAGTGAAAAGGAATATAGTTCTTTAACAGAAGATGAAAAAAGATTTTATCAAAGAAACTTAACAAGAAAAGGAAATTATTCTCTTAATCAAACTGCTAAAAAGGCAGGAGTAAAAAATTTTGACCAATTTCATAATGCTGGATACAAAGGTTTATACAACGGTGAAACTGCTGATGACATTGCTAGAAGAAAGGGATTACGATACAGAGAAGACATTTTAGATAATATGGGAAGTACCGAATTGATTGCAAATTTATTTCGAATATCTCAAACTGAAGAAAAATTGAAAAGAGATAATATAAAAACAGAAAAAGAAGCAAATCAAACTCATTACGAGGTTGGCTCTAAAATAAGAAATACAATAAAAGAACTTGGAGGAACTATGCCAGAAGATTTACCTACTCCTAAAAAGAGTTTAAAACAACTTGAGAAGGAAAATTCTAAACAATTAAAAATTAAATAACTATGTTCATAGCAATAACTAAAAAACTACTACTAACAACAAAATTAGTAGTAGTTTTTATTTTTTTACATATCATCTTCGTTATCTTCTTCATCGTCTACTATAGGATCGCATATACAACTTATAAAATAATTCAGTATATAACTATTAAAATTTTATTAAAATTTGCATAAATATATATATTATTGAAATAATAAAATTGTATACAAATGTTGACAAAATGTATACAATTATCATATAATCCCAAATTTGACAGTTAAGCGGTACAAATGTTGATATACTAACATTTGTACCGCTTTTAGAATGCGTAATG
>CANQFS010000002.1 GCA_947599825.1 uncultured Clostridia bacterium
TACAATATCTTTTGCTATAACTCCAAAACTAAAAAAAGTAAATTTTTGGTTATTAGTATTATCAATAGATAAATTATTTTGGTTAAAATTAACATCTACATCACTTTCGTTTTCTCCGTAAACAACTACTTGAATATTATCTTCTGATGTTTCTTTAAAAATAACATTTCCTGAATCTTGTTTTATATCTATATTATTTATATCTTCTACACTATATGTTTTATCAAAAATTACGTTAGTGCTTTTCTTTGTACTAAAAAATAATATTCCCTTTATCCTTCCTGTTAAACACATTACCAAAAACATTACTAAAAAGAATATTATAACAGAAAGTAATATTATTAAAGTAATAATTATTCCTTTATTTTTCATTTTCTTCATCTCCTTCTAACATAAATATAAGCTTAACAATTTCTTCAATCATTCCAATAATTATGAATATTACCCAAGTAATATGCCAAGCCATTGTTATAAAACTTATTATAAAATATATTGCAACTCCTATTCCACCAATGATATCATTTATTTTTTTTACTATTTTATCTTGTTTTTCTTCTTCTTGCGTTTTTTCAAATTTTGGAATAGACATATAATGTTTCACAATTCTAGTTACTCCCCAGCCAATCATTATTAAGAAAGTACACCCAACAACAACTGGATTCCACATCATTACAGCAGTACCAATTCCTGCATACGCAATAGCTACAATAAATATTAAAATAGAACTACAAACTACTTGAGCTGATTTTTGCTTTATTTGATTCTTAGTCATATTTTCATAATTATTTTTATTCTTTTTTTCTTCATTATTGTAATTATTTTCTTCTGTTTTTTCTTGCTTTTCTCCTCTTAATAATTCATCTGTAGAAATCTCATATAATTCACATAGTGGAATTATTTTATCAAAATCTGGCGTACTTTGATTTGTTTCCCATTTTGATACTGTTTGTCTTGTTACATTTAACTTTTCTGCAACTTCATCTTGAGTCAAATTTTTCTTTTTTCTTAATTCAAATAATTTTTCTCCTAAATTCATTTTCTTTTCCTCCCTTATTCTACTTAAAATTATACTTCTTTTTTTAGTTGCATTCTATCAATTTGAGTTGGAACTTTGTCAACTAAAATTAACATTCTAGTATTTTAAATATGTCTAGAGGTTATTTTTTACTTTATAAATAATTATAACAAAAAAATAAGTGATTTACAATTAATCACTTATTTGAAAAATTGCTATTTATCTAACAAATAAATATAGTTATTTTAATTTTACACTTTCATATAAAAAGCATTTTCCTAATTAGGTAAATGCTAAAATATATTATTTATTCAATTTTTAATTCATTTATATCAATTACTCTTCATTTTTTCTAAGTTCCAAATTATCTTTTATGGTCTTGGTTACACTTTCAAAATCGTCAGCTTGATATATTTTATCTGCTTCTTCTATTGGTATTCCATCGTCTCCAAAATAATAGTCACCAGTTTCACTTTTAGGAACAGGTCGCCTTTTATCTAATTTAGTTTGTATATTTGGAGCAATATTATTTACAAATTCATCAAAAGATACATCAAAACTTTCTCCTAGTATTGTTCCCCTAACTCTTGCTGTATATATACAATATTCTAATGAACCGGCACTTCTTAAGTCCTGCTTTTTCCAATCATTAGACATTTCTTCTACTGCTTTTTGCCATATCGCATCCATTGCTTGTTGCTCACTTGCTATCGCCGAATGATATTCTTCTTCTGACTTTTGTCTTGCTTCTTCAAAAGCTTGCTCATACAATTCTTTTTCTGACTTTGTCCACTCTGAGTAATCTTTATCATAACTTGGTATAATTTTATATTCAACACTATGCATATCTTCTATTGATTCTTCTATTCTTTCAACTCTAAATGTAAGTGACACTGTGTTGTTATTAGAATTATTACTTATTTCATTATCCATTAAATTATCTGCTTTTCCTAACATACTAAGACCTGCTTGTACAGTTTTATCTAATTGATAAGTTTTATAACTTTCGATTGCTATTGGTGTTATTACTGCTGCACTCACTACTATTGTTGTCATAATTGTTGCAGATACTATATGTGCTTTAATAAATAAAAAAATTGCTTTTAACATCTTATTACCCCCCCACTATTATAATTCTATATAATATAAGTATAGTATAACACATATCGAAAAATTATCAAATATTATTTTTTATTTTTCTTGTTTAAGGGGTGTCCCCACCGTTCCAAAATGGAACGAAAAGGGGCGTCCCTCCTGTTCCGTCCCTCCTGCTTTCCTATTTTCTATACTACAAACACATTCCAAACTAACGTTGTGAACATACATAGTACAATTCCACATACGGTTGGAAGCGCAAAAGATAAAATTGCCCATTTCAATCCCCCTGCTTCTTTTTTTATAGTAAGAAGCGTGGTTCCACAAGGAAAATGTAAAAGAGTAAATAGCATAACGTTAATTCCAGTAAGCAGAGTCCAACCATTTTGTACTAAAATTTGCCTAATTGCCATGTTTTCTTCTATGCTTACTAAACTTCCTTGCCCAATATAACTCATTAAAATAATAGGAAGTACAATTTCATTAGCAGGAAGCCCCAAAATGAAAGCTGTTAAAATATAGCCGTCTAATCCCATTAAACTTGCAAATGGATCTAAAAAATTGGCAACATAGGTTAAAATACTACTATCACCTATTTGAATGTTGGCAAATAACCAGATGATAAGTCCTGCTGGTGCAGCAACGGCAATGGCTCTTCCGAAGTACAAATAGAGTTCTATCTAAAATAGAACGAACCAATATCTTCCCTATTTGTGGCTTTCTGTAAGGTGGAAGTTCCAAAATAAATGAGTTTGGCATTCCTTTTAGAATAGTTTTTGATAGTATTTTGGAGATGAGCAAGGTAAGCACAACTCCTAAAATGATAATACCAAGAACAGCCAAAGTAGACACAATAGATTGCATTGCTCCTGCAAAGTAGCTTCCTATAAAAATGCTAGCAATGCAAATCAAAAAAGGAAATCTTCCATTGCATGGCATAAAACTATTGGTCAAAATAGATACTAATTTTTCTCTTGGTGAATCTATAATACGACACCCTACTACCCCTGCTGCATTACAACCAAGCCCCATGCACATGGTTAGCGCCTGTTTTCCGTGAACTACATGCCTTCTTAAAATACTTATCTAAGTTAAAGGCAATACGTGGTAAGTAACCTAAATCTTCAAGCAAAGTAAACATTGGGAAGAAAATAGCCATAGGCGGTAGCATAACAGAAATAATCCATGTTACCGTCTGGTAAACTCCTTCTATTAGCAAGCCTTTTACCCATACAGGTGCTCCTACATAATCAAAAAGCCATATTAGTTTTTCTCCTAACCACCCAAAAAAAGTAGAAAGAAGTTCTGAAGGATAGTTTGCTCCTACAATAGTAAGCCATAAAATAATTCCTAAAAAGACTATCATAATAGGAATTCCCCATATTTTTGATGTAACTATTTTATCAATTTTTCTATCTCTTTCTTGATAGGCTTCCTTCTCATATGTAACTACGTCTTTTGCTATGCTTTCCGCTTCAAATACAATACTAGAAACAATGGTATCTCGAATATTTTCTTCTGTAATGTCATGCTTTTTTAACATTTCATCTACTTGAATTGTTTTATTTTTCACTTCTTCGTTTTCTAATAATGAAACATCTAATTTTTCTTGAATAGAAGTTAAAATTTTTTCTTCCCTATCCATTAGTTTTAGTGAAATCCATCGTGCTAAGCCCTGTTTTTCTTCTGGTAAAATGCTTTCTATTTTACTTGAAATTTCTTTTATTCCATCTTCTATAACAGGAATATAAGTAATTTTATTTGGCTTTGGAGTAATTTTATGAGAGGCTACTTCTTCTACTTTTTGCATTAAGTTTTTTAATGTTTTCTTTTTTCTTGCTATTGTTCCTACAACAGGAACTCCTAATTTTTCTTCTAATTTTTTAAAATCAATTTGAATTCCTTTTTTCTTGGCTTCATCTAGTAAATTTACGCATACCACAATATTGGGCGTAATTTCCATGATTTGATAGACTAAGTTTAGGTTTCTTTCTAAACAAGTAGCATCTAATATAATTACCGTAGTATCTGGGTTTCCAAAACATATATAATCTCTTGCAATTTCTTCTTCTTCAGAATTAGACATAATAGAGTATGTTCCCGGAATATCTACCAATAAGAATTTTTTATTATTATATTCATAAATTCCGCTACTATTTTCTACTGTTTTTCCGTGGCCAGTTGCCTGTGTGTTGTTTCATGCCGTGTTAAAGCATTAAAAATTGTAGATTTTCCGTACATTTGGGTTGCCGGCTATAGCAATGGTATAGTCACATTTTTCTTTTAATTCTTCTATGTTATTTTGCAGTAATTTGCTTCCTGTTGAGTTTGCTGTTAGTCCCATAATAAGCTTCCGTCCTTTCTTTTTTTGTTTTAAGGTATTTATAGTAATGAAAATTTTTTTCAAACTATTTCTCTCCTTATTTCTTATACTTTATTTGTATGCAAGAAACACAAAAAAAGCACGCCTATTACAAAATTATTGTAATAAGCGTGTTTTTTTTATATAGTAGGAAAGTTCTCCTTGTAGGAGGAGTTTACGCAGACGATAAATATGGCCAGCCTTAGATTTTCTTAAAATTTCCATTTGTTAGAAAATCTTAGGCTGGCTTTTTTATTTTACATTTTTCAGTCTTGCTTTAATATTCATATCTGTTATAAAGTAAAATAAGTCTTCTAATGTTATTTTTTCTTTTTCATTTTTTACATAGTCTGTCATTGGTTCTACCCTTGTTATGAAAGGAATATCAAACTGTAGAAACCGACTTCCTACTTTAGAACTATTTTTCTTTTGTAGTTTTACTTTAAAAAATAGTTCATAGAATTCTTCGCCTTTTTTTGTAGCTAAATAATACTGTGTTATCGACTTCAGTGGCCTTGCTCCACTACCATTATTATAACCTGAAATAATTTCAGTGGTTACTAAAAAAAACTTTTTAGGGTTATACCGCTTTTCAAAAATATTTTTCATTGTTTATCCTCCTTAACTATTTAGTTTTGAGTTTTCTTAATTCCTATTATGTTAATAATTTTAACATGTTTTTTTATAAATTTCAATCGTTTTACTATTTTTCTATCACAAATATTTTTTTTGCTTCTTCTTCCCTTAACGAAATTAGACTTCCTCTTACCTCATAGGCAGTTGGATCTCCAAGTGGACTTCTTAATACTGGCTTTATTTTCGTTCCTTCTATCATACCTAAATCTAAAATTCTTCTTTTTATATTTCCGAGAAGCATCTATTTTTTTTATTTTGACTTCTTGATTTAACTTCACTTTATTTAATGTATTTTCCTCTTCCATTGTATGTTTGCTTCAAGCCTCCTTTTGCATTGCTTCTGTAAAATGATATAATTTTACATCTTACTACATTATATGGCTTGTTTGTGCTTTTGGTTCGTAGTTTCTTGGAAAGATTTGGGACGCGTCCATTTCTTTCCTTCTTTTCTATTTTAACCAGATTTTTAAAACATTTTGACAAAATTGTGGAAAGAAATGGACGCGTCCCAAATCTTTCCACAATTTTTCTTGTATTATAATACATTTTCTTATATAATAGAACTATGAATATAAATAGGAGGTTTTTATGAAACTTAAAAAATATGTTTTTTCTATCTTATTCTTTAGCTCTTTATTTATTCTATGGCACACGTATGTATATGCAGGAGATTTAGAACTAAAAAATTTATCTTATAATGTTACATTAAATACAGATGGTAGTGCTAATGTAACAGAAACTTGGGATATTTCTATTGAAGATACAAATACCTTATTTAAAACTTTTGAAGTTGACTCTACTAAATATTCTGGTATTACTAATGTTTCTTTAGTAGAAACAACTGGTGGCATACGAAAATCTTTTTCTCGAATTCACCAAGAAAAATATCATGTAGATAAAGATTGTTTCTATGCTTTAAAAAATTCCAGTGGTGATTTTGAAATTGCATGGGGTGTTCATGAAGATAATAGTTATGCAAGAAGAACATTTGAAATGAACTATACCATTGTCGATGCCATTAAAAACTATGCAGATTGTAGTGAATTTTACTGGCAATTTATTGGTACAGATTCTGCTATTCCTGCAAAAAAAATAACTGGAACCATTACATTGCCTACTAGTGTATCAAATTTTGATGATTTTCGTGTTTGGGCACACGGACCTTTAAACGGAAATATTAACAAAGTTTCTAACAGTAAAGTTTCTTTGGAAGTCAAAAATTTAGCTAGTCATACTATGTTAGAAGTAAGAATTGTAACTCCAACTAATGTATTTGCTCGTAACCATAATTCTTCTTCGCAAAAGAAATTAAGTCAAATTTTAGCACAAGAGCAATATTGGGCAGATGAAGCTAATAAAAAAAGAGAAGCTCTTGCAGCAAGACAAAGAAGCATAATATTTTTCTTTGTTATTACCAATATTGTGGGAATTATTGTTGCTATTATTCTGATTAAAAAAATAAAAACATACAAACTAGAATTGCAGAAAGCTCCAAACTTTAAACCTACCATGCCTTCAAAATATTTCCGTGATATTCCAAATGAAAATTCAACACCTGCACAAGCGGCCTTTTTATATTATTTTAAAAATTCTAACTTTTCAATGCATGCTTCTAATGTTTTTTCTGCTACCATGTTAGATTTATGTTTGAAAAAATATTTAAGTTTTGAAGTTTTTGGTGAAAAGAAGAACGAAATTAAAATTACTTTAAATCCAAATATGGACACTTCATTATTACCTAAGACTGAATTAGAAATCTACGAAATATTAGAAAAAGTAAGTTCTAGTAAAGAATTTACTATGAAGGACTTTGAAAATTACTGTAAAAAGCATTCTTCTTCCTTCTTATCTAAATATAATAATATAGAAATTTACGCAAAGGAAGAATCAGAATCACAAGGAAACTATGATAAAAATGTATCTAAGCAATCTAGCAGTTGGCTATCAAAAGAACTTGGCTATACCTTTCTTTTCCTTTTAAGTCTTCCTTTTATGATTGTGAATGTTATCCCTTCTATTATTTGCATTGTATATTGTTCTAAAATTTCTGGAAGATACAATACGCTAACGCAAAAAGGAGTCGATGAAAAAGAAGCATGGGTAGGGCTAAAAAATTATATGAAAGATTTTTCTATGATGAAGGAAAAAGAAGTTCCTGAATTAGTATTATGGGAAAAATACTTAGTATTTGCCACTGCTTTTGGTATTGCAGATACAGTATTAGCACAATTGAAAGTGATTTATCCACAAATTAGTGATGTAGATTATATGACCTCGCATGGATATACTTATTTATATTTGATGAATTATGGCAATTTTTCTCATAGTTTTATTCATACTATTAATAGCTCTGTTACCAGTACCTATAGTTCTGTTAATTATTCTTCTGGTAGTGGCTCTGGCGGAGGTTTTTCTTCCGGTGGAGGATTCGGCGGCGGAGGCCGGCCGGAATGGGCGGAAGATAAAATTTTAACTTGTTATTTTGTTTTATCTATGTTATGATAGTATTAATTGAAAAGGAGGATTTAATTATGACTATATTTTTAATTATTTTAGCGATTGTTGTTGTCGTTGCACTATTTATTATCGGTATTTACAATGGTTTAGTAAAGGCAAGACAAAAAGTAAAAAATGCGTGGAGTCAAATTGAAGTTCAATTACAAAGAAGATTCGATTTAATTCCAAATTTAGTAGAAACCGTAAAGGGTTACATGGCTCATGAAAAAGATGTATTAGAAAAAATAACTTCTCTTCGTTCTTCTTGGGCTAATGCTAAAAGTGTTGAAGAAAAAGCTGAATTAGACAATGCTTTGTCTAGTGCTTTAAAAACTATTATGGCAGTTTCTGAAAACTACCCTGATTTAAAAGCAAACCAAAATTTTAGCGAACTACAAAATAGTTTGACAGAAACTGAAAATAAAATTTCTTTTGCAAGACAATTTTATAATGATACTGCTATGATGTATAATACTAAAGTAGAAGTATTTCCAGATAATATTGTTGCTTCTATGTTTAACTTCAAACCAGAGCCTTTATTTACTGTAGATAGTGAAGAAGCAAGAAAAAATGTAAAAGTTGATTTTAATAAATAAGGAAGCGAGCCTAAGATTTTCTAACAAATGGAAATTTTAAGAAAATCTTAGACTTGCCATATTTATAAGGAGAACTTTCCTACTATATAAAGAAAAAAGGAAAGATTTGGACGCGTCCCAAATCTTTCCATATATAGGCGGACTTATTTGAATAATTTAATTATGTGTCTTTTCATTTTTCAAAAAGCGACAATTTAAGTTTTACACTTATATAGTTATATTTATTTTATATTTTTGGTATTTATTGCATAAATTTAGAGTACTTTTATTATAAATTTTTTCTATTGGTAAAATATAAATATCTAAATTATCTGCTACAATAAAAAGTTCATCTATTTTAGTATCAATCAATGTTTTATATGTATTTCCTTTTTCTTTATTTGTAGAAAATTTCATATTTTTTCTCTTTTTTGTTAGAACTTTTGTTTGTATTGTGTTAAAAAATAAAATACAAGTTGCAACTTGTATTTTGGTGTCTTAGCAAGGGGACGTATGCGAAAAACGTTTTATGCAAAAGCACTTTGTTATCCGTTTCAAAATCAGTTATAGCAATGGTTTACGAGATTTGTATATGAAAATGTGAATTTTTTTGCTATTAACTATATTTTTAGCTTAACATAATTTTTAGATTTTGCAAGTGCAAATTTAGTTTTCTTCTGCCAATTCTTGTAATAATAATCTTTCAATTCTATCAACATTAGGAAATATGAAATTTATTCCGTTTTTTCTTCAATTTAAAAATTTTATTTACTTTATTTATTATCTCTCTTTGAGTTCCTTCTACAACTGCAACTGCTTGATTTCTAATTATATCAATATGGTCTATGTATTTTTCTGTTATTGGAAAGATATTTTGTATTAAAAAAGCTGATTCAATTCCTCTATATTTTCCAATTACTATTGTATCACAAACTCCATTCTTTTGAATTTTTTGATTTTGTAATTTTCTATACTTTTCTATTTTAGTACTCATCGGGATAAACCATAAAATTTTACTTTCTTTATTTTTTATACAAAAATATGTAGGTCTGGTATTTCCATTTTCGTGGTTTTTCATTAGTTTATCATCTTTTACAAATTCAAAATATTCATTTTTTATATGATATACATATCCTGTTTCTAAAAGCATAACTTGTCCTTTCTAAAATTAAAGCCTCCTATATGTTAATATAGAAGGCTAAATATTTTCAAAATAGATAATTTATTACTCGCACCACTATAAAGCGAGAACATTTAGCGAAATGGATAATTTATTACTCGCACCACCATAAAGCGAGAAACATTTTCTTTCTATACTTATTATACAATTTTTTGTTATAAAAAGTCAAGCAATTTTGCATAATAAATATATTATATTTTATGCAATTTTAAAGAATTTATTTAGTTTTAAATGCTTTTTTCTCTTTCGCACGTTTTAGCAACTGTCTCTTTATTTACTATCATATCTACTTTTCCATCTTTTAAATAAATGATTTTGTCAGAGTTTTCTATAGTAGATTTTCTATGTGCTATTATAATTACTGTACTTTCCTTAGTTATCTTATCTATTAACTTTTGGATCCTATCTTCAGTTTTTAAATCTATATTTGAAGTAGGCTCATCAAATATATAAATATTTGCTTTATGCAGAATTGCTCTTAAAAAGGCTATCATTTGAAGTTGACCATATGATAATTTATTTTTTTCTATTTTTTCTTGCAATCCATTTGAAAATTTATCTAAAACTTTTTCAAACCCTATCTCATTTGCAACAATTTTTATTTGTTCATCAGTAATTGTTTCATCTCCTAATATTATATTGTTTTTTAATGTATCATTTAATATATATGGTGTTTGTGAAATATAAGAAATATTCTTCCTTATGTCTTGTATTCTTATTTCTTGAATATTTCTTCCTCCAATTAATATTTTTCCACTTTGTATAGGATATAATCTCATAAGAATATTTGCCAACGTTGTCTTACCCACACCTGTTTTTCCTGCTATTGTTACTTTATTACCTTCTTTTATAATAAATGATATATTGTGTAATACTTTATTTTCTCCATATTGCATACAAACATTTTCAAATTCAATATCGCCTTTTAAATCTTCTACAATTTCTCCTATGTCTATATCTTCTTCTCCTTGCTCTTTTAATAATTTATTAATTCTTTTTAATGACATACTAGAAGATTGTATTTCTTCTAGTTCTGTAAATATTTCATTTAAAGGAGTTCTACAATTTTGTATATAATTTATTACAAGGTAAATACTTCCCAAAGGGATTGTAATATTAATATGAAATACATAAATTAAAATTAAATAAATAGCTATTGCTTGTATTGTCACAGCAAGAGGGTAAATAAAACTTTCATCAAAAATCCATTTTTTTCTATAGACTAATTCTTCATCTAATGTTTTGCATATTTTATCTTCATTATTTTTTTGTAATCCATATAAAAAGGTTAATTTATTTTTATTATACATTTCAGAAAATTGTTTATTTTCCTTATCTCTTTTGTCTAAAATTATTTTATTACAATTGGCTACTTGATGTGTAAATATATAGGAAACTATTGCATTTAATAAAATTGCAACACTTCCAATAATAGCTAACTTTATATCTGCAAAAAACATAAAAAATACCATAGTTATAATATATACAACATCATTTAATACTACTTGCATTGTTCCTAAAAATAATGATGAAACATTATCTATATCTGCTGTTAATCTTGTATAAATTTCTGATGAATTATATTTTTGATATGTTAACATGTCCCATTTTAATACATGACAAAATAATTTTTCTCTTAAATCTTTTAATATTTTTGACATTGCTTTATTTATAATGCTATTTCTTGTGTTTTTTGCTAGTACTAAAATGATATGTATTATAAAATACGTTATAAACAACCTCATTAAAGCATCTTTTTCTGTTACATCAATGTCTAATATTCCTTTCATAACTAATGGATGTGACGCACTTAAAATATTAACTATAATTATAGAGATTCCAACTAAAATTAATATTTTAGCATTTTTCTTTAGAATATATTTCATCAGTTTCTTCCTTTCTTTCAAGGTATTCTAGTTCTTTATAAAAATCATTTCTTTTTATTAATTCTTCATGTGTACCACGATCTTGTATTTGTCCATTTAATAGAATATATATTTTATCCATTTTTTTTACATTAGATATTTTATTAGATATTACTATTAATGTATTATCTGAAATTTCTTTAATTAATGTATCCATTATCTTTTTTTCAGTATTAGTATCTAAGGCTGATAGTGTATCATCAAAAATATTAATATCCCTAATTTTGCCCAAATTCCTTGCAATTGATATTCTCTGTTTTTGTCCTCCTGATAATTTTATACCTTTTTCTCCAACAAAAGTATTTTCTTTGTTTTCTAGTTTTTCTAAATCTTCTTTTAGTTCTGCATTTTGTATAATATTTTCTAATTCTTTATTCTTTAAATCTTCTTTAATATCAATATTGGCTTTTATTGTATTGTCTAATATAATATTTGTTTGGATTGCATAATTGTATTTTTCAAAAATTGTATTTTTTTGATATGTATTAATATCTTGATCATTTATATAAATCATTTCGTTTGGTATTTCATAAAAGCCACATAATATATTCATTAAAGTAGTTTTTCCACTACCTACTTCTCCTATAATACCAATTTTCTCACCTTTTTTTATTATCATATTTATATCATTTAAAGTTGGTTTTTGATTATCATTGTACCAATATGATAAATGTTTTATCTCAATTTTATCTATTTTTTCTAATTTTTTTCCATGTCTTGGAGATTCTTCTAAGGTTAAAAAATAATTAAAACGATTAATAGATTGACTAAAATATGGCATTTTTTCTAAAAAACTTTGAATGCTTGAAACAAAGTCTCCTAATATTTGTCCTATATATCCTATAAATGATATCATTCCTCCTACAGACACTTTACCTTGTAATATGTATATAATCCCTATACCAAATCCTGCAACATAACAATATGCCCATAATAAATTTATAACACTACTAATTTTATTTCTAGCTACACCTATTTTGTAGTCTGCATTATACATTTCGGCATTTAATTTTTTAAAATCTTCTATTTGTTTTTCTTGCCTATTATATGATTTTACTAATAAAAAACCATCAGTATTTTGTTCTATATTTTTAGATAATTCTACATATACTTTTCTTGATATTTCAACTTTTTCTTTTAATTTCTTGTAATAATAATACATTGCTATAATTGCTATTGAAAAAGCAGGTATTAAATATATTGCTAATTCTTTATTTAACTGATTCCATATTAAAATAATTCCCATAATTGGTGTAATGCACATTTTTGTAAGCCAAAACCAGAAATTTCCTAAAACTTTATGAATTGACAATATTTCTTTTGATAAATATGCCAAAAATGCTCCTTTATTTTCTTTTTCAAAATACTCTGGTTTTACCTTTTGTAAATGTTTTATTACTTCTTTTCTTAAGTATGTATCAGATTTTCTTGAAATAGTAAAATATAATGTTCTATACAAAGTTCTTGGTATAAACACAAAACTACAGTAAAATATTAACCAATATGCTTCTTGCATTATTTGCTCTTTGTTTATAGATGTTTGCATTAACATATCTAATATATTACCTATATTATTTGGTATTTTAAATGCCATATATATTACCACAGTATGTAAAACCACTCCTAACAAGTGATATGGCAATATTCTTTTTAATTCTTTAGTTATTATTTCATTATATTTTTTCATACGTTCTCCTATTACATATGTTTTTCATTCTATCATTTAAATTTTAACATAATACTATATTTTTCACAATACAAAATACCACAAAACCTCCTTTTTTCAATATTTTTGGTCAAAAAAAGACCGTTTCTTTTGAAACGGTTTGAAGTTTTTGTGTTTATTAAATTTTTATAATTTCATAACCTAAGTTATATCAAGACTTATAAAAAGGTTCGACAAAAACTCGTCTTGGTGGGCAGGGATGGATTCGAACCATCGTACTCGTATGAGAACAGATTTACAGTCTGCCGCCTTTAGCCACTCGGCCACCTACCCATATATTAAATTTTATGGTGCTCCATCAAGGATTCGAACCTTGGACCCACCGGTTATGAGCCGGTTGCTCTGACCAACTGAGCTAATGGAGCAAATACCTAACGCAAGTTTGATTATACAAAATTTTTACTAAGTTGTCAATAGATTATCCTAACTTTTTCAATTCATTTACTAAATTTTTTACTATCATTTTACTATTATAATATAAAACTATGTAAAATACTTTATATTAACATAGAATAAGTTGGAAATAAAACTATTTCCAACTTATCTTATTTCTTTGTAAGTTCTCTATTAGTTTTCTTCTTTTCTACCTTCTGGTAATGCTGGTGCATCTAATACAATTCTAACTTTAAATACATAACGAAGTGCCTTTGCAATTTTGCTTTCTTTAATTCTTTGCCATAGAGATGGTTTTACTTCAAATCTAGTTTCTTCCATGTAAGCATTATTTTCTTGTACTGTTTCATTAGCAACTGGTTCTTCTATTTCTTCTACTTCTTTTACTGGTGCAACTTCTTCTTGTGGTGTTGGAATTAATTTTAGTGCGTCTGCAATTTCAATACCAATGTAGCTTAATGCTTTTGACCTATCTTCAATTCTTTCCATATCAATTTCAATATGTAAGTTTGATTCTAGGTTTACAATTCTTGCATTAACTAATTTAACTGCATCTTGATAATTTTGTGAATTAGTACTTCTTGACTTTCCAATTACCTCTAAGGTTTCTATAATATCTTCTGGTAAATTATCTGAAGCATCTTTTAATTCTTGTTTCCAGCCTTCTTCTTTATTCATTACTACTTCAAGAATTTGTTTTAAATCCCCTGCTAAAGAAATATTAGCTTCTCTTTGACGAATTAGCTCTTCAATTTGTTTTGTATTTTCTTCAAATAGATTTGTTGCAAATTCTACTAAGCCATAAGCTGCTTTATATACACTTGCTGGGAAATTCTTTTTCTTAGGATATTCCACCAAGTAGGTTTTAATTGATTCAATTAAATCTTTGAAGTAAGTATCGTCATCTAATTGGACGATTTGTTTCTTACTTTTTGGATTAATTAATTTTTGTACTCTATCAATATTTGATAACATTTTTTCTTCTGTGATTACCATTCTCACATTTACTATGCCAGATTTAGACATTGTAAACTCCTTCCTTTTCCTATGTACTAAGCCTCTATGTCTCTTTTCTACAAAAAATTACAATAGGATTTATAATATTTTATAATTTGACTTCTATTTCATTTTAATAAAAAGATTTAATTTTGTCAATACCCAAATCCTTATTTCCGTAAATATTTTTAAAATTTTTTTATTTATTTATCTTTGTTTATTTCTACATATCTTTTTATCTTCATTGTAGTCGTTTTTACAAACTCGTCATTTTTGATTTCTAGCTTTTTAATGGCTTTATAAGAAGTTAGTTTATGATTTACTTCTTTAATTTTCTCCCAAATAATATCATAAATTTCTTTTTCACTTAGGTCTTTTCCATATTTTGCTTCTATTTCTTCTTTATTTGGAATTACTTTTACTGTAATAATTAATTCTTTTTCTCCTTCTACTTCTTTTCCATATACCATACATTCTTTAATTTCAGACACTTCACCTAGCATCAATTCAATTTCTTCTGGATAAATATTTTTTCCATTTTGCGTTACAATAACATTTTTTATTCTTCCTGTAATGAAAAGGAATCCATCTTTATCTAAGTAACCTACATCTCCTGAATGGAACCAACGATTTCCATATTTATCTATTTCAATTACTTCTTCTGTTGCTTCTTCGTCTTCGTAATATCCTAGCATTAAAGTAGAACTTTTAATTAAAACTTCTCCTTCTCCATTTTCATTTGGATTGTCTATTTTTAATTCTGCACATACAACTGCTTTTCCGGCTGAGCCTACTTTTGGGTCATATTCTGGTGTTAGGGCCGCAAT
This sequence comes from uncultured Clostridia bacterium, assembly GCA_947599825.1. Classification (GTDB taxonomy): domain Bacteria; phylum Bacillota; class Clostridia; order TANB77; family CAG-508; genus UMGS1663. Next base: position 15,227 of record CANQFS010000002.1, read on the forward strand.
TGGTGCTGTTTCAGTTAATCCATATCCTTGTAAGAAACCAATTCCTAAATCTTGTAGCCATTTTCCTACTTTTGGATCTATTGGCGCTGCAGCAGAAACTACAAATCTTAGTTTTCCTCCTAAATTTTCATAAATTTCTGCAAAAACCTTCTTTTTAATATCAATTCCTACATTTTTAAGTGCATTTGTAACATGCATCATAGAATTAACTAATGCTGTTTTTCCACTTTTTTCAATGGTTTGATTTATTTTTTTGTATAAACTTTCAATTAGTAAAGGTACTGCAAGTAAAGCAGTTGGATTGGTTTCTTTTAAGTCTGGTACAATATGCTTTAATCCTTGACATACTGCAATAGAAGAACCTCTTGACATTGGAAGTAAAAATCCAATAGAAGATTCATAAGTGTGGTGAAGTGGTAAAACTGAGAAGAAACGGTCAGTCTCATATAGTCTTACATAAGGATTTACTGCATTGATATTTTCCGCTAAGTTTCTATTGCATAGCATAACTCCTTTTGAGTTTGAAGTTGTTCCAGATGTAAAAATAAGCACTTTAAATTCTTCTGGATCTATTTCGATTTTGTTAAAAGAATCATCTCCATTTTTCACTATTTCTTTTCCTTGTTTTAAAATAGTGTTAAAGCCAATTTCTCTTCCTTCTAAACTTTCGTCTGAGTACATTTGAATAAAATATTTTACACTTGGTAATTTATCTTGTACTTTTTTTATAACGTCTTTTTTCTTAGGTGAATAAATAACTGCTGTTGCTCTTGAGCGATTGATGACGTTTTCTAATTCATTTGGTGGTAATTCTTTATCTACGGGAACTGCAATTCCTACGCCACAAAGCATTGCCATATAAGATACATACCAATGGTAGGTGTTTTCTCCAATAATTACAATTCTTTCTTCTGCTAATTTATATTTATTTCTTAAAGCAGTACCTAGGGCAATAACATCTTGGCTAAACTCTTTGTATGTAATTTTTGTAAATTCTTCTTTTGGATTGAATTTTTCAAGCATAAATATATTATCAGCATATTTTTCTCTCGCCCTATCAAATACTTCTTTTATAGTTTTGTAGTTAGTTGTTTCATATCCTCTTTGTTTTCTTTTTTCTTTTATAATTTGCTTTTTTTGCAACCTCTCATAGTCTACTTTTACTTCTTCAATGTTTTCAATGTCTTTCATTTTAATTTTATCAAATTTAAAATTTGGTATTTTAAAATCTTTTAATATTCTCATTTTTTGTTCTTTCCTTTCTGATTTTATGGTTTTATTAAGTTTTAACTTTTTTATTATGCTTTTTTTATATTGTTATTTTTTATCTATATATAACTTTATTTTCTATATTTCTTTTTTATTTTTTAGTTTTAAGATAAATGATTTTTCAATTTCTTTGTATAGTTCTAATAGCTCTATGTTTTTCTCTATTCTTAATTTATAAATTAAGCTAGAGCAAACAAAACCAAAAATTCCGAGATGCAATAACGTTCGGATCTGCTTCTATAATTTCTCCTTTTTTCATTCCTTCTTCTACAATTTCTTGTATCATTTGAATATACTCAAACACGTAATCTCTGCACATTTTAGAACGTGAGCCCGTTCCCCATATTTCACTTAATATAATAGTCATGAAGCTTTCATATTTTACTAATACTTTTAATTCAATTAGTACTATTGCTTTTATTTTATCTAGGGAATTAGTTAATTTTGCTGTTTTTATTGCAATACTATTTGTTAATAATTTTACTCCTTCTTCTACTAAAAATTGAAATATTTCTTCTTTGCTTGAAAAATGATAGTATAATGTTCCTTTTGCAACTCCTACAGTTGCTGTAATTTCTTCAATGCTAGTAGCATCATAGCCTTTTTCTGCAAAAAGCTTCATAGAAGTTTCAAATATTTTTCTTTTTGTTTTATTCATTGACTTCACCTTTTACACGTAATAATCTATGTGTATTATATAATGTTATGCCTGATTTTGCAAGATAATCTTAATAATTTGACCACTCATTACAATAGATTAAATTTATTTTTAATATTATTACCTTCAATGTTTTAACAAACTGCAAATATTTTTTACAAAAATATGCGAGCCTAAAATTTGAAGTGAACCCTCCTTTTTAAACTTTTTTGTCTAATAATTTAGGTTCACTTCAAATCTTTTTTCTATTTTTTAACTTTTCCATCTAAAGAATCCAAGTTGTCTAGTGCTTTTCCTGTTCCTAATGCTACACAAGATACTGCGTCTTGTGCTATCATAACATTGATTCCAGTTTTTTCTTGTAAAAGCTTATCTAATCCATTTAGCAAACAGCCTCCACCTGTCATATAAATTCCTTTGTCGCTAATGTCGGCTGCTAATTCTGGTGGTGTTTTTTCTAATACAGAATGCACACTATCTACAATCATCATAGCTGGCTCCATAAGTGCCTCTAGCATTTCACTAGAATGAATTGTAATGGTTTTTGGAAGTCCTGTAATTAAGTCTCTTCCTCTAATATCCATTTCATTATCTTGAATTTTTGGATATACACAACCTATGTTGATTTTTAGGTCTTCGGCTGTTCTTTCTCCTATCATCATGTTATGTTTTTTCTTAATATATTTTACAATATATTCATCAAATTTATCTCCTGCTACTTTTAGAGATGAACTAACAACACTTCCTCCTAATGAAATAACAGCAATATCTGTGGTTCCACCACCAATATCTACTACCATATTTCCACATGGCTTTGAAATATCTATTCCTGCTCCAATTGCTGCTGCTATTGGTTCTTCAATTAAATATACTTTTCTTGCTCCTGCTTGGGAAGCAGCATCTATAACGGCTTTTTTCTCTACTTCTGTTACTTGTGAAGGAATGCAAATCATAATTCTTGGGGCAAAGATAAATTTTCCACATACTTTGTTAATAAAGTACTTTAACATTTTTTCTGTTACTGTATAATTTGAAATAACGCCTTCTCTTAGTGGTCTTGTGGCAACAATATTTCCTGGTGTTCTTCCAAGCATTCTTCTTGCTTCTTTTCCAACAGCAAGTACATTTCCTGTGTTATTATCTACTGCTACTACAGATGGTTCACGAAGTACTATTCCTTTTCCTTTTACATACGCAATAACTGTTGCAGTTCCTAAATCTATTCCGATATCTTGTCCAAAGCCAAACATTTGCATCTTCCTTTCAGTATTTTATTCTTCTCATTTATTTCGTTTTTATTACAATTCTGTTACGATTATATTACATTTTGTGTTAATTGGCAATGGTTTTTCTTAAATTTATTTTTTTAATGAATTTAGGAAAATCGTTTGACATATAATACTTAAGTAAAAAACAAAATGTATTGTTCATAAATGTTCGAAAAGAATTAAGTGTGTGGTAGCATTTAGTTCTTTTCATTTTAAAAAAAACATTGAAAAGCCTTAAAATCACTATAATTTTAAGGCTTTCCGTTAATTTGTTCATACACCAAACTTTTCTAATAAATTTCTGTACAATGTGTTTTATGCATTTTTAGGATTTATTTTTTCAATTTTTATTTTATAATTACTAATTGATTCTTTTAAATTGCTTATTTGCTTTTTATATAATTTTCTTAATTCTTTTTGCTCTTCTACAGATATATCTTCTTCTTTTATTTTATCATTTCTTATTAAATATTGTAATTCTCTTAACCTATCAAATGATACTATTTCTCCTATTTTTATTCTAGAAGAAAAATCTTCTCTTGCATATACTTCTTTACTATCATATTCTTGTTGCACTTCATATTTATTATTTCGTCTTAGAAAAAAATTTAATATCTTAGTAAAAAGATTTTCTTTTTTTGCTACTAATTGATTTTCACTTTTCATATTTTCTCTCCTTTTTGATCACTTAATAAATCTAATTCATTAAATTTATCTCTTAATTGACTTTCTTTTTCTTCTAGTCTTGCTTTTCTACTATCTAATTCTTTAAGACTTGGTTCTCTATCTTCTTTTGCTTCTTGATACTCATTAATCATATCTAATTCTTCTTCTAATGTGCTAACTCTAAAACTTTCTTTTATTTTTTTATAAAAGGCTATTCTATTTTTTATTTTTTCTTTTTTCTCTTGCAATTTTTTTGGTATAGCATTTAAAATTTCTTTGTCCCATCCACCTTTTTTAGATATAATTCCATCTTCTACTTCTATTGATATTTCTCCATTATTAGAAAACATTGAATGCATATTGCTATTTCCATTTTTAGATATTCCTAATAATGTATATATTCCCTTTTCATTAAATTTACTATTAAAGCTAAAAGCTGAAGATTCATCTTCACTTGTAATCTCTGCATAATGTGATAAAATATACCTTTTCAATTTATTTCTCATAACTTCAGTTTCTTCTATAGCATTTGTATCTATATATCCTTTTTCTCCTAATTCATTTATATACGCTTCTGCTATCATATTAGTAAATTGTATTTGTTCAGTTGGTATTTCTTTGTCTATACCATTAGATCTTTCATATCTTATTATCATATTTCTGTTTTGATATAGTCTATCTAATTCAGTTGGAATATTACTTTCATCTGGCCATTCTCCAATCTCATGTTTTGTTTTATCCCATTCTTTCCAAAGCTCACTTTTTTTATCTCTTGCATATTTTACATATCTTTCTTGCATATATTTTTGCTTATCTATTTTTCCAAATTTGTTTGAATCATATTTACTCTTTTTTGAAAACATTTTAAGTTCATCTATTAATTCTTGCTTTTTTTGTGCCTTTTCTTCTGCTGACATATCTGAATTTTTAATTGAACTTATTTGAGTTGTATATGTATCTAATAATGCTTGTTGCCTTTGTTCTTCTTCAAATTCATTTTCAAAAGCTAATTTTACATCTTCTGGAATTTTATCTTCTTGTTGTTTTATTTGTTCAGCAATTTTCTGTTTTTCTTTAAATCTATATTTATCTGTCATATATAAATATTCATTTTCTTCAAATTCACTATAAACAACTGCATATTGTCCTTTATATGCAGTTGTAGTGGTTTTACTTGGAAAAACTGAACGTATATCAAAAAATCCCATTGTTCCAGATTTGGTTTTTTCCATACTACAATATGCATCAATAAGTTCACTACTTGGATCCCAATCCATACTTATACTAGCTCCTGTAAAAGAGTTATAACTTCTGTTTATAGATTTTAAGATACTTTTCCTAAAATTTTCTTCACTTTCTTTACTTAAATCTGGCTTTTTAGCTTTTACACCTCTTAACCAAAATTGTACAATAGATTCTTTTATTTTGTTGTCTTCTTTTTCTGTTTCTATAGTTTCATCTATGGCTTGAAAAAATTTCTTTGTTTCTTCTGTGTTAATATCGCTTTTTGCCATATCAACTGACTTTTTAGTAGTTTCTTCTAAAAAGTCCTTTTTACCTTCTATTGCATAAGATAATAACTCTTCTGCTGTAGCATCAAATAATAATTGATTTATAACTATATCTTTTATTTCTTTTGGCATATTTTCATTAATTGATATCAATGTATCAAGTACTGATTTGTTGCTAGAATCAAATAATTTTAATGTGGATTTCTTTGCACATAAAATATATGCATTTTTCTCCTCATCTGATAAGCCCCATAATTCTCTTTTTTCTTCTAATTGCTCTTTTGAAAACATATTTTTAGATTCATAAGTTTTTTCTGCAATAGAATATGCAAATGTCAATAAATCTTCTTTTGACATTTTTTCTAATATATCTTTTTTTCTTTTATCGATTAATTCCTCATCATACAATTCTTCATATTCTTTGTCCATATAAATATTTCTCCTTCAAATTTAATTATGTAATTAATTTATCATACATCTTTGTAATATTCAATCGTTGTAATAAAAAAATATTATATTTGTTATTGTCTTGTAATATTCTTTAATTTTGAGTTACTATTATCAATGAATAGTCGTGAAAATATGAAAAAAACAAATTTAGAAAAAAAGATTTGGAATTCCTCCAAATCTTTTTTTCTAAATAAACCATAATAAAATGACTGCAGCAATCATTGTTGCTAAACCTCTTTCTGGATCAGATACTTTCTGCTCTTCGCTTACATGTTGTTCTTCTACAACATTTTCATCTACAATATCTACTACTGCTTTATCTACTCTATTAAAATTAAAACGAACTTCAAATTCTTTTTCTTCTTTTGCTTCTATTTTATCTATTTTTATGTATTTTGTTCCCATTAAAATATTATTTTTTGAATAACATTCTATTTTTATGTATTTATTTTCTATTTTATTTTCTGTTTGATTTATAACTTTTCCCTTTGCGAAGCCATTTACCGAGGTTGCTTGTACTTCTATTTGCATAGGAATAGTTGTTTTGCTTTCTACACTTTTATATTTATAAGTTGTATTTATTGCAAAATAAATTATAATTTGTGAAAATAGAAAGAAACCTAAAACAAGTAAAAAATAGATAAAAAATGTTTTTACTCTTGCCATATTTAATTCTCCATTCTATTTTTTTACATCTTTCTAAATACGCCTGCTACTTTTCCTAAAATTTCACAGTTTGGCACAATAATTGGATCCATAGTGCTGTTTTCTGGTTGAAGACGAATATGGTCTTTTTCTTTATAAAAGGTTTTTACAGTTGCTTCATCTCCAATTAATGCTACTACAATTTCTCCATTATTTGCTACATTTTGTTTTTTTACTAAAATATAATCTCCATTTAAAATGCCCGCTTCTATCATACTTTCGCCACGAACAGTAAGCATAAAGCTTTCACTGTTTCCAACAAAATCGATTGGAATTGGGAAAGTATCTGTAATATTTTCTACTGCTAAAATTGGCTCTCCTGCTGTAATTTTACCAATGACTGGTACTTCTACCATTTCTCTACCAGAATAGAAAGATTTATCTTCTTTCTTCTTTGTAGTATTGTCTGCACCTTTTAATAGACGTAAAGTTCTACCTTTTTGGTCTTCTTTCTTAATATAACCTTTTTCTACTAATTTTGCTAAATAGCCATGTACAGTTGCTGTAGAATTTAGACCTACTGCTTTTCCTATTTCTCTAACAGATGGTGGATAGCCTTTTGCATCTACTTGTTTTTCAATAAATTTTAGAATTGCTTTTTCTCTCTTGTTTAATTCCATAGGATCTTTTTTGGTTCTCATTTACACATCACTCCTAATTTTTTTGTTTATCATATCATAAAAACAAACGATTGTCAAACAAAAGTTTTAATTTTTTGAAATTTTTTTATTATACTATAAAAAGTGACTAAAAATTCTACGTCAATTTCAATTTCTTCAATGATAGACTTTTCTAAAATATAAAAAACAAGCCTAAGATTTTCTTAAAATTTCCATTTGCTAGAAAATCTTAGGCTCACCATATTTATTTAGTAAGAAAGCCAAGATAAAATTTTTGCTTTTTTAATCTATCCATTCTAGTTCCCAATCAACTACTTTTACAGTATCTCCTTCCTTTACTCCCGCTTCTTTTAAAGCTTGATTTACTCCTAATTCATCTAAACATTTTTGGAAATAATAATAAGATTCGTTATCTTCTAAATTTACTCTTCTCATTATCTTTTGCACTGCAGGTCCGTCTACTACAAAAATTCCATCTTCCTTGGTAATAGTAAACTCTGATTCTTCTTTTAAAGTATATAATTTTCTTCCTCCTGTAACTTCTACTACATCTTCTTTTGGAAGTGTTTTTAAAACGCTAGCTACATGCTGTAATAAAGTATCAATTCCTTCTCCTGTTACTGCGGAAATTTTGAAGATTTCTATTTGCTTTTCTTTTGCCATTTTTTCTAGTTCTTGATACAAAGTTTCATCTTGCATACTGTCAATTTTATTGGCTACTATAATTTGTTTTCTTTTTGCTAATTTTTCACTATATTTTTTTAGTTCTGCGTTAATTGTGTTAAAATCTTCTACTGGATTTCTTCCTTCTTGCCCTGATACGTCAATTACATGAAGTAATAATCTTGTTCTTTCAATATGCCTTAAAAATTCTAAGCCTAAACCGGTTCCTTCGCTTGCCCCTTCTATAATTCCTGGAATATCTGCTACTACAAAACTATCTCCATAGTCTAACTTAACAACTCCTAAATTTGGCTCTAATGTCGTAAAGTGGTAGTTTGCAATTTTAGGTGTTGCAGAAGTTGTCCTAGATAAAAAGGTAGATTTTCCTACGTTTGGGAAACCAACTAAGCCGACATCTGCAAGTAATTTTAGTTCTAAGATTAGTTCTTTTTCTATTCCCTTTTCACCATCTTGTGAAAAACGAGGAGCTTGTCTAGTAGAAGTAGCAAAGTGAGAATTTCCTTTTCCGCCCATTCCACCTGGTAAAATTAGTTCTTCTTGATTTTTTTCTGATAAATCTGCAAGCACCATTCCCGTTTGAGCATCTTTTATTATAGTTCCAATTGGCACACCAATGTGTAAATCTTCTCCACTTTTTCCATAACGGTGTGCTCCCTCTCCGTTTTTTCCATTTTCTGCTTTAAATTTTTTCTTAAAACGGAAATCAACTAAAGTATTGCTATCTTGGTCTACAAAGAAATAAACGTCTCCGCCTTTTCCTCCGTCTCCGCCATCTGGGCCACCTGCTGCTACATATTTTTCTTTGCGAAAGGAGACAGCGCCATTTCCCCCGTCTCCTGATTTTACTATTATTTTAACATAGTCTGTAAACATGCTTTTTCTCCTTTTGGAGAGAAGTGGAAAGATTTGGGACGCGTCCAAAAGTTTCCATTTCTCTTTAATTTCTTTGCAACATGAAAATTCTTCTCTTTTTTGGAAACTTTTGGACGCGTCCCAAATCTTTCCAGTTAATTGCAAAAATAGTTTAATTTCATTGCTGCTTTTACTTTTTTCATTGTTTCTTTTGCTGTTTTTTGTGCTTTTAATGTTCCTTCTAATAAGATTTTATCTACTATTTCTAGATGTGCTTCATAATATGCTCTTTTTTCTCTTATTGGTTTTAATGTATCTGCTATGTTTTTTGCAAGTTGTCTTTTACAAGCAACACAGCCTCTTACTCCTGCTTTGCACTCTTCACATGCTGTTTTTATTTCTTCTTCACTACTAAATAAATTATGGTAGTAAGATACCATACATATATCAGGATTTCCTTTATCGTCTTTTTTTATTCTTCCTGGGTCTGTTACAGCACTCATTACTTTTTTGGTAATTTCTTCTTCCGTATCTGCTAAATATATAGCATTTCCTAAAGATTTTCCCATTTTTTCGTTACCGTCTAAACCTTTTATTCTTTTTGCACTAGATAAAACTGGCTCTGGCTCTACTAATACTTCTCCATAAATAGAGTTGAATTTTCTAACGATTTCTCTACATTGTTCTATTAAAGGAAGTTGGTCTTCTCCTACTGGAACAACTTCTCCTTCAAAGCAAGTAATATCTGCGGCTTGGCTTACTGGGTAGCCTAAAAATCCATAAGTTACGCTTTCTCCAAATAAATCTTTCTTTTGGGCTATTTCGGTTTTTACTGTTGGATTTCTTTGTAATCTCGCAATTGTAACTAAGTTAGAATAAAATACTGTAAGTTCTGCTACTTCTGGTATCATAGATTGAATATATATGGTTGTTTTTTCAGGATCTATTCCACATGCTAAGTAGTCCATTGCTACTTCTCTTACATTTTTTCTAACCTTTTCTGGATTATTGAAGTTGTCTGTTAATGCTTGAACATCTGCAATTAAAATATAAGGGTCATATAAACCTGAATTTTGCATTTCTACCCTTGTTTTTAAAGAACCAAAGTAATGACCTATATGTAGTCTTCCTGTTGGTCTATCTCCTGTTAACATACGTTTTTTTTCTGACATAGTATTTTCCTCCTGTTTTATAAAATTTGTTCAAATTTTTCTTCTAGTTTTTTAAATTCTTTTATATATTTTGTTTTTATATTATGATATATTTTTCTTGATGTTGCTTCTTCCAATTTTGTATATGCATTTTTATAATCTGTTTTTCTTTCTTGAAACCTACTCATATTTTTTGCCCTCTCTTTCAATTGAATTTAAAAGTTCTTCTTTTGTAATATCTTGTATAAAAAGTAAGTCTATGGAATAAGGAATATCTAATAAATCAAATTCATTTTTCAAATTAATTTTTTCTTTTTCTTTTATACAATTTTCCACTACAATATCAATATCAAAATTTGTTTTATAGTCTCCTCTGGCTCTAGAGCCAAATATTTTGAATTGATAATTTTTATGTTTTTCAACTATATTCTTTATTTTATGATATGTTTGCTCTGATAATCCATATTTCATTTTTTCCACCTTTTTCCTCTTTTTCATTATAACTAATTTTGGTATTTTTTACAAGTACATTCCTAAAAGTTTACTAAATAGAATTTTTTATTTGTATAATCAGTATAAGTTTCTTTTGAGATGATAGCAAAATAAAAAGACTATCATTTAAGATAGCCTTTTATTTATGCTTGTGCTTCCTCTACGGGATAAACACTAACTTTTTTCTTATCTTTGCCAAGTCTTTCGAATTTTACATTTCCGTTTACTAGAGCAAATAGAGTATCATCGCTTCCGATTCCTACATTTGTTCCTGGATGGAATTTGGTTCCTCTTTGTCTAACTAGAATATTTCCGGCAAGTACAAATTGACCATCTGCTCTTTTTAGTCCAAGACGTTTTGATTCACTATCTCTACCGTTCTTAACACTACCTTGACCTTTCTTATGAGCCATGTTTTTTCACTCCCTTCTTATAGGTTACTTGTTCTCTTTATTTTTTAAGCTTCTACTTTTTCTGTTTTTGTTGTAGTTGCTTTTTTAGTTGTTGTTGTTTTAGCTGTAGTTTCTTTTTTTGCAGTTGCTACCTTTGCACTTGCAGTTTTTGTAGTAGCTTTTTCTTCGCTAGCTGCTACTTCTGCTTTTGCAGTAGTTTCTTTTCCTGCTGATATTTTAGTAATTTCTACTTTGGTAAATGGTTGTCTATGTCCTTGTGTTCTTCTATAGTTTTTCTTTGCTTTGTATTTGTAAACAATAATTTTCTTTCCCTTACCATGTTCTAGAACTTTACCTTCTACTTTAACACCTTTTACATAAGGAGCACCAACTTCTACTTTTTTGTCATCAGATACTAGAACAACGTTATCAAATGTAACTTTTTTACCTTCTTCTACATCTAATTTTTCAAAAAATACTACGTCTCCTTCTGCTACTTTGTATTGTTTTCCACAGCTTTCAATGATTGCGTACATATAGTACACCTCCTCTTATTTGCAATACTCGCTAAGCATAAAATACTAGGCAGCTAACATATTTGTTAGCATTTTAGGCCCGACTCAGGCGGCTTACAAGTTAATATTTTAACATATTTATCCTGTTTTGTCAACGATTATTAGCAAATTTTACAAAAACAGTATAGCATTTTCATATTCTTTTAATTTAAGCTTCCGTTTTGATATTTTTTCTTTATATCTATTATAACACTAAATGTCAACAAATTTTATATAATTTAAAATCTAAATAATCACTGCTAATTAATTTGAAATTGATGCCTTCTATATTTCCTTCTATAGCTTCTTTGTGGGAAGCACCATGCAAATGCCCATAGTAGCAAGTTCTAATATGATATTGTTTTAATAAATCTAAAAATTTAGAGTCATAAATATATTCATTCTTTTTGCAAGAATTTGATAGTGGTGGATAATGCATAATGGCTATTATTTCTTTTTCTTCTCCATATTTTTCTATAGCACTTTTAATAGATAGTTCTAAGCGAGAAACTTCTCTTGCAATCATTTTTTTACTATTTTCTGAATCAAGCAAAGCCCAGCCTCTTGTTCCTACAAAAATTTTATTTTCTATTTCAAAACTATTGTTAAATAAAAAATCCACATTTTCAATTTTATTTTCTTCTAAAAAACGTTTCATAGCGGTAACTGTCGTCCACCAATAGTCATGGTTTCCTTTTAATAAAATTTTTCTTCCTGGCAAAGTATTTAAAAATTCAAAATCTTTTTTTGCTTCTTCTAAATAAGTAGCCCATGAAAAATCACCAGCAAGAATAACAGTATCTTCTGGTTTTACTTTTTTTAACCAGTCTTCTTTTATTTTGTTAGCATGTCCTTCCCAGTTTGGTCCAAATATATCCATTGGCTTATCTTCTGAAAAGGACAAATGTAAATCTCCTATAATATAGATTGACATATTTGTTCTCCGTTTTTCATAAAAAGTGTATTTTGATTGTAATGATATTATTTTTTAATTTTCACTTATTTTCAAATTTGGTATGGCATTTAGTTCTAGGTTGGAAGTAATGCCATTTATAAAGTTATAGTAACCTGCTGAAGCTATCATAGCAGCATTGTCTGTGCATAATATTGGTTCTGGATAATAGATTTTCATTTTATGTGTTTGTTCTAATTCTAAAAATCTACTTCTAATATAACTATTTGCAGATACTCCTCCTGCCAATGCAATGGTGTTTATTTTAAGGCTTTCTGCTGCTTTTAGTGCGTTATTTACAATTACATCGGTTACTGCTTTTTCAAAGCTTGCTGCTAAGTCTGCCTTGTTTATGTCTGGCGTTTTATGATGCAAATTGATTACCGCTGTTTTTATTCCACTGAAACTAAAGTCTAAGTTTTCAAAATAGGTTTGTGGTAGTTTTATATTTGGCGTTCCTTGTTTTGCAAGTTTATCTATTTTTGGTCCACCTGGATAGCCTAAATCTATTACTCTTGCTACTTTGTCAAATGCTTCTCCAATAGCATCGTCTCTTGTTTTTCCTAATATTTCAAATTCTTTATAGTCTTTTATATGTACTAAATGCGTGTGTCCCCCTGAAATAATTAAGCACAAAAATGGTGGTTTTAGGTCTTTATGCGTAATATAATTTGCTGCAATATGCCCCTCTATGTGGTTTGTTGCAACAAGTGGAATATTGCTTGCATAACTTAAGGCTTTTGCATAAGATACCCCAACTAAAAGTGCTCCTACTAACCCAGGGCCATAGGTACAGCTAATTGCATCTATTTGCTCTAATTTCATGTCCGCTTCTTCTAATGCTTTTTTTGTTACATTTGAAATAGCTTCTACGTGATTACGCGAAGCTATTTCTGGTACTACTCCTCCAAATTTTTCATGAATTGGAACTTGTGAACTGATTACATTTGATAAGACTTCTCTTCCATTTTTTACTACAGCTACAGATGTTTCGTCGCAGCTTGATTCAATTCCTAGTATGTATATATCCTTCATTTCTTTTTCCTTCTCTTTTTAATTACCCCTATTCCTTATTTTTCCTAAAGTTTAGATTTTCTTAGCCTTTTATTACTTAAGATATTTTTATTCCGCTTTTTTTACATCATAAACATAAAAAATATTGAACCAACTAATTTTGTAATTCCTTGATATACTAAATTTATTATTGGTGAGATGATAGTTCCTGTAAGCCCTGTAATCCATAATACCACAAAAACAATATAAAATATTTGTGAATAACGTGCAAACCATTCTTTTGCATTATATGGTAAGAAATGATTTAGTATTTTAGAACCATCTAATGGTGGAAGTGGTATTAAATTGAAAACTCCTAGTCCTACATTGATGATAATAGTTATTTGTATTAAGCTTAAAATAATGCTTCCTAATTGTGTAAAAGTAAATGAATATGCAAATGTTATGATTGCAAAATACACAATGGAAAATATAATTGCTAAAAGTAAATTCATAGCTGGACCTGCAATAGAAACAATTGCTTCTCCTGCTGTCATACTAATATTACGTTTGAAGTTTCTAGGGTCTATTTCAACTGGTTTTCCCCAACCAAATCCTGCAAATACTAACATAATAGAGCCAATTGGGTCTAAATGAGCAAGTGGATTTAGGCTTAATCTTCCTTGTCTTCTTGGAGTGTCATCTCCTAGCCTATCTGCTGCAAAGGCATGTGCATATTCATGAAAGGTAATGGCAATTAAAACAGCAGGTAATGTTAATACTAAATTAAGTAATGCATTTGTGTCATTTAAATATCTTCCTAATGACATGATTACTAAAATTGCCATTATTATATATAATGTTCTTCTATCCATTCCAAATTGAAACATATTTTACCTCTTTTCTAAATTAGTTTAGTGGCTTCATAGTTGGGAATAATAAGACATCTCTTATTGATGCAGAGTCTGTTAAAAGCATAACTAAACGGTCTACTCCTATTCCTAATCCTCCTGTTGGTGGCATTCCATATTCTAATGCATTGACAAAGTCTTCGTCCATCATGTTTGCTTCTTCGTCTCCTGCATTTCTTGCTTCTACTTGTTTTTTGAATCTTTCATATTGGTCGATTGGATCATTTAGTTCAGAATAAGCATTTCCATATTCTCTAGTTCCAATAAATACTTCAAAGCGCTCTGTTAAACGTGGATCTGATGGTTTTCTTTTGGTTAATGGAGAAACTTCTACTGGATAATCGTAAATAAAGGTTGGTTGAATTAAGGTTTCCTCTACTTTTGCTTCAAATACTTGATTTATAATTTCTCCTCTTGTTAATTTTAGTTCATCTAGTTCTACATTTAAACTTTTTGCTGCTTTTTTTGCTTCTTCATCTGTTTCAATTTCGTTAAAATCTACTCCTGTTACTTCTTTAATGCTATCTATCATAGAAATTCTTTTCCATGATGGTGTTAAGTCAATTTCTGTTCCTTGGTAAGTTATTTTTGTTGTTCCTAATACTTTTAGAGCTACTTTTGAAATAATTTCTTCAGTAATATCCATCATATCATTGTAATCTTCATAAGCAGAATATAACTCAATATTTGTAAATTCAGGATTGTGCTTAATATCCATTCCTTCATTACGGAACATTCTACCCATTTCATATACTTTATCAAAACCGCCAACTATAAGTCTTTTTAAGTATAATTCATTTGCAATTCTTAAATACATATCCATGTCTAAGGTGTTGTGATGTGTAATAAATGGCCTTGCTGCTGCTCCTCCGGCAATGGTATTTAATATTGGGGTTTCTACTTCTAAATAACCTTTTTCATTTAGTATGTTTTTAATTTCTTGTAAAATTTGAATTCTTTTTAAGAACGTATCTTTTACTTCTGGATTCATAATTAAATCTACATATCTTTGACGATAACGTAAGTCTGTATCTTTTAAACCATGGTATTTTTCAGGAAGTGGTCTTAAAGATTTTGAAAGTAAAGTTACTTCTTTTGCATGAATAGAAATTTCACCTGTTTTGGTTTTAAATACAAAACCAGTAATTCCAATAATATCTCCTATGTCATCTTCTTTAAATTGTTTGTAACTTTCTTCTCCTAGCTCGTTAATACTAACGTAACTTTGAATTTTTCCATCTCCATCTTGAATATGGCAGAAAGATGCTTTTCCCATGATTCTTTTTGCCATAATTCTTCCTGCTACGGTTACGTCTTTTCCTTCTAATTCATCATAATTTTCTACAACTTGCTTACTTGTATGAGTACGATTGAATTTTGTAATAGTAAATGGATCTTTTCCCTCTTGTTTTAGTTTTTCTAATTTATCTTTTCTAATTTGTATTAGTTGATTTACATCTACTTCTAGTTCTTGATTTTGGTTTTCCATAATTACATTCATTCCTTTCAAGGCATAAAACAATTTTCTAAATAATTACTATTTGGCAATTATTTAAAATTTTTTGCTCGCATTAATATATTTAGGTTTTTTATAAAGGCTCTACCTATAAACCTTTTACCATTTCTTACCTATGACATTATTTTTTTGACTCTAAGTAATGTTTTGATTTTTTACTTTTCTATTATATAGTATTTTTTCACAAAAGTAAACGATATTTCTTTATTTTTGTAATAAATCACTTGCTACGTTTTATTTTCTATAATAATTGTAACTATATGTGTTGGCTATTTTAGTAGTAAAAGGAGAAAGCAAGGAAATTGCATTTGCTTTCTCCTTGCTTTTTACTCTTCTTTTTCGTAAACATAGCATTCTAAATATTTCCGGCCAAACTCTAATGCTTTTTCATGAGTAGACATGTAGACATCTAATTTTTCATCTGAAATTGCACCACCTCGGTCTTCTACTATGAACCACCCTTCATTTGGCATATCTGCTAAGTCTGGTATGTAAATAATAGTTCCTAATTCGTATTTCTTACCAGCAGCAATAGTACACCATTCTGTTGCTTTTTTACCAGATGCTGTAATTCCATCTGTTTTATTGCAACATTTCTCACAAGGACAATAAGATGAAATATTGAATGTTCCTACTTCTGGAGTAATTCCATCAACATTGATTCCATAAGGCAATTCTTTTTCGATGTTTAACGATTCTACTTGTTCTTTTTCCTCTACTACTCTTGCTTGTTCTCTAACAAGTAATTCTTCAGGAACTTCCAAGGAATCAATATAGTTGTTAAACATTTCTCTTATAGATAATTGTGGTTCTTGATAAAGAGGAAGGTCTACTTGTGGATACTTTTCTTCTAAATTATGGATACTGATTTCTCCATATATTAGTACTATTAACGATATAATTCCAATAATGGCTAAATATATTGTTAATAATTCTTTTACCCACTGAAGCATAAGTTCTTTAAAAAATGCATTTTGCTCTCTTCTTATTGCTGTTATATTCATTTTTTCTCCTTTTCTAAACCATATGTATGGTATTTATACTTCTTTTACCGGTTACTTCTTTTATTATACCATATTTTACATAACATTGCAAATGTGGTTAATCTACTCCTACTAAGCTTTTTATGAATTCTATTTTTCTTACAATAATTAAGCTAAAAAAAAGCGAGCCTAAGATTTTCTAACAAATGGAAATTTTAAGAAAATCTAAGGCTCGCCATATTTATCGTCTGCGGAAAGTCCTCCTTCAAGGAGAACTTTCCTACTATATAAAAAAACTGTTATATAAATAGTCTGCCTATTTATATAACAGTTTCTTTTCTACTATTTTTTTGATGTAGAAATTGAGAATTTCATTTGATTTTAAGAATTTATTTTAAGATTCTTCACTTAATTCCCAAGCTGAGAATTCATGCCATTCAGATGTGTAATATAATTGACCATAATTACATTTTTTCGAAAACCATACAACATTTTCTGGAAAAACTCTTTTTCCTTCTAGCAATTCTATTGCTATACCGATTTCTTCTTCTGTTGGACCATTGTTCCAATTTTTCCCTCCTACAGAAGTAAATTGTCCATCTTGATATATTACTCCTTCAATTGAATTTTTAAATTGATTTGTTTCATCATTAACACGATTTAACACAACATTACCAACTCGATATTTTTCCATTTTGTCACATATTCCAGCTTCTGCATATATAATCTTAGCTAAAAGATTTACATCTTCTTCTGTATATTCCATTGCTATTTGTGATTCTAAAAAATATTCACCTGGTTTTTTTTCGTCATTTTCTACACAATTGCAAATCAATTGTGGTCGTGCAAATCGTTCACTTAATTGTTGGTCTTCTTGTTTTGTACCTGTGCTTGCAAATTGTAGTTCTAAGAAAAAATCATCTTGTACTTTTCGGTTATATTTGTTCATATCCATTTGTGTTTTTAATAAGTCTTTTTTGAGAATGTTTACCGTTTGTTTTATATCTATTCTAAAATCTTTTATATTCTTTATTTTTGAATTTGAAAATATTAATTGATCTAGAGTTGAATAATTTAGATTTTCTGATGTTTTTGAAACCTGATAAGCTAACTCTTCTATGTCACTAGATTTTAGAATTGAATAAGAAAAATCTACTGTTCCTTTTGTTTTTGGAACTTGATAAATTAATTCTCCTATATTTTTTGGTTTTAGACTTGAAATAGAAAAGTCTTTTGATTCTTCCGATTCTGGAGCTTGATAGGTTAATTTTCCTATATTCCTTAGTTTTAGATTTGAACAAGATAATTTGGCTAATTCTTTTGATTTCGGAACTTGATAGGTTATTTCTCCTATATTCCGTGTTTTTATGGTTAAATATGCTAACCCTTCTATGGTTTTCATTTTTAACCCAAAATAGATTACCATTACCGTAAATAATACAAATGAAAAAATGATTTTTTCCTTTAGATTATAATACCGACTATCTGTTTCTAACATGTTTCCTCCTTTAGATGCATATCTCCATATTATGGAAATATTTATTTAACAACGACTTTTCTATTATAACACTTATTATTTTATTTTGCAAGCGTTTTTTGCATATTTTTTATGTTTTTTTACCATATTTTTACATATTTTATAATATTATTTCTAAAAATTTTTATTTATTTAGCATATATATGTAAATTATGTTATGATGCTCTCAATTGCTTTGCATGTTCTATTGATATATCATTAATATCTCCACTAGCAATTCTTGCAATTTCTTTAAGTGTTTTTTCTTCATTTAATTTTTCTACCTTTGTTTTTGTTTTATTTTCTTCTACTACTTTACTTATGTAAAAATTGTGTTCTCCTTGTGCCGCAATATTAGCTAAGTGTGTAATACATAAAATTTGATGGTTTTGTGCTATTTTCTTCATTTTTTTACTTACTGCTTTGGCGGCATGTCCACTAATTCCGGTATCTATTTCATCAAAAATAAGAGTAGGAATTCTATCTACTTCACTTAAAACAGATTTTATCGCTAGCATTATTCTTGACATTTCTCCACCTGAAGCAATTTTGTTTAGTGGTTTTTCTTCTTCTCCAATATTTGTAGAGATAAGAAATTCTATGTTGTCTAATCCATTTTTATTAAATTCTTCTCTTTTGCTAACTACAATATGGCATTTGGCTTGCTTCATTTCTAAATCAGCTAATTCTTGATTAATACTTTGTGTTAGTTTTTCTGCTGCTTTTTTTCTTAAATCACTCATTTGCTTTGCTAAAATATTCATTTGCTTCTCATTTTTTTCTTGTTCTTGTAATCTTCTTTGGTTTTCTTCTTCACTATTTTCTATTTGTTTTACTTGCATTTCTATTTCGTTTTCATATTGTAAAATTTCTTCTATACTATTTCCATATTTCCTTTTTAAAGAATAAATAGTATCTAATCTAGTTTCTATCTCTTTTCGTTCTACTTCTTCAAATTCTGTATTTCCTTTTAAATTGTTGATATCTCTTGCAATTTCTTGTACTTCGTAATATATATTTTTAAGTTCTGTTAGTTTTTCTTGATAATTTTTATCAATATCTTCAATTTTTTCTAATGCTCTTATGGCTTCACTAATGCTATCTATTGCATTTTCGCCTAATGCTTCATCTGCTATATTTAAGCTATCTTCTATTTTTTCTGCATTTAGCATTATTTTACGTTGTTCTTCTAATGATTCTTCCTCTCCTATTTTTAGATTTGCTGTTTGTATTTCTCTAATTTGATATTGTAATAAGTCTAACTTTCTTTGTTTTTCTTTTTCATCTCCATAGTTTTCTTTTAGTTCTTTTTTTAACTGCTCATTTTTTTCGTATAACTTACGATATTCTTGTTTTATTTTTATGATTTCTGTTCCAAGGAAACTATCTAAATAACCAATATGAGAGTTACTATCTAATAAAGTTTGGTTTTCGTTTTGACCATGTATATCTATAACTTGTTTCATAAATTCTTTTAATTCATTGACAGTTACTAATCTTCCATTGATTTTACAAGAGTTTCTCCCATTTTGATAAATTTCCCTTGATACAATAATATTTCCATCAATTGCATTTTCATTTTCTGGTAAATAAATGCAAGCTTCTACATATGAACATTCTTCACCACTGCGAATCATTTCTTTAGAAAAGCGATTGCCACAAATGATGCCTAGTGAATCAATAATTAACGTTTTACCTGCTCCTGTTTCGCCTGTTAGAACATTAAAGCCATTTTCTAAATTGATGCTTAAATCATCAATAATTCCTATGTTTTTAATTTGTATTGTACTAATCATAAAAAACCTCCATATACGAAATAATGTTTGTATGAATGTATTATACAAACAGATTTTTGTTTTGTCAATAGTTTTTTTAATTTTTTATAAAATATTTGAATTATATTATTAACGCAAAATAGAGAATATTATCACATTAATGATAATATTCCCTATTTTTTATTGCCAATTTAAAATTGGATAGCCTGAATTTTTTGTTGATTCTATTTTCCATGCATTTTTTTTTGTATTTAATAGTTTTACAAATTCAGCTTTTTTCATGTCTTCTGCTGACTTTGCTTCCGAATTTTCAACAGCTTCATCGTGTATCCCACATAACATATTAAGTGGTGTTGCAGTAGAAAGTGTGTAACAATAATTAACTGATGATGATGCTACATTCTCTCCTAATATGGTTCCTACATAAAGGTTTCCTGTAATATTGCCTAAAGTATAAGAGCTCATCAAACTACCAGAATTTGAACCAGTTAGACCTCCTACCCAGTTATTTCCTATTATATCTTTTGTGTTATAACAACTTTCAATTTTTCCTCTTATATTATTACCAATTATTCCTCCTGCATAATCTCCTCCCTTAATTATTCCTGCATTGAAAGAATTAATAGTATTAGCTTCCAACTGTACTCCTGCAATACCTCCTACTTGACTACCATTATTTACACTGCTTATACTTCCTGAATTAACACTTTCTTTTATAGTTCCATTTTGTTGATTTGCACCAACAAGTCCACCAACATATATATATCCTGTTATTGTTCCATTATTGATACATCTAGTAATTATATTTGAGTTCTCACTAATTCCAATAATTCCCCCTACATAACTATTTCCAGTAATAGTAGAACTATAATTGTTACAGCTTATAATGTTACTATTTTTACAAACTCCTACTATTCCTCCCACGTAATCATTAGCTATTATTGTATTTGTACCTAAATCTATGTTTTGTATAGTTGCATCAGAAACCCAACCAAATAATCCAACCCCATCTAAATTTTTATTATTGATATAAATATTTTGGATAGCATTATGCCAACCATTAAAGTTTCCTTTAAATTGATTTTCTTTTGTACCTATTGGAACCCATTGATTTTGTTCATTTCCTTGTAAATCAATAACAGCTGTTTGTGTAATTGTTTTTCCTTGATATGTTGTACCTTCATTAACACTGTCTCTGAATTTTTCAAATTCTTCTTTTGTTTTTATTTCATAGTCTTCTATGATTCCTGTAGTTGACGTTGCTGAGTTTCCTGCTTTATCTTTTACAATAACATAGCAGTCTTTTGCTCCAAAAGTGGTTCCTACTGTAATACTGTTACTATTATTTGAATTATCATATTTTTGTCCTTCAATGTAGAACTCATAACTTACAATTCCTGATTCATTATCTTGTGCATTGGCTGTAATAGTAACTTGTTTATTAGTAATATTACCTATTGTTAAACTTACACTTGGATTTACATTATCTGTTACTTTTCTACTTGTATATTTTCCTCCATTTTTTCCGTCCCATAAACGTGCACATACATAATCATTATGGTTTAAATTTTCCACTTTTGTACCTGTGTTCCAGTCACTTTCTTTTATATTGCTAACATCTGTTACTACTTGGTATTGAATCTTTAAATTGCTATCTATTTGCTCAGCTTTACTAATAGTTGTACTTGCTGTATGTGAACTTGCATTCCATGTTGGTGCTGCTATGATTAAGTTTCCTGTTTCTGCTGTTGTTACTTGTTCAGTTTTTCTTGTTACTTCTGTTTCTACTGTTCCATTTTCATTTTTTACTTCTACTTTTATATAATACTCTGCATTTTGATTTAAATTTTCAAATTTATATTCTCCAGTTTCATTTGTTTTTTGGGCATTTCCATAGTCTCCGCTTATTGTATCTTTTATGTAGAAGGTATATTCTTTCGCTCTTTTTGCTTCTACTGTTACGCTTATACTATTGGTTGTATTTGTTACTGTTAGGTTTACAATTCTTGGTTTTAGCTTTCCTGCTTTTCCTTCATATATTATTAATAAGTTTCCATTTTTTTCTTCTTGCAATAAATATGTGTATTTATCATCTACTATTATATATGTATTTTCTTCATTTTCCTCTTCTACACTTGTAATTTCATTATTTTGTAACTTTCCATTACCTTGTAAATATTCTAAGTAGTCTTCAATTGTTACTTTTCCGTTATTCTCAACTGCTACAGTTGCTTTCCTTATTTCTAATTCTTCTGTTATGATTATTATTTCCTGTTCTTCTTTTTGTTTTTGTGCTCTTGTTATTAAGCCGTTTTTTCCTATTGTTACTTGCAAAGTCACCCCTGATAGTATAATTAATATAATAATTGTTATTACTAATGATATTAAAGTGATTCCTTTTTCTTTCATTTGTTTTTTCCTCCATTAACTATAATTTTTATTAGTTTATTTTTTTACTATTGTAAAATTATAAGCATTTGCACAATCTTTACTTAGTCCCATATTTAATTGTGTTTTTGCTCCTGCATTTAATGGTTCTATTAATCCTTGTGTTTTTTCTATTTCATTTCCATCTTTATCTAGTAAAATTAGTTCTACTGCAATTAGTTTGCTCTTTTCATTTTTTGTATTTACTACATCTGCTAGTACTACTGATTGTCCATTTTTATATGTTAATTGAATATTGCTTATTTCTAATCCTTCTACTATTTTTGGTTCTTTTAATTTTGTACTTGTATTATATTTTGTTCCGTCTTCTAATACTTGAACATACTCTTCTACTTTTTCGTTTTGTGTTACTGGTTTTTCTATATTGTTTTCTTCTTTCTTTGGTTTTGTGCAAAAATAAATAATAGCTATTGTTATTACTCCTATTAATATTAGAATTCCTATAAATTTCATTTCTTGTTTTTTCATTTGTTTCTAACTCCTTTTTTATTTTATTATAGCTTTGAATTTTTTTAAACTCAATAAATTGCCTATTTTATGGTAATAACTTTTTTACATAATTTTCTAAAAATAATATTTTATATAGATTATGTATATAAGTTTTTACTATTTTAATTATATTTTGTGTAGATTGTTTTGTTAATATTTACTATCTATTTATTATAAAATTGTAACATTTTACTGTTTTTGCTCCGTTTCAAAAAAAGGTGCAAAAATAAAAAGCCTTGTTTTTTAACAGGCTTCTTATTTCTTATATGTAGTTTAAAAGGTTGACCATTTTTACTTTTTTGACCTTTTATCCTTTTACTACAATTTTTTAACACCAAATTAATAAATTAAACTAATTGTAAAATAACTACTTCTGCTGCGTCTCCTCTTCTTTGTCCTACTTTTACAATACGTGTGTATCCACCTACACGGCCTTCGTATTTTGGAGCAATTTCATTGAATAGTTTTGCAGGTAAGTCAATGTTATTTCCCTTTTCGTCTTTTACTTTATTAAGCATTCTCATCATTTTTCTTCTTGCATTTAATCTTGTTGGCATATCTTTTTGTCTTTTTTCTACTTTTTCTTCTTTTACGACTCTTAGATATTCTTTGCCATTTTTACTTTTTACTAATTCTGTTTCTTTATTTCCTTTGCTATCTAATTTTGCTTTTACAACTTTTACATCTACTGTTTCAAAGTTATCTTTTTCTTTAATTGCTAAGGAAATAATGCTATCAGCCATTGCTTTTAATTCTTTGGCTCTTGCTTCTGTGGTTTCAATTTTTTCATGTAAAATTAAGTCTGTTAATCCACTTTTTAGCATTGCTTTACGGATATCAGTTGTTCTACCTAATTTTCTGTTGATTGCCACTTTATTCTCCTCCTTTTCCTCGGTAAGGAACACATCTTTTTCTCATCTTAGTTTTTAAGTGTCTCCCTATCTTTTAATAATTATTATTTCTTTTACTCTTCTTCTTTGGCAAAATCTAATCCTAATGAATGTAGTTTGAAGGTTACTTCATCTAATGATTTTTTACCTAAGTTTCTTACTTTCATCATTTCAGACTCTGTCATATTAGTAATATCTTCTACTGTTGAAATTCCAGCTCTTTTTAAGCAATTGAATGATCTTACAGATAATTCTAAGTCTTCAATTGACATTTCTAGAACTTTCTCTTTCTTATTTTCTTCTTTTTCTATCATTACTTGCGTATTTTTAGCAGTTTCTGATAAATCAATGAATAATTCTAAATGACTTGTCATTACTTTAGCAGCCAAGCTTAATGCTTCATAAGGTGCTAAACTTCCATCTGTCCATAATTCAATGGTTAATTTGTCATAGTCTATATTTTGACCAACTCTCGTATTTTCTACTGCATAATTTACTTTCTTTACTGGTGTGTAGATAGAGTCAATTGGTAATACTCCTAGAGGTTGATTTTCTTTTTTATTTTTCTCTGCTGAGTTATAACCTCTGCCCATATCTACTGTCATTTCCATTTGAAGATTTGCTCCTTCTGATAAGGTAGCTATATGTAAATCTGGATTTAGTACTTCTACAGAGCTATCTGTAATGATATCTCCTGCTTTTACTTCTCCTTCTCCTTGCACGTTAATACGAATTATTTTTTCTTCATTTTCATGAAGTTTTAGTCTAACCATTTTTAAATTTACTATGATTTCTGGTACATCTTCTACTACGTTAGGAATTGTAGAGAATTCATGCACAACACCTTCAATTTTTACACTTGTGATTGCAGCACCTGGTAATGAAGATAAAAGGATTCTTCTTAATGAGTTTCCTATTGTTACTCCATAACCACGTTCTAATGGTTCACAAACAAATTTTGCATAATTTGCTTCATTATCAATTTCTAAGCATTTAATATTTGGCCTTTCAAATTCTATCATTTTTACCTCCTATTTTTTAGAAGTTAGAGGCTTGGGACTAAATTTTTCTATATTTTAATCCTTTTTCCTTTTTCTTCTTACTTCTTATTTTCTTTTTTAGAAGTTTTTACGACTGATTTTTCTAAATTCTAATTACTAACTTCTAATTATTATTTAGAGTAAAGCTCTACTATTAAATGTTCTTCTACTGGTAGGTCTATTTCTTCTCTTGCTGCTAATCTTACGACTTTACCACTTAATTTTTCTACGTCTTTTTCTAACCATTCTGGAACAGGTCTTGCTCCGTTTTCTTCTACGTTAAGCTTGATTGCTCCATTGTCTTTTCTTATTTCTCTTACTGTAACAACATCTCCTGCTTTTACTAAGTAAGATGGAATATCTACTTTTTGTCCGTTTACTTCAAAAGCTCCGTGTGTTATCATCATTCTTGCTTGTGCTCTTGAGCTTCCATAACCTAATCTGTAAACTACGTTATCTAATCTACTTTCTAGGATTTGTAGTAAAACTTCACCAGTTTTTCCTTTTGTTTTAGAAGCCATATCAAAATATCTTCTAAATTGTTTTTCGCTAACTCCATAAAATGCTTTTGTTTTTTGTTTTTCTCTTAATTGAGTACCATATTCAGAAAGTTTCTTCTTTTTTTGTCCATTTTGTCCTGGTGCATAGTTTCTTCTTGAAATACTGCATTTGTCTGTATAACATCTTGAACCTTTTAAGAATAACTTTTGTCCTTCTCTACGGCAAATACGGCATTGTTCATCTTTGTATCTTGCCATGTTCTATTTCCTCCTTTTTTTATTGTAGGAAACTCATTTTTCTGCCATTACCAACAGGTTTATGCCAGATTTCAAAATGCTTTCCTCTTTATATATTTTAAACTCTTCTTCTTTTTGGTGGTCTACAACCGTTATGTGGAATTGGAGTAACATCTTTAATGCTACTAATTTCTAAACCAGCTGCTTGTAATGAACGGATAGCTGCTTCACGTCCTGAACCAGGTCCTTTTACAAATACTTCTACTGATTTTAAACCATGTTCCATTGCTGCTTTTGCAGCTGTTTCTGCAGCTTCTCCTGCTGCAAATGGTGTACTTTTTCTTGAACCTTTGAATCCTAATTCTCCGGCACTTGCCCAAGAAAGTGCATTTCCTTGAACATCTGTAATTGTAACGATTGTATTATTGAAACTAGAATGAATGTGTGCCATTCCTTTTTCGATATTTTTTCTATCTCTTCTTCTAGTTGTTGTTCTTTTTGTTACAGGCTTTGCCATTTAATTTTACCTCCTTAACTATTGTGTTATTATAGTATTTAAGGCTTATCCCTTTTTCTAATACTATTTTTTATTTTTTGCTTTTACTTACTAATTTTCTTGGTCCTTTTCTTGTACGAGCATTTGTTTTTGTTCTTTGTCCTCTTACTGGAAGACCTCTTCTATGTCTAATTCCTCTGTAGCACCCGATTTCAGTAAGTCTTTTAATGTTTAAAGCAACTTCTCTTCTTAAGTCTCCTTCTAATACCATTCCGTCCATTGCTTTTCTGATTGCTTGTTCTTGCTCTGCTGTTAAGTCTTTTACTCTTGTATCTGGATTTACTCCAGCTTCTTTTAATATTTTTTGAGAAGTTGATAGTCCTACACCATAAATATATGTAAGTCCGATTTCTACTCTCTTTTCTCTAGGTAAATCTACTCCTGCTATACGAGCCATATTTTTTTAGCACCTCCAAATTTTATTTTTTATTTTGTTTTATGGTTTGTTTAAATAAAAAGCTTGAAAGGTGAAATGCGCTGGATAAAGGAACCAGCCTTTCTACTTTTCTTTTAAACATGTATATAAACACAAATTTGATTCATAGTTTCTTTTGAAACTACAGCCGCTTCCAAACTTGTGTTAATATCTTTTTTTGGTATGTAACTCTACCCTTGTCTTTGTTTGTGTTTTGGATTTTCACAAATAACCCTAATAACACCTTTTCTTTTGATGATTTTACATTTTTCGCAAATTTTCTTTACTGATGGTCTTACTTTCATTCTAAACACACCCCCTGTAATTTTTTTATCTTATATTTTTATGTACTACATTATGATGTGTGAGGTCAGATGTATAAGATAACAGGCTAAATGAAATTTACACATCTCACGTCGCACCTCATAATAAAACCGTAGTATATAATTTTTACTTTTATTTTGCTCTCCAAGTAATACGACCTCTTGTTAAGTCGTAAGGAGAAAGTTCTACTTTTACCTTGTCTCCTGGTAGAATTTTAATGTAGTTCATTCTTAATTTTCCAGAAATGTGAGCCAATATTTGATGTCCATTTTCAAGTTCTACTTTAAAATTTGTATTTGGTAATGTTTCTACAACAGTACCTTCTACCTCGATTACATCTTCTTTTGACATTGTATATTCATTCCTTTCAAGTTACAAAACATTTTGAAAAAATTATTGTTCATAATTTTGCTAATAATTATTTTTTATAATTATTGCTCATGATTTTGTTTATGATTATTGCTCATAATTATTTTTTTATAATTTTGTTTATAATTATTGCTCATAATTATTTTTTTATAATTTTGTTTATAATTATTGCTCATAATTATTTTTTTATAATTTTGTTTATAAGTTTGCTTATAATTGTTTTCAAAATTCCTTGATTTTTCTATGTTTTTACGCGTTTTAAGATACAATTTTGCAATTGTATCCATAATAACTACTATAGTATATAATATTTTTATATTTTTGTCAAGATTTCTGGCTCATTTTCTGTAATTAAAATTGTATTTTCATAATGAGCTGCTTTTTCTTCATCTTCTGTTACAATAGTCCACCCATCATCTAGTACTAAAATTTCATCAGAGCCTGCCATTACCATAGGTTCTACAGCAAGTGTCATACCTGGCTCTAATCGAATTCCTCTTCCTGCTCTTCCATAGTTTGGAATTCCTGGATCTTCATGCATTTGTCTTCCAATTCCATGTCCTTGAAATTCTTTTACAACATTAAAACCATTTTTTTCTACAAATTCTCCAATTGCATGAGAAACATCTCCAATACGATTGCCTTTTTTAGCATATTTTATTCCTTCAAAAAAAGCTTGTTTTGTTACTTCAATTAGTTTTTGTGATTTTTTATCTATATTTCCTACACTATAGGTTCTAGCACAATCTCCATTAAACCCATCTTTATAAGCTACCAAGTCAATGCTAATAATGTCTCCTTCTTTTAAAATAACTCTTTTTGATGGAATTCCGTGAATAACCTCATCATTAACAGATGCACAAATAGCACCTGGAAAGTTTGGCACTCCTTTTTGTCCACTTGGATAGCCTTTTTCCGCAGGAATTGCTCCATATTTTCTCATTGTATTTTCTGCAATTTTATCTAACTCCCACGTAGACACTCCTGGCTTAATTGCTTCTTCTACTGCTTTTTGCGCTAATGCTGCTATTTTACATGCTTCTCTCATTTTTTCTATTTCTTGTTTCGATTTAATTGTTACCATTTTTTCTTCCTTTCTTCAAAGGGGTGTCCCAAATTGTCCCATTTGTCGCAATTGGGGACTGTCCCAAATTGTCCCTGTCCTAATTGTCCATCAAATATTCTTTTACTTCTTTTGCTACGTCTTCTGAGGTTTTGCCTGAGTGCAAATTTAGTTTTACAGCATATAATAAGTCTTGTGCTTTGTAATAATTGACTAATTGGGCAGATGTTTCGTGATATGTTTTTAATCTTTGCTTTACTGTTTCTATGTTATCATCTTCTCTTTGTACTAATTTACTTTGGCAAATATCGCAGATTCCTTCTTGTTTTGGCTTTTTGAATTCTAAATTATAGACTTCTCTACAATTTATGTTTGAGCATACTCTTCTTTTCACAATTCTATCTATAATATCTTCGTCAGATAGTTCTAATTCTACTGCTATGTCTATTTTCTTTCCTTGCTTTTTTAAAAAAGTATCAAATGCTTCTGCTTGCACGATGGTTCTTGGAAAGCCATCTAATATGACACCATTTTTACAATCTGGCTCTTGCAATCTTTGTTCTACAAGTTTTATTGCTAAATCATCTGGTACTAAATTTCCTTTTGATACATAAGATTCAATTTGTTTTCCTATTTCTCCTGCTTTTTTTATATAACTTCGAAATAGTTCTCCACTGGATAAATGCGTAATTCCTAATGATTCAGATAACATTTTTCCTACGGTTCCTTTTCCTGAACCTGGTTTGCCTAACATGACAATATACATTTGCTACTTACTCCCTTCTCTTTTGCTTTTACTTTACTATTATACCATTTTTTAGCATACAAGTATACTATTTTTTATAAAAAAATAGATGCTTTTATTTTGCATCTATTTTTCTATTTTTCAATTTTTAATTCACAATCTAGTTTTAAAAAGAAGCAAGCAGTGCTAGGAAAGCTAGGCAAATAACCGGAGGCGTACGTGCTGTAGCCAAAGGATTATTTGACCGACGCTTGACAACGCAATGCGATGCTTATTTTTCAAAACTATTCTAAGAATCCTTTGTAATGTCTCATTACAAGTTGAGATTCTAATTGTTGTACTGTTTCTAAGGCAACACCTACTACAATTAAGATTGATGTTCCACCAAAGGCAATATTTAAGTTGGTAAATCTAAGTAGCATTGGAATAATCGCAATTACTGCTAAGAATAAACCTCCAAATAGTGTAATTTTTGAGATAATAGAGCTTAAATAGTCTGTTGTTGGCTTTCCTGCTCTAATTCCTGGTATAAATCCACCATTTTTCTTAATATTGTTTGATACTTCTGCTGGGTTGAAAGTAGCATAAGTATAAAAATATGTGAAGCCTAAAATTAGTAGTAAGTATACTATTGCGTTTGCAATTGAGTATCCTACTGGAACATTTGATGTTGATGTTGCAATAGAGAATTTATAAATTACACTCCAGAACCCTGTTTCGCTTGCAATGTTTGGTACAAACATTTGAATTATCATGGCTGGGAATGTCATAAATGATGAAGCAAAAATAACTGGCATTACACCTGCCATAGCAAGTTTTAATGGAATGTTCGTATTTTGTGCTCCTACCATTTTTCTTCCTACTACTCTTTTTGAATATTGTACTGGGACTCTACGTTCTGCTTGTTGTACAAATACAACTCCTGCAACTAAAATAATTGCTCCTATAATAATTCCTAGTCCAATTAGTAGTCCTGTTGTTGAGAATATTCCTGTTCCAAATATTAAATCCCAAATTGTTGTTAATCCTGATGGAAGACCTGCTATAATACCAACAAAGATAATCATAGAAATTCCATTTCCAATTCCTTTGCTTGTTATTTGGTCTCCAAGCCACATTAAAAGTGCTGTTCCTGCCATTAATGAAATAACGACAGTTGCTCCTGTTAAGAAGCCTGTATCCATAAAGATTCCAGAAGAACGATAAGATAGGTAAATTCCTAATCCTTCGATTAAAGCAAGGATAACCGTTACTAATTTTGTATAACGATTGATTTTTTCTCTTCCTTCTTCTCCACCTTCTTTGGTTAATCTTTCTAATGCAGGGATAACCATTGCTAATAATTGAATAACAATAGATGCTGTAATGTATGGGCTAATTGACATTGCAAAAATAGATAAACGAGAAAAAGCTCCTCCTGAGATTAAATCTATTAATGATGCCATTCCTTGATTATTAAATGCTTCTGCAAGTGCAAAGTTATTTACCCCTGGAACAGTAATGTAACAACCTAATCTAAATACAACGATTAGAATTAGGGTATATAATAATCTTTTTCTAACATCTGGCGTTTTTAACGCATTTTTTATTGTTTGAAACAACTAAATCACCTCTGTCTTTCCACCTAAAGCTTCTATTTTCTCTTTAGCGCCTTTAGTGAATCGAACAGCTTTAACAGTTAATTTCTTTTCTAATGTACCAGTTGCAATTACAACGATACCATCGTTTGCTTTAGATATAATTCCATCTGCAATTAAACTTTGCGCAGTTACTTCGTCTTTGCTTGATTTGTTAAGCATTGTTAAAGTTACTTCTGTGTAATTTTTTGCATGAATATTTGTAAATCCTCTTTTTGGTAATCTTCTATATAATGGTGTTTGACCTCCTTCGAATCCACGTCTAACTCCTCCACCAGATCTTGCTTTTTGTCCTTTATGTCCTCTTCCTGATGTTTTTCCTAGACCAGAACCGATTCCACGTCCAACTCTTTTCTTTGTTTCTGTTTTTTGTGCTGGTTTTAATTCGTCTAATTTCATTTTAGGATTACACCTCCTCTTTTTATTTGTGGGATTTTTCCCTTTTATACAGTATCAGAATGAAAGTTTCATCTTATCTATTCTTAATTCTGACTTTTTCATTAATATACATTTCTTTTTCTCTTTGCTAAAAAGAAATGTACAAGATTGAAAGATTTTCTATTAAAAATAATATTTTAAATATTCTAAATATTATTTTTAATATTCTAAATATCATTTTTAATATTCTAAATATTTTTTTAATATTCTAGATATTATTTTCAATATTTTCTATAAAATTTCTTCTACTTTCTTTCCTCTTTTTGCTGCTACTTGTTCGATTGTTTGCATTTTCTTTAATCCTTCGATTGTAGCATATACTACGTTTCTTGGGTTATTTGTTCCTAATACCTTTGTACGGATATCTCTGTATCCTGCAAGTTCAATAACTGGTCTTACGCTTCCTCCTGCTATGATTCCAGTACCTTCTGCTGCTGGTTTTAGCATAACGTTTGCGCTACCAAATTTTCCAATATATTCGTGTGGTATTGTTGTTCCTACAATTGGAACTTCTATTAAGTTCTTCTTTGCTTCTTGAATTGCTTTCTTGATAGCATCTGGAACTTCTGCTGCTTTTCCATTTCCTACTCCTACATGTCCTGCTTCGTCTCCTACAACAACGACTGCACTAAAGCGGAAAGTTCTACCACCTTTTACAACTTTTGCAACTCTATTGATTGCAACAACTTTTTCTTTTAATTCTGGTGTATTTTCTTCGTGCACTGTATTTTTCCCTCCTTTTTTCTTAAGGTAAGGGAACACATCTTTACTTTTACGTCACTTTCCTTAGTAACAAGATTTGTTTCCTATTATGAATAAGTGATGCAGTAATTTAATGTTCTCCTTATTCTTTTTTCTTTTTAATTTAAAACTTTAATCCTGCTTCTCTTGCAGCATCTGCTAATTCTTTTACAACTCCGTGATAAATATATCCTCCTCTGTCATATACAACAGATTTGATAT
Organism: uncultured Clostridia bacterium; assembly: GCA_947599825.1. Lineage (GTDB taxonomy): Bacteria > Bacillota > Clostridia > TANB77 > CAG-508 > UMGS1663. The sequence continues at coordinate 47,259 of CANQFS010000002.1, forward strand.
TTTTATCTAATGCTCTTTTTGCTATTAAAGTACCTACTTCTTTTGCAGCTTCTTTATTGGCATGTTTATTTTTTACTTCTTTATCTAATGTAGAAGCTTGTGCTAAAGTTACTCCTTTAACGTCATCAATGACTTGAACAAAAAGATTTTTATTGCTTCTATAAACACATAGTCTTGGACGTTCAGCAGTTCCACTGATTTTTCTGCGAACTCTAATATGTCTTCTAGTTCTTTCTAATTTACGATTTACTTTAGTAATCATATTTTTCTCCTTTCTACTAATGTAACAGCATTAGTAATTTAGATAGTTTATAAGTTATTATGAAACAAAGCAAAAGTGGTATATTGCTAGGAAAGCAAATAAAAATTTTTGAGATAATACGAGTTTGTATATCGAAAAAATTTTTATGCAGCTTGACAACGCAAGATGCCGCTTTTCATTTGTTTCTACTTCTTACCTGCTTTACCTTCTTTTCTTCTAATATGCTCATCTGCATATTTAATACCTTTACCATGATATACTTCTGGTGGTCTCTTTGTTCTTACTACTGCTGCTGTTTGACCAACTGCTTCTTTATCTATTCCTTTAACTATAATTGTATTTGGGTTTGGAACATCAAATGTAATTCCTGCAGGTTCTTCCATTTCTACTGGGTGAGAGTAACCTAAATTCATTACTAATTTCTTTCCTTGTTTTTGTGCTCTATATCCAACACCAACAATTTGTAATTCTTTTTGATATTCATTACGAACACCTTCTATCATGTTTGCTATTAAAGTTCTTGTTAATCCGTGTAAACTTCTATTTGCTGCTTCATCATCTGGTCTTGTAACATGAATTACATTTCCTTCAATTGCAACACTCATGTTTTTGTGGATTTCTCTTTCTAATGTTCCTTTAGGTCCTTTTACCGTTAAATGTGTTCCATCTAATTTTACTTCTACACCTTCTGGTACGGTAATAGGTTTATTTCCTATTCTTGACATGACTGGTTTTCCTCCTTTATTTATTTTATATTACCATACGTAAGCTAGTACTTCTCCACCTAATCCTTCATTTCTTGCTTCTTTATCTGTTTTTATTCCTTTTGAAGTAGAAATTAAGGCTATTCCTAGTCCATTTAATACTTGTGGTAATTCGTCCTTTGATGCATATACTCTTAGCCCTGGTTTGCTAATTCTTTTTATTCCGTCAATGACTCTAGCACCTTTTTCATCATATTTTAATGTAACTCTTATGATTCCTTGTGCATCATCTTTTATTTCTTCAAATGATTTGATATATCCTTCTTCAAATAGAATTTTAGCAATTGCTTTTTTCATATTAGAAGCTGGAACATCAACAGTTTTATGTTTTGAACTATTAGCGTTTCTAATTCTTGTTAGCATATCTGCTATTGGGTCTGTTGTGTTCATATTAAATATTTCCCTCCTTTTTTCCTTTATTCTACCAACTTGCTTTTTTAACTCCAGGAATTTCACCTTTATGTGCTAATTCTCTAAAACATACACGGCAAATTCCATATTTTCTAATATAAGCATGTGGTCTTCCGCAAAGTTTGCATCTATTATATTCTCTTGTTTTGTATTTTTGCTCTCTTGCTTGCTTAACTTTTAAAGATTTCTTAGCCATTAGCTATTTTCTCCTTTCACTAATTTGACAGGGGGACTCATTTTACATTTTTGTCACTTTCACTTGGGCTAAGGTATGTTTTCTCCCTTGTGAATGAGTGTTCAAATGTTTTACTATTCTCCTGCTATTTAATTTTAATTTTTGAATGGCATTCCTAATAATGTTAGTAATTCTCTTGCTTCTTCGTCTGTTTTAGCGGTAGTAACAAATATAATATCCATACCTCTAATTTTATCTACTTTATCATATTCGATTTCAGGGAAGATTAATTGTTCTTTTACACCCATAGAGTAGTTTCCTCTACCATCAAAAGAATTTTTTGATACTCCTCTAAAATCTCTTACTCTTGGAAGTGCTACATTAAATAGTTTGTATGCAAAATCATACATTTTTCCTTGTCTTAATGTAACTTTGCAACCCATATTAACGCCTTCTCTTATTTTGAAAGCAGCAATTGCTTTCTTTGCTTTTGTTACAATTGGTGTTTGACCAGTTATAAGTTTAATATCATTGATTGCGTTTTCTAATGACTTTGGATTGTCTTTGATATCTCCTAATCCAACATTGATTACGATTTTTTCTAATTTTGGAACTTCCATAACTGATTTATAATTGAATTTTTTCATTAATGCTGGAATTACTTCTTTTTGATATTGTTCTTTTAATATTTCCATAATCTATGTATTTCCTCCTTTCATTTGACACAAGTCTTATTTAATTTTTGCGTTGCATTTTTTACAAACACGTACTTTTTGATCTTTTTCTATTTCATAACCAATTTTTGTAGCCTTTCCACATTTTGGGCATACTACATTTACTTTACTTGCGTGAATAGCGCATTCTACTGGTATAATACCGCCTTCTTCACCTTGTTTTCTTGGTTTTACATGTTTTTTTCTAACATTTATACCTTTTACTATAATTTTCTCTGTTTTTGGTATTACTTCTAATACTTCTCCTGTTTTACCTTTATCATTTCCAGATAAAACTTTAACGTTATCACCTTTTTTTATTTTCATTTTTCTTTTTTCACCTCTTTTTTTAGAATTTTAACTTCTATTAAAGAAACTTTTTTTAATAATTCGCATATTAATTTTTAATGCTTTAACTTGTAAGTGCAAATATTTATTAATAATTTATTGCTAACAGATTAAAGAACTTCTGGAGCTAAAGATAAAATTTTCATATAATCTTTATCTCTTAACTCTCTAGCAACAGGGCCAAATATACGAGTTCCTCTTGGGTTTTTATCTTCTCTTATAATAACTGCTGCATTTTCATCAAATCTTACATAGGATCCATCTGCTCTTCTAATTGGCTTCTTTGTTCTTACTACTACTGCTTTTACAACATCACCTTTTTTTACAACTCCACCAGGTGTTGCAGTTTTAACAGAAGCAACGATTACGTCACCAACACCAGCATATTTACGATAAGATCCACCTAAACATCTAATGCACATAATTTCTTTTGCACCAGTGTTATCAGCTACTTTTAATATGGATTGTTGTTGTACCATTTTCGCTTTTCCTCCTTTACTCTATCTTGTTTCAATTATCTAACGGTGACACATCTTTACCTATGGTCATTTCTTTTTGGATAAGATATGTCCCACGCCGAGCTTTTTACATTATTTATACCTTTTGGTCACTTCTACACGGGCTAAGGTATGTTACCTACCCTTGTGATTAAGTGTTCAAATGGTTTGAATATTCCCTATTTTTTTATTTTATAATAGCCTTTTCTACTATTTTTACAACTCTGAATCTTTTATCTTTTGATAAAGGTCTTGTTTCCATGACTTGTACTTTATCTCCGATTCCACATTCATTGTTTTCATCATGAGCTTTTAATGTATAAGTTCTTTTTTGAATTTTTCCGTAAGTTTTATTTTTCTCGTTTGTCTCTACAGCTACTACTACAGTTTTGTCCATCTTATTAGATTTTACAATCCCTGTAAAAGTTTTACGAAGATTTCTTTCTTCCATATTCAAATCTCCTTTCTTTCAATGTTTTCCTTTATTTATTGTCTTCTAATTTTCTTTCTGTTAATACAGTATTGATTTTTGCAATGTCTTTTTTCACTTCTTTAATTTTCATAGGATTATCTAATCCGTTTGTTGCTAAGCTAAATCTTAGTTTGAATAATTCAGATTTTAATTCTCCTAATTCTTTTTCTAGATCTGGTGAAGACATTTTTCTTATTTCATTAATCTTCATCACTCTCACCACCTATTTCAGTTTCTTTTTTAACAAATTTACACTTAACAGATAGCTTATTTCCAGCAAGTCTTAGTGCTTCTCTTGCTGTTTCTTCAGGTACTCCTGCTATTTCAAACATAACTCTTCCTGGTTTTACAGCTGCTACCCAATATTCTACTGCTCCTTTACCTTTACCCATACGAGTTTCTGCTGGTTTCTTTGTTATTGGTTTATCTGGGAAGATTTTTATCCAAACCTTTCCACCTCTTTTAATATAACGAGTCATAGCAACACGGGCAGATTCAATTTGGTTTGTTGTAATTAAACCTGCTTCTAATGTTTGAAGTCCATATTCACCATCTGATACATAATTTCCTCTTGTTGCCTTTCCTCTATTTCTACCTTTTTGTTGTTTTCTATATTTGGTTCTTTTTGGCATTAATGGCATTATTTGTCTCCTCCTTCCACTTTCTTTTTAGCTGGAAGAATTTCTCCTTTATAAATCCAAACTTTTACACCGATTTTTCCATATGTTGTATCTGCTTCTGCAAATCCATAGTCAATATCAGCTCTTAAAGTTTGAAGTGGTATGGTTCCTTCTTTGTAGAATTCTGTTCTTGCCATATCTGCTCCACCTAATCTTCCAGATACTGAAGTTTTAATTCCTAAAGCACCTGCTTTCATTGTTTTTTGCATACATTGTTTCATGGCTCTACGGAAGGAAATTCTTCTTTCTAGTTGTCCTGCAATGTTTTCTGCAACTAATTGTGCATTAACATCTACATCTTTTACTTCAACAATATTTAAGTTTACTTCTTTTCCTATCATTTTTTGTAATTCATTTTTTAATGTTTCAGCTAAGTTTCCACCTTTACCAATTACTAATCCTGGTTTTGCTGTGTAAACATTAACTTTTACAAATTTAGCAGTTCTTTCAATTTCAACTTTTGAAATTCCGCTAATATATAATTTTTTCTTTACATACTCACGAATTTTGTGGTCTTCTACTAGGTAGTTTGCAAAGTCTTTTTTGTTTGCATACCATTTTGAATCCCAGTCTTTTATAACACCAACTCTTAATCCATGAGGATCCATTTTTTGTCCCATTGTATATAAGCTCCTTTCTTTAATCTCTTTCTCTTAATACGATTGTAATATGGCTTGTTCTTTTACGAATTCTAACAGCAGAACCTTTTGCAGCTGGTCTAATTCTTTTTAGAGTTGGACCTTGGTTTGCATATACTTCTGCAACGTATAATTTTTCATGTGCCATATGGTGATTGTTTTCAGCGTTTGCAATAGCTGATTTTAATAATTTTTCTACTATTTCAGAGGCAGCCTTTGGTGTAAATTTAACAATTGCTAATGCTTCATCTACACTTTTTCCTCTAATTAAATCTATTACGATTTTTACTTTTCTACTTGAAATTCTAGCATATTTAAGGGTTGCTGCGGCTTCTGGAATAATAACTTCTTGCATTTCTTCTTTTTCCACGTTATTTTCCTCCATTCCTCGGTAAGGGGACACATCTTTCCCTTATGTCATTCCTCTAGGGACAAAATATGTCCCCTTCTTATGAATAAGTGATGTCAGTATTTTTGTGTTCGCCCTATTTTTACTTTTATTTTTATTTTTTTACTGTTTTGTTGTTGTTTTCTCTCCTGCATGACCTTTAAAAGTTCTTGTTGGAGCGAATTCTCCTAATTTATGACCTATCATTTCTTCTGTAATATAAACTGGCACATGTTTTCTACCATCATGAACAGCAATTGTGTGTCCTACCATTTGAGGGTATATAGTAGAAGCTCTTGACCATGTTTTTAATACTTCTTTTGCTCCTGTTTCGTTCATTGCTTCAATTCTTTTTAATAGTTCTGGAGCAACAAATGGAGTCTTTTTACTTGATCTTGACATATCTTATTTTCCCTCCTTATTTTCTTCTCTTAACAATCATTTTGTTAGATTTTTTATTTTTCTTTCTAGTCTTGTATCCTAGAGCTGGTTTACCCCAAGGTGTCATTGGTCCTGCGTGTCCTACTGGAGCTCTACCTTCACCACCACCATGAGGGTGATCTACTGGGTTCATAACAGAACCTCTAACTGTTGGACGAATTCCTAAATGTCTTGTTCTTCCTGCTTTACCTAGTTTTACGTTTTCATGATCTGTGTTTCCTACAGTTCCGATAGTTGCTCTACATCTTGTCATAACTAATCTCATTTCTCCAGATGGAAGTCTTACGTGAGCATATTTTCCTTCTTTAGCCATTAATTGTGCTTCTTGGCCAGCTGCTCTTACCATTTTTCCACCTTGGCCTGGATTTAATTCTATGTTATGAATCATAGTACCTACTGGAATTGCTTCAATTGGCATTGCATTTCCTGGTTTAATATCTGCTTTTTGTCCAGATACTACTTTGTCACCATCGGTTAGTCCTACTGGTGCTAAGATGTAGCTTAAAGTTCCATCTTCATATTTTATTAAAGCGATGTTAGCACTTCTGTTTGGGTCATATTCAATACCTACTACAGTTGCTTCCATATCATCTTTGTTTCTTTTAAAATCAATTACTCTATATTTTTGTCTATTTCCTCCACCTTGGTGACGAACTGTTACTCTACCATAAGAGTTTCTTCCTGCTTTTTCTTTCTTTACTGTTAATAAAGATTTTTCAGGAGTTTTTTTGGTAATTTCGTCAAATGTAGAAACTGTTGTGTTTCTTAATGATGGGGTTGTTGGTCTAAAGTGTTTCATTCCCATTTTGTTTCTCCTTTCGGATTTATGAAAAACTTCGTCTTGCGTTGTCAAACTTCGCTTCGAAATTTCTTGGTGTACCAATGTACACCTGCGGATTTCTTGCTCGTTTTCCTAGCAATACTCGTTTTTGCTAAATCCTCTTACTTTCTTAATATTTACGGTTATTTTTCCTGCCCCGCATTAGCAGATATTCTTTCTTTTCCGAGTTATTTCTCGATAAAATCTTTATTTATCTTTCTTCTCTTCTTTTTAAAATTTCTTCTCCATTTACAAATCTTTCTAATGCTTTGTCAAATATTTCTTCTTGATTTTCTGGTGGTAAACAATATTTTGCTATAAATCCATCTTCTGGAATTTTATTTCTTTTTAAGAATTCTTTTCTTTTTTCACTTGTTTCGCTCATATTTTTCACCTTCCTCTATTTTTAGACAAACGAATCAAAATTAGTAGATTGCTAGGCAAATTTAATAATTAACACCTGAGGCGTACGTGTGTACGTTGAAGGTTTAATTATTAAATTTAACGACGCAAGATGCTGATTTTCATTCGTTTAGGCTAAGCACCCATGAATTCATCAATTGAATCTTTGTATTTCTTTGTCATTTTTGTAGCTTTTCCGCCTTTAGCAAGATATGTTTTTTCAGCTGGATTAGTATCAATTGTTACAATTGCTTTTTTCCAATCTGAAGTTTTTCCTTCATATCTTCCCATTCTTTTCATTTTTCCTTTTACAGTAACAGTATTTACTTTTAATACTTTTACTTCAAATAATTTTTCTACTGCGTTTGCAATATCAACTTTTGTTGCTTTTTTATTTACTTCAAAAGTGTATTTTCCTTCTTGCATTCCATCATTACTTTTTTCTGTTATAACAGGTGCAATGATAATATCTTCTGGTTTCATTATGCATACACCTCCTCTAATTTCTTAACAGTATCTAGAGTAATTACTAAATTTTTGTATTTTAATAAGTCATATACGTTGATAGTATTTACTAATGTAGTTTTTACTCCTTCAATGTTTCTTGCAGATTTTTGAACGTTTTCGTTCTTTTCTGGTAATAACATTAATGTTTTACCTTCTACTTTTAAGTTATTTAAAATCTTAACCATTTCTTTGGTTTTAATTTCTTTCATATCTAATTTGTCAACTACTACTAATTCATTTTCTAATACTTTTGAGCTTAGAACTGATTTAATAGCAAGTCTCTTTTCTTTTTTATTTACAGTGTAGCTGTATGAACGTGGTTTTGGTCCTAAAGCGATACCACCTTTAATCCATTGTGGTGCTCTAATAGAACCTTGTCTTGCTCTACCTGTTCCTTTTTGTCTCCATGGTTTTCTTCCACCACCGCTAACTTCTGATCTTGTCTTAGTACTTTGTGTACCTTGTCTTTGATTTGCTAAGAAGTTTACAAGTACGCTATGTACGACAGCTTCGTTTGGTTCAATTCCAAAAATAGCTTCGTTTAACTCTACTTCTTTTACTTTCTTTCCTTCTATACTATATACGTCTATTTTAGGCATTTACTTTTCCTCCTTCCTTATGCTTTTACACTTGTTTTTATTTTTAAGATAGCACCTTTTACTCCTGGTACACTACCTTTAACTAAAATTACGTTTTTATCCATATCAACACGTACTACGTCTAAGTTTTGGATTGTAATGGTTTGAACTCCCATGTGTCCTGGTAATTTCTTTCCTTTAAATACTCTACCTGGTGTTGAAGTTGGTCCCATTGAACCTGGTCTTCTGTGATACATAGAGCCATGTCCCATTGGTCCTCTACTTTGACCATGACGTTTGATAACACCTTGGAAACCTTTTCCTTTTGAAGTTCCTTGAACATCAATTTTATCTCCAGCTACAAAAGTATCAGCTTTAATTTCATCTCCTACTTTATAGCTTTCAATTGAATCTACACGAAATTCTCTTAAGTGTTTCTTTGGTGTAACACTTGCTTTTGCATAATGTCCTTTAACTGGTTTGTTTACTTTACTTTCTTTTACTTCTCCGAAGCCTAATTGAACTGCGTCATATCCATCTGTTTCAACTGTTTTAACTTGTGCTACAACGCATGGTCCTACTTCGATTACAGTAACTGGAATAACTTTTCCTGTTTCATCAAAGATTTGAGTCATTCCTATTTTCTTTCCTATAATTGCTTTTTTCATTTTAAATTTCCTCCTAACTTATATTGGCTAATATGTTTCATTTAATATTAGCTTGTAAATTAGCTTATTTAAGTATTGCTAATTTTGTTTTTTAAACTATAATTTGATTTCGATATCAACACCAGCTGGTAAATCAATTTTCATTAAACTATCAACTGTTTTTTGTGTTGGATAAAGAATGTCAATTAATCTTTTATGTGTTCTCATTTCAAATTGCTCTCTTGAATCTTTGTGTTTGTGTGGAGAACGTAAGATTGTAACGATTTCTTTTTGTGTTGGTAATGGAATAGGTCCTGAAACTTTTGAGCCTGTTCTTTTAGCAGTTTCTACTATTTGTTCAGCAGACTTTTCTAGAAGTTCAGCATCATAAGCTTTTAGTCTTATTCTCATTTTCTCACTTCCTACTTTGTTTGATGTTGCCATTTGTTTTTCCTCCTTTTTCTTCGGTAAGGGTACGCATCTTTCCTTAACGTCATTTTCACTAAGGATAAGATACATTCCCTTCTTGTGAATAAATGATGTCATTTTTTTGATGCTCGCCTTCCTAAAATATTTTGCTAGCAGAAAGTTTTAAAACGCACCCTGGTGTTTCTTTATTTACCAATATAAAACCCAATGATTGCATGAAAAACGATTCTAAGAATCGCATGTTTATCTAGTACGGAGCTTTTCTTCGCTATCGCTTGAAAATTCCTACTATCTAAAAATCTTGGGATAAGTGCTTTTATTTTTTTATAAAACTTACCGCCTGGTCTAAGCCATGACATACTCCATAGAAGTTCCCTCCACCTTACGCATTGTTAAGATGTAGCCACATTCTACTTCATCGCTTTGTTTACATGCTTATTTAGTATACAATGGATTTCCGTAAATGTCAAGGTTTTTTTGTAATTTTTTTGTAAAATTTCCAGAAAATTTTTATAAGCAAATTTGAATTTAATTATAAAATTTAATTGTGTTTAAAATTGTGGGTTGAAAATTTATAAAAAAATAAGATTGTATAATTTATATTTTTTACAATCTTATTTTTAAAATTTATCTTTTAATTAGCTTGTTTTAGTTCTTTTTTCATTTTTTCTAATTCTTTTTGATTTGTCCCTGTCACTGCTTTTATTATTTTATCATCTAATTTTAACTTTATCATTTTTCTTATTGTTTCTATTCTATTCTCTATTTTTCCTTCTATTTTTCCTTCTTCTATTGCCTTTACTCTTATTTCTAGCCTTTCTCTTCTTTCATTTTCATGTATCCTTTCTGCTAATGTCATACTTTTTTCCTCCTTCTTTGCTTTATTTAATACTGTTTCTAGCTGTTCTTGCTCAATTATTCCCTCTGCTTTATATCTTATTATGTCTTTTATTTTTTCTAAATTTTTATTTTTACTTGCTTTTAATATTTCTTCTACATTCTTTACAAACTCTACTGAATTTTCACTTTTTTCTAGTAACATTACTTTTGATAATATATTATCTTCCTTTAATAGTTCTTCTTTACTATATGCGTGAATATCTACCAAACTTATTTCTTCTTTTTCTTCATACCATTTTGCTTCTTCTTTTAGCTCTTGCATACTTAATTTTGCATTCCACTTCTCTTCTCCTGTATAAATGATAATTGGTATTATTAATGGATATTTATACGATTTTCTTTTTCTTTCCTTCTCATCTATTATAACTCGCATAATTTCAATACTATATTCCATCATTCTATATGCTATAGAATAGTCTATTGTTGACTGATGTTCTATTAAGAAAAAGATGTTTTTACCTTTTATTTTATATATAATATCAGATTCTCTATCTTGATAATTACTTGTAATAAATCTATTTGAATATAGTTCTATTTCTTCCTTTATTTCTTGTTTTGGTTTTAGGGCTTTATTTATTAGACTTAATGCTTCTTCTTTTGTCATTAATATATCTCGAATTATTTTATCATGTTCATTATTTTTGTCATAGATATATTCTGCTGGCTCTTCTTTCAGTATACATTGTTTTTCTTCTGGCTCCATTAATTCATATAATTCATCTAAATATGTTTCTTTTCGTTCACTAAAATATTTGTAGTTCTTCTTTTTTAATTCTTCTTTTTTATTTCTTAGTTCCTCTTTTTGCTTTTGAAATTCTTCATATTTTAGATAATCTTTGTATGTAATTTTTAGCAAATTTTACCTCCTATGTTTGTTACGCTATCTTTACTACATTATTAATATAAATTTAAAAGTTAAGTTATTTTTTCTAATACCTCCTTTCTCTCCCCTTTTTTATTTTTTTCTTGATTTTTTTTAGAATCAATTTTTTGATATTAATTTTTTGAACCCAATATTATTTTTATAGTTCTATTAAAGCACATAAATAGCAAAAAAGCAAGAATTTTTCATCGCCTTTTTTTGACAAAATTCTATCTTTATATTTTGTATCCAAATCTTTCCAAATTTGCATTTTTCGCATATTTGTAGTATAATAATAGTATATAGGCAAAAGTCTATGCATAAGGAGGAAAAAAATTTGAGTGCTAACTTAAGTAACTACAATGTTCGGAATTTAATGGTAAACAAGGAGAAGAATTCGGATTTTCTTGATGAATTTCATGAGAATGAAAAATGTCGGGATTGTAAAATTCTTAGAGTTCTTGTATCTGGGAATTATTACATCTATACCTTTGAAATTTCAAGTGCCGAACAAAGAGAAGAATTAAAAAGAATTCAAGATGATTGGATCTAACTTTTTTCTCCCGAGGGGCTTCTTTAGAAGCCCCTTTTTATATTATAAAATAAAAACATACAGAATAATTTTACTTAATAATTCATATATATAATAGCAGGAGGTTGTATTTTATGTTTCAAAAATATATTTTAGAAAATAGACGAAATATTGTTAGTAGTGTTTGTGATTTAATCACTTTCCCTAGTATTTCAGAAGAAACAAATAATCCACATTTTCCATTTGGAAAAGCGTGTTCTGATAGTTTAAAGTATTTTTTAAGTTTAGCAAGTTCATTAGGCTTTCGTACTAAAAATGTAGATGGCTATTGTGGCTGGGCTGAATTTGGTGAAGGAGAAGAACTTATTGGCATTATTGGTCATTTAGATGTTGTTCCTGCTAAAGAAGAAGATTGGAGCTACTCACCTTTCGTTCCTACTATTAATAATAATTGTATTTATGGTAGAGGTGCTATAGACGACAAAGGGCCTGTTATTGCTTCTCTTTATGCTATGAAGGCTGTTATGGATTATTCAAAAGAGAATAATATTCCTATTAAAAAAAGAGTAAGATTGATTGTTGGCTTAAATGAGGAAAAAGATTGGAAATGTATTGATTACTATAAAGAACATGAAGAAATTCCTACTTTAGGTTTTAGTCCAGACAGTGATTTTCCTTGTATTTATGCAGAAAAATCAGTTATTTCTATTCAGTTATGTGAAAAGTTGTCGGCAATCCAATATACACTTCGCAATAGATTCTCTAGGCAAGAAAGTCAATTGAGTATTGAAGAAATTGACTGCAATCAAAATGCTATTAACGTTGTGCCTAAATTTTGTAGTATAACTCTATTTTTAAAAGATAACAAATATATGTCTGAACTTATTTCTACTTGTAAACAGACAATAGAGGAATGTAACTATGATATTGATTTATATAAAATTGATGAGCACCATTTAAAGCTTTCTTCTTACGGAATAGCGTCTCATAGTGCTCACCCTGAGTTAGGAAAAAATGCAATTTCAAAATTGATAATTGCGATTTCTAATATCTTTTCAAAATGGCACATTTCTTTTCCTCTATTTGAAGATTTTTGTAAATTAATTGGTGACGATTATACAGGAAAGAATATAGAATTAAATATAGAAGATGAGTCTGGTGCTCTTACATTAAACCCTTCCCAATTATTTATAAAAGATAATAAAGTATGTATTAGCATAAATTTGAGGGTTCCTGTTCATACAAAGCCAGAAGAAGTAATTGATAAATTTAAAGAAAAGTTTGGTTGCGAGGTCTCTGTTCTTAAAATTCAACCTGCTTTATATATAGAAAAAGATAATTTTTTAGTACAAAAATTATGCTCTATTTTTAATGAAGCTTGTAATTCTCATTTTGAACCTATAGCTATTGGTGGTGCTACCTATGCTAGGGCATTTCCTAATTGTATATCTTTTGGAATGAATTTTCCAAAAGATAAAGATATGTGTCATCAGGCAGATGAATTTATTGAAATTAACAAACTTATACTAGCATGTAATATTTATGCAAAGGCAATTTTTGAATTGTTGCAGTCTTCTGATTCTTCGTCAAATACTATGATTTCAGAGAATGGTTAATTTGTAGATTAAAAATCAAACATACTAATATTAGCAAATTTTAATTAATGGCTGTCCAAATGAATTGCCAAGTAAAAAAGCGAGCTTAGGATTTTCTAACAAATGGAAATTTTAAGAAAATCTAAGCTTCGCATAATTCTTCTCTACGCCCAAGTCTATCGTCTTCGGCGATGACTTTCCTAGAGTATAAAAACCTTCCTTTATTTAGGAAGGTTTTTGATTTTTATATTATTCTGCTGATTCTGATGTTTCTTCAGTTTCTGGAGCTTCATAAGCTTCTAATATAGCTTTTTGAATTTTCTCTCTTGTCTCAGCATTGATTGGATGAGCTATATCCTTGAATTCTCCGTTTGGAGTTTTTCTGCTTGGCATAGCAATAAATAATCCATTTTGGCTTTCGATAACTTTAATATCATGTACTGCGAATTCGTTATCGAATGTTACAGAAGCAACAGCTTTCATTCTGTTTTCTGAATTTACTTTTCTTAAACGTACATCTGTAATTTGCATTTTAAGCACCTCTTTCTACTGTTTTTAATATTTGTACATTTCTTATGTACAATAATATTATTCGTCAAAAATATATTTTTTCCTTCTGTTTTTTACAAATTTTCAAAAAATATTTTTTCTTATTTTTTATTATGCACACTTTTTTCTAAAAAATGCATACAATACACTAGAACTTTTATAAAAGTATTGAAAACTAAATAAAAAAATTATATAATAGCTTATGAATTTAGCTAATATTAATATTTCTATGGATATTTTTTATTATAAAATTTGAAAGTATATTATTTTAATAAATACAATAACTATAAAAAGGAGGCACTTCTATTGACTAACTTAGATGAATTAAAACAATATAAATCTATTTATATGATTGGCATTGGTGGCGTTAGTATGAGTGGGATTGCAGAAATTTTAAAGCATTGGGGCTTTACTGTTATTGGCTCTGATTGGGCTGAGTCAGAAACTACAAAAAAATTAAACTTAGACGGCATTCATGTTATCATTGGTCATGATGTAAATATGGTTGCTAAAGCTGACCTTGTTGTTTATACTGCTGCTATTAAAGAAGATGATCCAGAACTTGTAAAGGCTAAAGAACTTGGTATAAAAACTATGGAAAGAGCTGATTTTTTAGGTCTTCTTACAAAAGCTTTTGATGATACTATTTGTATTTCCGGTACACATGGAAAAACAACAACTACCTCTATGGTTTCTATGTGCTTCTTAGAAGCAGGTTTAGACCCTTCTATTCAAGTTGGAGCTACTTTAAAGGCAATTGATGGAAATTACCGTATTGGAAACAGCAAGCATTTCATTATTGAAGCATGCGAATATGTAGAAAGCTTTTTAAAATTTTATCCTAAAGCAGAAATCATTTTAAATATTGATAATGACCATTTAGATTATTTTAAAAATATTGAAAATATCAATCAAGCTTTTATAAAATATGTAAAACTTTTGCCAGAAGATGGCTTATTAGTAGTCAACTTAGATAATGAATATTGCTCTCATTTACATGAATATACCAATGCAAAAGTAATTACTTATGGTGTTCAGAACGAAAAAGCAAACTTTTTAGCACGAAATATTACCTTTGATAAAAATGGTTTTCCTCGTTTTGATGTTTATTACAATAACCGTTTTTATAGTTCTTTTGAATTATCTGTTCCAGGTGCACACAACGTACTAGATGCTTTAGCTTGTATTAGTTTGTGCGATGCTTATGGAATTTCAAAATCAGATATAAAATCTGCATTAAAAAAATATACTGGAGCTTGCAGGCGTTTTGAATATATAGGTCAATTTGATGGTGTTTCTATTTATGATGATTATGGTCACCACCCTACAGAAATAATAGCAACAGCAAATGCTTTAAAAAAGAAAGTTTATAATCATTCTTGGGTTGTTTTTCAACCACACACTTATAGTAGAACATCAAATTTATTAGATGATTTTGCTAATAGTTTAACTTATTTTGATAATATTATTATTACTGATATTTATGCAGCAAGAGAAATAAATACTTATGGTATTTCTTCTAATGACCTTGTTAATAAAATTAAAGAATTAGGTAGAAAAGCAATTTACATACCAGAGTTTCAGGATATTGTTTCTTATTTAAAAGAAAATGTAGAAAAAAATGATATTATTCTAACTTTAGGCGCTGGAACTATTACAAATGTTGGACCAATGCTATTAAAATAGAAAAGAAGGAAAGATTTGGGACGCGTTCATTTCTTTCCATCTTTTTCTTTTATTGTAAATATATAAAATGGAAAGATTTGGACGCGTCCCAAATCTTTCCATTATGTTTGTGACATTTGTTTTAACATCATGTCGGCAAATACGCCATAGCCTGTAGTTGGATCATTTACTAACACGTGAGTTACTGCTCCTACTAATTTTCCATTCTGTATAATTGGAGAACCTGACATTCCGTTGAATAATTCCTCCTGTTTTTTCTAATAATTCACTGTCTATTACTTTAATTAGCATACTTTTATTATCTTTTTGATTATTTGTATAAATTTTTTGTATTTCTATTTCATATTCTTTTTTATTGCCTTGTTCCAATTCGCATATAATTTGCGCTTTTCCTGTTTTTATTTCACTTCTATTTGCTACTTCTATTTCTTCACTAGAAAGTTGAAGTCTACTTTTATTTGTTAATTTTCCAAAAATTCCAAAGCTAGTATTTTTAGCAATTTCTCCTATTTTTATTCCGCTTTCAATACTTCCTCTAATTTCACCTGGTTTTCCCTTTTCTCCTTTTTGCACAGATATAATATCAGTAGTTACTAATTCTCCATTACTTATAGTAATTAACTCTTCTGTATCTATATCAGTAATGCCATGTCCTAAAGAAGCAAACATTCCTGTTGATGGTACATAGAAAGTAGCTGTTCCTACTCCTGCTGCTGCGTCTCTAACCCACAAACCTAATTTATAATCTTTTTCCTTTGTTTGAACTGGCAAAATACTTGTTGTTTCCTCTTTTTCATTTCTTATATATTTAACTGATATTTCTTTCCCTTTTGACTGATTTACCGTTTCTATTAAATCATTTGTAGATAAAATTTGTGTATTATCTATAGATATAATTCTATCTCCCTCTTTGATTCCTGTATTTTCATAAGGTTTTTGTCCTTCTATTTCTGTCATTCCAACTACTAGCACACCCTCTGTGTATAATTTTAAACCAATTGCATTTCCTAGTGGAATTACTGTTGTTTTAGGAATTACATTTACTGATATTTCTTTTACAGCAAACATGTTAAATAAATTTAAATTCAAGTCTATTTTCCCTATTTCTTGTAAATTGCTGTTTTCTGTTGTACTTGAAGTCATTATTAATTGTCCTGCTTTGTATTGTCCTATATTTGGATTAGAATTTCCTACTTCTTGTATTTGAATTCCTAAAAGTTTAACGAAATTTAATTTTTCTCCTTGCATCAATAATATATTTTTAGGAAATAAAGTGATATTGGCAATATAAATGTATAAAATTAATAAAATTATTAAAATTAACATTATTTTTATTTTTCTCTTCAATGTTATCCTTCCTTACATTTATTTTTTATTTATTTTAACCACTTTAGCTATTTTTATAAAATTATTTTATGAAGATACAAAAAAATAAGATTTGAGTTATAATTTTAACTCAAATCTTATTTTTTTAGTTTGTATTTTACACACTTTTTTATTTGCTATGAGTCTTAACATTTAGTAGAAAATGTTCTTAAAGTATTAATATCCGCATATTAACTGTCCTTCTTTGTTGCAATTTAATATACCTACCTCACATTTTCCACCATAATGTTCGTTACACTTATCTCCTGGTGTTGCTTTTTTTTCATGCCAATCCCATACAGAATTTCCTACCAAATGGCCGTTTTCACATTTATGGAATTCATGGTTATCATATGGAGTATATAATTGAGCTCCACACGGTCTATAACACGTTCCTTCCCAAGGTTGACCACTTTCATGTTCTATATGTTTATGGTAACATGAATCAGTATGAACGTGTTCAACTTTAACTGTACCTTTAGAGTAATCTATATTACTTATATTTCCCGCATTATCCTTTACCCATGCATAATAGGTTATATTTACACTTAAACTAAATGAATTATATCTTTGGAAATATGAAGGTTGTGCAGTAGTTGTTGTTAGCGCATATCCTGCTATTCCTGAGCCATCTCCATCTGTTGCATTTATCCAAGCAGTAGTACCTGATGCAGATACAGAATTAACAGTTGGTGGTGTTTTATCAATATTAGTAATTTGTCGTTGTGCTATTCCATTATATTGTCCTGTACTATCTACTATTTTTGCACAGAAGGTGTTATTTTCATCAAATACTTGAGTTGATGTATTACTCCATGTTCTTCCACCATCTTTGCTTGTTACTATGCTAAATTCGTTAGATATGTTTGCACTTGCTGTTACAGTTACATATTGATTAGTCCAATCATGTGGGGTATAAGTAATTGTTATGTTTGATGATAATGGTACTGTTTGTGTTGTAATTCTACTATTTGAATTTATATTACTAATATTTCCAGCTCCATCTCTTACCCATGCATAGTATGTTGTTGATTGTGTTAAATTACCTATTGTATTTGAAGACGTGAATTGACCTAATGCTGGTTTTGAAGGAGTTGTTGTTACTGCATATCCTGTTACTTGTGAGCCTCCTACATCTGTTGCAGTTATTGTTGCGCTATTGGTTGTTGTTTCTACTGCATCAACAGTTGGTGGCATTTTATCTATATTACTAATTGCTAATTGCGCCATTCCATTTGATTGTCCTGTACTATCCTCTAGTTTTGCATAGAATGTTCCATTGCTATTAAATGTTTGACTTGTTGCATTTGTCCAATTTCTTCCATTTGTACTTGTTTTTAATGTATATCCATCTACTGTTGTATATGCAAATGCTACTACGTTTCCATTAGTCCACTTTTGTGGATTATATGCAAATGTTATATTTCCTGTTGCTGATGTTACTTGTACTTTAAATGTATTTTTAGAATCAACATTGTTTATATTTCCTGCATTATCTTTTACCCATGCATAGTATGTTATATTTTGTTTTAAGCCTGTAAATGTATTTGTTGTTTTGAAGCCTGTTGTTGGTTTTGAATTATTCGTTGTCATTGCATATCCTGCTATTCCTGAGCCTCCTGCATCTGTAGCTATTATTGTTGCACTATTGCTTGTTACAGATACATTACTTATGGTTGGTAGTATTTTATCAATATTGGTAATTGATAATTGTGCCATTCCATTTGATTGTCCTGCACTATCTACTAACCTTGCATATACTATTCCATTATTATCTAATGTTTGACTTGCTGTAGTGGTCCATGAAATTCCATTCTTACTTGTTTGCAATGTGTATCCACTTATAGTTGCTGTTGCTGTTACTGTTACACTTGCATTGGTCCAAGTGGTTGGAGTATAGGTGAAGATTATATTTCCTAATGATGATGCTACTTCTCCTACTGTAAATGGACTTCCATCACTTATATTTCCTGCTTTATCTATTACCCATGCATAGTATACTGTATTTTGCTTTAAGCCTGTAAATACATTTGATTCTTGGTAGCCATCTGTTGGTCTTGTATTTGTTTCTGTTATTTTATATCCTGCTATTACTGAACCACCTGCATCTGTTGCTATTATTGTTGCACTATTAGTTGTTGTTTCTACTCTTTGAATAATTGGTGGTGTTTTATCTATATTGTTTACTGTTAATTGTGCTACTCCATTTGATTGTCCTGTACTATCTACTAGTTTTGAATATATTGTACCATTGTCTGTTAATGTTTGTGTTGTCGTTTTCTCCCATGTTATTCCATCTTTACTTGTTTCTATGGTGTAATCATTTTCCGTTGTGTCTGATGTTACTACTACATCTCTATTTGTTGGGCCTTGTGGTTCATACTTAAATGTTATATTTCCTTCTGATTTTGCTACACTTCCTATAGTGAATTTTCTTCCTTCACTTACATTTCCTACATTATCTTTTACCCATGCATAATATGTTGTATTTTGTGCTAGATTTTCAAATACATTTGATTTTTGGAATCCTGCTACTGGTTTTACATTTGCTTCTGTTATTGCATATTCTGCTATTCCTGAACCGTTTGCATTATCTGTTGCTATTACTGTTGCTCTATTACTTGTTATTTCTACATTACTGATTGTTGGTGCTATTTTGTCTATATTTGTTACTTTAACTGATGCTGTTTCACTTGTATAGTCTTTTATTCTTGCATATACGGTTCCATTTTGTGTTAGTTTTTGACTTGACGTATCTTGCCATGTACTTCCATCTGTACTTGTTTGTAGTGTCATTCCTCCTACATTTGTTGCTGTTACTATAACATCTCCATTTGTCCATGTACTTGGTGTTACATTAAATATAATATTTCCTATTACTTTTGTTGTAAATTGTTGACTCTTACTTATATTTCCTATTTCATCTTTTACCCATGCATAGTATGTTCTTTCTGGTATTAGTCCTGTTTGAGTTACTGTTATTTGAGATTGTTTTGTGCAGTTTGTGAAGCTTGATGGTGCTACATTTGCTTCTGTTACTGCGTAACCTACTATATCATTTACATCTCCTACTGCTCTTATTGTTACTGTAGTTGGTGTTGGGGTTACTGATGTTATTACTGGCTCTGTTCTATATGTATATAAGCTATTTTCGGCTTCCGTATTTATAAATATTAATTCATATCTTTTTCTTGCTAGTGCTGTTAAATAGTCTTTTCTTAAATTTGTACTACTTAATCTATTTGTTGCTTGTATGTTTTTCTCATATTCATCTGTGTTTTTGTTGTATTGTGTTATTTTTCCTCTTATTATGTCGTTTATATCATAAGTTTCAACACTATTTACCATACAATAGTAACATTTTTCATTTGCATGTGGATAAAAATGTACTTCTTTTACTTCATCTGTTTGTCCTGGTACTAATATTGTTTCAGAAGATATTGTTTGTCTTTCAAAATCAACATTGTTGTATGCTTGTATTACTTTTTTATCTTCTTCTATTATCTTTTTACATGTTGGCAAATGTACTTGTCCATCTTCTGTTATTACATATATTGAATCTTCTGATATAAATTCTTTATTTTTATCATTTGTAATTATACAATAATTGTTATAATATTTACTTCCTATTGGAATTCCTTGCATAAAGCTTGCTACTGCTATGTTACTGGTTATTTTTTCCCAATCTTCTTCGTTAAATATTGGCATTACAAATTCATAAGTATGTGCACTTGTGTTGAAGTTTGCTATTGCTGTTGATAGATTTGATATAATTGATTTTCTTATTACAGAAATTCTATTTTCTTGGAATGTTGACCCTTCTTTTGTTGGGTCATTGTCTTCATTTAATAGAAATATTTCTTCTTCTCCTGTGTTTACTGCAAAATCATTAATTGGGTTTCCATCGCTGTCTAATGCATCTATTTGTGTTATATTTCCTAAATGACTATTAATCCATATACTAAAATCATAAGCATTTTTGTAATATTGCACTGCACTATTACTGTATAAGTGCCCTCCTGTTGTCATACTATTTACAAATTTTAATGTGTCGCTGTCTGTAATATATTGCTTTTTATTATTACTATTCCAAAAATAACCTACATTGTCTTTGTATATTTTTCTGTTGTTATGAACAGTATATTCATATTCATTACGAGATGCATTAGAACCACCATCTAAAGTAATTAATTGTTCTGTTAAAATTTCTCTTTCTATTAATGCTCCATCATATATTAATGAAATAGCATTTCCATTTCCATCTACTTTTATATCACTAACATTGCTAGGATTTATTAGTGTTCCTGTCTTTGTTTGATATTTTCCGTCTATTATTCCATAGATAGTAATAGTGTTATCTAGTGTGTAATTTACTACAAAATCATTGTTTCCTTTTTTATATCTACATGAATAATAAATAAATGGTTTTAGCCCATATTGATAGTCTTTTATGATGTCGTTGTAATATTCACTGTAAATGTAATAACCATCATACATTGTGTATAAAATAGCAGGTATGAATTCTTTTAAGGTATCTGCATTATATCCGACTACTTCCTAATTCTGTTCCTAGTGAATTATAAAATGAAGATATGGAGGCTTCTATGTCTCTAACTTTAGAATCATTTATTGAGGAATATTTATTATTAATAGTATTTAATTGAAAACTTCTTATTGCATCATAAGTTGCTGTTAATAGTTTATTGTCGAATTCTGTTTGCACAGATATAGTGTCTATTTGTGCTTGTATGTAAGAGGTTACAACAATTGAAACTGGCAACATTATGATTACAAATATGATTGCTAAATACTGTATTTTCATTTGTTTCCCTTTCTTGTTTTTTGAAAAAAAATAGTGGAGTAGTTGTGCTCCACTTTGTTTATTTTACTTTGTTCCGTTTACGGTAACAATTCCTGCATGTCGAGCAGCAATTTGATAAGTATCATTTCCTGTTAATTGATATAGAAAGTTTTTTAGCAATTGTGAAATGGTTTGATTTGTGTTTTTTGCTGTAACGGATACTCTGTCGCCTTCTTTTAAGGTTATTCGTCCATTTTTTGTTAAATCTTCTTCTACTTGTGTAGTGTATAAATGATAATATAAGTTTTCTCCTATTTTTGTCATTTCTGCTTGTGTTGTTTTTACACCAGGGTTTTCATCTAATAATTGTAGTTCTACTTCTACATCAAAAGAGTTTCCTGTTGATGCTATAGTTGATATATATTTATCATATTCATCTAATGTCAGTTTTCCTGTGGTTCTAACCTTGTCTACAAATTCTGTAGTAGCTGTTTGTACGGCTAATTTTGATACATCATCTGTTCTATCAGACATGGACATGAGTGGAAAAACAAACATTAAGATAGCTGCTAAAAAAATTGCTACAATGGTAATTAAACTATCTCCCATTTTTGTTTCCTCCTTTTAATTTATTTTGGTAAAAATAATAATTCTTTTCTTTTTTTCTTTGACTAAACTGCTTACAGTTGAGCCATCTTGTGTATCATTTGCCTGATTGCTAGAATAGTTATATTCTCCTATGGTTTCTACAAATTTTGTATTTCTATGTTGGTTAATAAAACCTGAATATGTAATATAATTACTGTTGTTATTTGGGTTTTTATAGATTCCTCCCCATAAAAAGCAATCTAAATTTTCTTTTGTTTTGTCTAAGCTACCTGTCCAAGGTTCGTGTCTTGAAGTTTCTTCTTCTACGTCAAAGGAAAATATTTCTTTGCTTCCCTCTTTATTGTAACCACCTGAAAAATACGAATTATATTTTGCATTCATCATACTATCGTAAGAGTTTCCCCACAATATAGTATTTGTACGTGTTTTATATGTAGAAGGTGTTGTATATAAAGTAAGTGGCTTTGTATTACTAAATTCTCCTGTTGTTTCATCATAATTACCTTCACGGAAACATACGGTATAATTTTCCTGATAATATTTATATAAAGTTGGTAGGATTGTTTCTAGTCCTACAATTCTGTTTTGAGCAGCCTTACCGGTAGCTCCTTGGTAATCATAATAATTTGTTTCGTCTGACGTATATAGTACAACGTCTGAAACTGATTTTACATTGCTAAATACTGTCATTCCAACAGATAAGGCTAGTGCAAAGACTAGAACAGCAAATCCCATCAATAAGGCTTCTGCTGCATTTTCCATATTCTTTTATTCCTTTACTATTTTTTTACAATTCCAATTCCTACTACGTAACCAGAGTTTGAATCATAACTAAGTGATACTGTATAAGTGTTTCCTGTTTTAATTTTTGCTTTTACGTCAGAAATAGCTTGAGTAGTAACAGCTTCAGTTGACACTGTAGTTGGTAAAGTAAGTGAACCAGAATCTTGATAAACAAGTTTAATATGTCTTGAAACATCATCTGGATAATCTTGATTATGACTTCTTACTTTCTCACATAAAGCTCTTACTTGTGTTCCTGATCTTGTTCCTTCATAAGCTAAAAATGGTTGGTTATAAGCGTCCCTTTCTTGTTCTGATACACTTGAGCTTTGTTGTATTGTTTCAATTACATTACCTACAATCATAACACCTAATGAAATGATAATAATAGATATTAAAATAGCTCCTGCAATTATTAATGCTTTTGATGCATTTTCCATAATAATATTCCTCCTTTGTTTTTTATGTTTTTTATTATTGTAAGGGAACATATTTTTATATTTTATTTTTTTTATATTTTATAATGTGTTCCTCTTAAAATTAATACCAATATAATTAAATTTGTTCAAATAATAAATATTTGATTTGCTTTGTTTTTTCATGATATTCTTTTTGGGTACAAATAAATTTTATATTGCTATAGTTTTTTATAAATTCTTCTGCACCTAAAGCATAAATCGCTTCCATATCAAAAATAATATCTGATTCTAAAAACTTAACTTCAATACGAATTGAGTTTTCTTGGTTTTCAATATATCTATTATGTTCATCTTTTGATATTTCATTTTTTTCGTTTTCGTCCATTGCTTTGTGAATTAAACTCATTAGAGATGAACCTAATATTTCCTCTTGCGTATAACTTTCATATTGCTTATTCTTTTGGTTTGCTATAATTTGCATTTTTTGATAAGAATAATAGGTATAAAATAGAATAGCAAGGATAATTAAAAATGTTCCTATTATAACAAATAAGTTTTTTTTCACTTTTGCGTTCCTTCTTTTATTATAACATGTTTTATTTCTTTATGCAATTACATTTTATAAGTTTTTTTGATAATTTTCGCATTTATTTTTGCTTTTGAAAATTAATATACATAACCCTTTTTGTTATTGGGCTTACCTTAACATCAACACAGGTGTATGTACTTAAATTGTTAGTTCTTAGAAATTCATTTTTTTGTTCTTGAGTTTTCTTTTCAAAGTTTGTATCTTTATCTACCTGTACTTGCACATAATAAGTATTTGAATTATAACTAGTTTGCTCTGTTAATTCATAATCCATATTGTTTTGTCTTGCAAGATTTGTAACACTTATAATGTCATGTGCTGTTACTGTAATAGGTTTCTGTGTAGTTTTTCCATCTTTTTCTGTTACAATTGAACCGAAATATTTTAAATAATTTTCATTCCACTCTGCTGTTTTGTCTGCTTCCATTTGTTCAGTTGTACTTTTTCCAAGTTGAGAGAAAGTAGTAAACAAAATGGCACCAATACTAATAATTAGAACGCCAACTAATACTCCAGCTGCCATAAGTAATGCTTTTGATGCATTTTCCATTATTCACACCTTCCCTTTCTTAAGTATATAATTTTTGCCTATTTACAAAGAGTAGTTCATTTTAATTACTCTGCCTGTATTTTCATCATGTTCGAAACTTTCATATTTGAACATTTTTGTTTTTATTTGTTCTGCTAAATTTTTATAAGTATTATATTCTGCTACCTTGCTTTGATACTGATCTGGTAAAAAGCCTAAGCTTTCAGCATCTGTAGTTCTCATAGTAGCTAATTGGCTAATTAATCTTGAGTAAACTGATGTAGCATAAATTCGCTCATTTCCCAATTCTTCTACTTTTGCATTTACCTTGTTTAACTCATTTTCAAATGTAGTAGATGTATATGTTCCTTTTCTAAAGTAATTTCTGTTTAAATCATTATTAATTTTTATAGATATTTCTATTTTTGTATATCCTTCATTTTCTGCTTCTGTTTTATTATAGTTATTTATTTTATTTATAAGAGATAATATTTCACTTCCATATAAATTTCTAGCATAAACTTCATATTGATTGTTAAATTCTGCTATTTGTTCCTCGCGTGTTACACTTTTTTGTGTTTGTTGCATTCCTTTTAAAGATGTAAAAGATGCTACAAGTAACGAAATAACAATTAAAGAGATTAAAACTGAACCTGCCATAATAAGTGCTTTTGATGCATTTTCCATGTCTTATACCTCCTTACATAGAAGTTAATGTATTAAATGATGAATTCATACTTGTTAAGCCTATAAATACTAGTGGAACAATTAAGTAGCCTACAAAAAGTAGTATAAGTGGAGTAAAGCCAATTGCTTTTCCTATCATTCCTTTTCTTGAAATAAGTCTTTCGTTTGATTCTTTTCTCTTTTCTTGATAATAATCTCTTTCTGTATCTAATTCATCAAAGGCATCTTTAATTGGAATTTTTTCTACTGCTGCTTGTAAACTTTCAATAATACGAATGAAGTCTTGATAGTTTACATCTTCTTTCATTGCTTCTAGGGCTTCCCAAGGGCCACTTTCATAATCGTTTACGCATTTGCTAATTGGATCTTTGAAGATATTTGAATATCTTTCTAGCCATTCAAGAATAATTTCTACGTTTACTCTTTCAATACGCATTAACATTAAAATAATTGTTTGGAATTGCATTATTTCGTCTTCCATTTCTAGTTGTCTCATTTTTGTTTGGAATTTTAATAATAAGATTGGAGACATATATGCAATCATAGCAATTACCATAGATGCTAATATTTCAAGCCAACTTAAATATTCGCTATTAACAATTGCAATTTTTTCCATAATTCTTTCTGCTGCGGTTTCTATTGCTTCTGTTTTACTATCTACATAGTCACGATTTACTATTCCTCTTTCCATTGCCCTTTCTATGTCTGCTTGTTTTAAGTTACTTTTATTTTTAAAATAACGTATGTACTCATTATCTGACTCTGTTAGTTTCATTGCATTTTTTTCATCTTTTTCATTCATTTGGCCAATAATGTCATAGGTTGTAGTTGGATCTGTATATACGTTGTTAATGGCAATTTGATGTAATTGTCCAAATAGAAAGATAGAAAGTATAAAGGCTGTAATACATAGTAAAATTCTATTGATATATAGCCATTCCATTTTGTCTTTAGATGCTGCATCTTTCATTGTTTTTTCTATTTTTTTTGCTTCTTTGCTTCCTGGTTTTGGCATAAATAAATTTACAAATTTTTTGATTGGTTTTATTTTGTATAATTTTTCTTGCCATGGATTTTCTGTGTTTTTTGTATTAATTGTTGTAGAACCATTATCTTTTAATTTTCTAGTTAATAAGTAACATACTAAAGTAGTAATTAAAATTAAAATTTGAACTAACATTCCATTTTTTCCATCATAAAAGTCTTTAACAAATCCAAATTGTGAAATTGCCCAATTTTTGATTGGCTCTAAGCATAGCATTGGTACAATAGAAATGATTGATAAACTTTGAAATACATAGTTTAATTTATCTCTTTTTAGAATTTCTAGTTGCATTTCTTGGGTAATATTATTCAAATTTTTTAAGTATAATGATGCACCGTCTACTTTTCTATCTCCAAATTCTTTTGTTAGATATGAAATTCCTGCAAATTCTTTTAGGTATGCATTTGGTGCTATGTCATAATATTTTTCTAGTTCTGATTCTGGGTCGTCAGAAATTAAAATTTCATATATTTTTTCTGCTTGTCTTGACATTTCTGGGTTTTCATCGTCTTGCGCTGTTTGATATATTGCTTCTTCTACCATATTAAATTCATGATATGCATGTCTAATTTCAGAGAAGAAATTGATTTGTTGCTTTAATAAGTTGTTATCTATTTTGTCGACACTTCCATCTATAAAAGTATCTAATAAGAAAATTTCAAAAATTAGTAATATGCTCATCAATAATAAATTTTTATGTGTAAAAATTATAATAGCTATGGTAAGTGGAATAATGATTAAAAATGTTTTTGTTAATATTTGTGCTGCTTGCTTTCTTGTTAAATATTCGTCATCTATATTAATAATTTCTAGTCTTCTTCTTACTTTAAACAAATATCTTTTTATAAGAGGTGTTTTTATATAAAATACATATAATTTTTGATATAATACTTCTAATGAAAATGTATTACTTTTTGTTCCTTTTCTTAATTGTCTAGCATAATTTAGTTCTTTATTTCCTTTTTGCAATAGTATAAATGCAATTACAATACCCATGAATAATACTACTGCTCCTACTAAAACATACATTAATATAGTATTGTCCATTTTCCTTATTCCCACCTCCTATTTAGTTACTGTTTTTCTTCCTCTTTTTTTGGTTTCTGGTTTTGTTTTTGGTTCATCTTGTGCAAATCTGGTTACTTTTGTTCCCCAGTTTCTTTCCACAAATTTTGCAAATTCTTCTGCATCTGTGTCGTCCATGTTATTTATCATTTCACGAATGTTATTGTCGCTTATTTTATTTGTTAATACATAAGTTCCATCATGATATTCTAAGATGTTTCTATAGTGGTATAGTTCTCTATTTGTAGTTTTGCTAAAGTAGTAAGTTGCATTATCCATAAATTTGTCGAATTTACCTTCTAAGGTCTTTTCTTTTCTATGGTCAAAAGTATATTCATTCTTTTGTTCTACTGGTATACATTCTGTAATTCTTTCTATGTATCTTCTTCCTCTAAAGTCTTTTACTAAGTGAATGTCAAAGTTTAATACTTGCACAACTTGTTCTTCTGCTACTCTTTCGTCTTTAAATACACCTGCACGAAGCATTGAGTTACGTAGTGCTGTTACTAAGTCTGGGAATGTTTTAGCGTGGTGAGTAAATAGAGTGAATTTTGAAGCAACCTGTGCTGATTGAATCATCCAAGATGCTACGGGGTCTGTTGCAACCTCACCTATAATATTAACTGAACCATCAGTCTTCTTTTGTACGTCCAAACATTCTTGTCCTGATATTGTTTCTGTTTCTCTCATAGATAGGATATTTCTTGTTGGGTATATTTTTCTTAAGTGAAGCTCAAATGCTGTTTCTGTAATACGAAGGTTCATTGTTTCGTAAATATTTTCTATCATTGCCATAAGCATTGTGGTTTTTCCGGCAACCTTGCTCACCAGTAAGTGAAATAATTCTTGCACCTTTTACTAGGTATTTTAGTAAATCGATTGCTTCTTCTTTTCCTGGGAATTGAACTATTTGCTCTAGTGTTGCACGCTTTACGTCAAATTTTCTTACGAAAAATGCCCATGTTTCTGACATGCTTGGTCTTACTACAACGACACGAGAACCATCTTTCATTTCGTTGATTTTGTAACCATTTGTATCTGATAATTGTCCTGGGTTGTTATATTTATAAATATTTTGACATACTCTTTTTAGTTCTGCTTCTGTTCCAAAAGATAAAAATGCTAAACGAATTGATTTACCTTGGAACATAATCCAAATACTATCACAAGCACGTGGTACTTTGTGGTCAACTATTTGTGCTAGGTAGTCGCCATCTATTTGTGCTACTTGGCTTAAGAAACTTTCTGGAAGTCCAGATACACCACCTGAAATTCCATCAATGTTCATATCACGAATTTCGTCAACACTGCTATAGCCTTTGTAACGTTGATAAATTCTTTGTACTACAATATTTAGTTTGTCTTCAAAAGTTAGTACAAATGCTTCTTTTTCAAAGATGCTACTAATTTCTTCTTCTGTAATTACATAAGTAGGTTTTGCTTCTCCTGCAACATATTTTAATTGTGCTAAATTATATTTTTTTATTATTTCTGTTAAAGCTTCATAGCCAAATTCTTGTTTATACATATATAAAATGATGTCAAATTTGTCTTGCCCTGTTAAAAGAGATGGTACATCAAAAGGAATGGCAGTAGAAATGTTAATTTCACTTACTTCATATTCTTTTAGTAAAAGGTCATATATAAGTTGTTTTACATACTTTTTATCATTAACATCTCCATATGTGCAGCCTTTTAATGCTTTTTTTAACTCATATTTTTTGTTCTTTCTTCTCTTTAGTTCTTCTTCGGAAAGACCAATATCATATAAGTTTATTTTTGTAATTTCATCTAATCTTTTTTTAACAAAAGCTGTCATTTTTTCTAATGTATATGTTTTGTCATCTACTTGTATTTCTTCTTCTACTTTTTCATCTTGCTTCTTTTTTAAATTTCGCGCTATTAAGATTCCTGCTCCTGCTAGTACGATTAAAATCATTAATAAATTGATGAAGTTCATAGGATAAAGTTCCTCCCTTTCTTTTGTTATGCTTTTAATTGTAATTCTTGTATTTTGTATATTAAATCTTTTGCAAATCTACTAATTTCGTTCATAAAAGTGAAATTAGTATCATCTACTTCTATTTTTCTAAGTCTTAAGAATAAGTCTGCTACTTTTCCCTCTGAGCTTGCTTCTAAGAATAAGGTATTATAGGGAATTGTTTGAATTTGCTTTTTTTCTTTTAAATATCTAGTAATATTCTTACTATTATATTTAGAATAGGAATCATATCTTCCTACATTTACTAAGATGTTATTTTTCTTAAAGAATTCATTATTTTCTTTTAGTCTAATATAATTATTTATAATTTGTAAATTTTGAGTTATATTTATTACAATAACATTAGCTAGTTCTAATATTTGCCTAACTTGTTCTTGTGGCATGGTTTTTGAAATGTCAACAAATACCATATCATAATTTGCATTTGCAAATTGTATTATGTTTGGATAGAATTGTGCTATTTCTTTATATTCTGCAAAGTTTTTGGTTTTTGGAGCACATAATACATCTAAACGATCTTTAAAAACTACTTTGGTATAATTTGACATTCTTTCTGAACCAATTCTATTTGCACTGATTATTTGTACTAAGCCTTCTACTCCTGATTCTACACCTATTTGAGTAATATCTTGTCCTCCCATTAGTCCTTTCATTAAATTGGCTTCTCTTGTTAAGTCCCAATAGCAATTTTCTAATGTTTGGTTCCTATAGTTTGTACTAATATCTATAATTCGGTAATTGTGTTCTATGGCTAAATAAGTAGAAAGTGCTACCATAGACATAGTTTGACCTGTTTCTTTTCCCTCATTACTCCAAAATGCAATGATTGCCATTTTTATACTCCTCTTTCTAATCTTTTAAATGTTTTTCTAAGTGAATTATAATCTATTTCTATTAAAATTTTACTTGCTAAATTCAA
Organism: uncultured Clostridia bacterium; assembly: GCA_947599825.1. Lineage (GTDB taxonomy): Bacteria > Bacillota > Clostridia > TANB77 > CAG-508 > UMGS1663. The sequence continues at coordinate 77,368 of CANQFS010000002.1, forward strand.
AAGAGATTCTTTATACTGTGATGATAGTTTTTTAAATTTTATTCTTGCTATACTTTGGTTTTCGTATAGTACAGTTTGATCTCCTATTTCATAAGGAAAATAGATTTTTTCTTCATTCCAAATAATTTTACTGTTTGAAGATAAAAAGTTTAAATAATCATCTTCTTTTTTTAATGCTACTGTTGAGGCTCCTCTAGAGAATAATACTTTGAATGCTTGTATTGGAGTTGTAAGATTATTAATTGATTCTATTCCTTTTTTAATTGAGTACATATCATTAGAGGTTACAAAGTAAATTTGTTCAAATGTTTGTAATTCAAAATTCTGTACCCCTTCTGCTGTATCTAAGTCAATAATAGAAATATCATAATTAAAGTCTAACATTTGAGGCATTCCTAGAAATTGTTTGATGTCGTTAAAATTTTCAAAGCCAACTGCAATATCTATTCCTTCATAAGAAGTAATATATGCTTTAGATGGTTTTATGGCAGGTATTACATATTTTGCTTTTTGTGTTAAGGTAGCGTCTACTACTAAAACCTGTTTGCCCATTTCTACTAAAATTTTAGCAACACACATTATTAAATCTGTTTTATCATAGCCTCCTATAAATCCAATTTTCCTCATTGCTTTCCTCCGCTTACTATATTGTGTATATTAATATTCTGCTGATAATGATTCTAAATATGCTTGTCTTTGTTGTCTTGCTTTTGTAATTTGTTCTTGCATGCTTTGTTCAATATTATCTACTCTATCTTGTGCATATTGTGATAAATTATTCTCTATATTTGTTCTTGATGCAATATTTTGATTGTATCTTGATATTAATCCGTTTTTTGCTTCTTGTTCTATATTTGGATTGCTATAGATTGCGTTTTGTGCATTAGCTGTTGGTACATATGTTGGAATCAATGATTCTTGAATTCCTGGTTCTACATAAGTTGTTGCATATAGATATGAGCCTTCATCTATGTATGCATCAATAATTGCACTAGCCATTACCATTGTTTCTGCTTCTGTCATGTTAATTACTATGTTATCTCTAGCATCTATGCCATCAATTAATGGAATTTCTACTTTTTTCTTAGAAGCTACTAAATAATCTACTCCATTTGAGAAACAAATACGAATATCAATGTAGTCTCCTGTTTGAATTTGTGTTGGTAAAATAACCATATTATATTCTTGTTTTCTTAAATCTTTTGTGGTTTTTTCATCGCTTTCTTGTATCATGTTGTCAGTAAGTATAGTGCCTTGTAGTAAATCAATTTTTGCTATAGTGTTTTCTGTTATTTCTACTGTCATAGCGTTTTGTGGTGCTATAGAGGCATCTACTTTCTTTTGGATTAAGTTATCAAGTGATACACTTTCTCCTGATTTTACGTCTGATGAAATTATATATACACTTTTCATTGCTGCTTCTTGAGCTCTTTTTTCTTGGTTAATTTCATTTAGTTGAAAAAATAAAAATGCAATTATACTACCTGTAATTAGTAGTGTTACAAAAACTCCTATTAATAAATACATATTTGCTTTTCTTTGCATTGGATTCATTGCCATAATACGTTCCTCCTTATTATTTGACAAAATATTCTTACTTATTTCATTGTACAACATTTTATAAGTAAAAACAACAAAACTTTTGAAATGTAATAAAAAAACAATATTGTTGTAATATTTTTGTAATATTTCGTATTTATTTTCTTTTTATGCCTTTTTTAAAGATTAATTTTATATAAGAACTTTCCTACTATATAAAAAAGTAAGCCGTTATCCAATCACTTCAATCATAATAATAGAAAAAAGTATAATAATCAATTACTTAAAATAGTAATTAACTATTATACTTTTATAGTACAAAAAGCGAGCCTAAGATTTTCTAACAAATGAATTTTTTAAAGGACTCTAAAGCTCGCCATATTTATTTTTTTTGCAGAAAGTTATTTTTTATCTTCTATAGCAACACCAGCTAGTTCTTCCACCTGTTGTGTTGTTTGTTACATTGACTGTTGCTACATCACTTACATTGCTATTATTGTTATTACTATTATTACTGTTATTGCTGTTGTTGCTGTTGTTATTGTTATTATTGCTATTGTTGTCGTTAGTATTGTTCATATTAGAACATCTTGCACAATTGTGGTGATTTTCATGACATCTTTCATAAAAAATTTCTGCTATAACTGCTGCTATAAAGGCTAATATTGTATATACAATGACATTAACTAAAAAGTTAGCATCAAAGGCAGCAAATGCAACTATTAGAAATATAGCAAAAAAAGTAGCTGCTGTTAAGAACGGGCACCTTAGTATTTTTTCTAATACAATGGCAAGAATAATTGTAGCTACTGGGAAAGCAAAAAATATTAATAATGTATCCATTTTCATCTCTCCTTATGTCTTTTATTTTTGCTATATTATATGTATATTTCTTACTTTCTGTGTCACTTTTCTTTTTTATATTAATTTTTATATTCTACTTTTACTAGGTATAAGGCATACGGAGGTAAGGTTTTTCCTGCTTTATTACGTTCTTTTGATTCTATGATATTAGGGATTTCTTCTGGTTTTATTTTTTCAAGGCCAACTTCTACTAATGTTCCTGCAATAATTCTTACCATATTATACAAAAAGCCATTTCCCGTAAGTTCTATAATGATTCTATCTTGCTGTTTTTTTACTTCTGCTTTATATATTGTTCTTATACTGCTTTTGCTACTTGTTCCACTTGCTTTGAATGCTTTAAAGTCATGTTCTCCTTCAAAGTATTTTACTGCTTTTTGCATTGCCGTAAGATTTAATGGATTTGGTATAAAATATTCTAAGTTTCTATATATGCTTGAGCCATATTGGCTATTATTAATTATGTAGCGATAAGTTTTTTTCTTGCAGTGATATCTTGCATGAAAGTTTTCTTCTACTTCTTCTGCTTTTTGAATTCGAATTGATTTTTTCAATTTTGCATTTAATGCAATTGGATATTTTTCTACTTCAAAGTTGCTATTTGTTTTGAAATTTGCTACTTGTTCTATTGCATGAACGCCTGCATCTGTTCTTCCGTGACGCAATTAGTTCTATTTCTTCTTTGGTTATTTCGCTAAGTGCTTTTTCTATTTCTCCTTGTATATTTAGTTTGTTGGGCTGTTTTTGCCAGCCGTTAAAGTCTTTTCCATCATATTCAATGGTTAATTTTATGTTCTTCATTTTTATGCTCCGTTCTTTTTATATTTTTGTGTTTTTATATGTTTTGTACTTTTATATGTTTTTTATTTTTACATGTTTTGTATTTTTTATATGTTTTTTCATTTTTATATGTTTTGTATTTTTTATATGTTTTTCTTTTTTATATGTTTTGTATTTTTTATATGTTTTTCTTTTTTATATGTTTTGTATTTTTTATATGTCTTTCATTTTTATATGTTGGGTATGATTTGTATTTTTTAGCGTTTTATTTCAATATATTTTTATAACATAATTGCGATTTAACTTTTAAATTAAATCGCAATTTTTTCTTTTTTATTTATTTTTCTTTTCAAATTTTGCTTTTATCTTTTTTATTCTTTCTTTTTTTGTTTTTTCTTCTTCTCCTAGTCGATTAGTAACAACATTTTTTATTAATATTTTCTTTAATGTTTCTTCATCAACATCTGCAATTAGTGTTCCGTCTTTAGCTACAGATATTTTTCCTGTTTCTTCTGAAATGACTACTGCAATGCTATCAGTTTCTTTTGAGATACCAATAGCAGCTCTATGCCTAGTTCCTAATTCTTTTGCAATTTCTTTGTCATTTGCTAATGGTAAAATACATGCTGCTGCTACGATTTTGTTATTGCTAATTACCACCGCTCCATCGTGCAAAGGTGTGTTAGGTACAAATAGATTAACTAATAATTGTGGTGATACTTCGCTATTGATTTCAACGCCTGTTTCTGCTATATCTCCTATTTTTATGTCACGTTCAATTACAATAAGCCCACCTGTTTTGTGACTTGCTAATTCTTCTGCTGCAATTACAATTTTATATATATCTTCTTTTGTTTTTGTAATTATATCTTTGTCAAATCCAAAAAATCTCGTTAGTTTATTTGTTCCTAATTGTTCTAGCCCTCTTCTTAATTCTGGTTGGAATATGACAATAATGGCAATTACACCATAAGTCATAATAGAAGTTAGTATAGAATGTAAAATGTCTAAATGAATCCAACCACTTACTAGAGTAGCTATTACTAATAAAGCAATTCCTTTTAGTAATTGCCATACTCTTGAATTTTTTGTTATTTTTATAATTTGATATGCTAGAAAAATAACAATGGCTAAGTCAAGGCAAAAAGGAATGAGCCTTAAAGGATTTTCCTGTAGATAATTAATATATTCCATTACATTTGCTTGCCAAAAGTTATTGACCATAGTATTGAAAAGATTATCCTTCATTTGTTTTCTTCCTTTTTATTTTACATTGCTATTAGGTAAAATAGCAGTGTGCCTCCTATTCCTAATACCATTAGAAGAGCAAGGATACATGCCATAATTCTTACAAATATTTTTTGTATATCTACTTTTTTGCTTGTTTCTACTTTATTTTTTGTCATAAATATTCATTCCTTTTTCATTATATTTCGCTTTTTGTAACAGTGAAGTCATAAGCGTTTGCACAGTCTTGTGTTATTCCTACGTTTAATTGAGTACTTGCACCTGGATTCAATGCTTCTATTAGTACATCATTTATTTCTGTTAATATATTTCCTTGTATATCTAAAAATGTGATTTTTACTTTCATTAGACTGCTTTGTTTGTCTGATGTATTAACTACGTTTGCTAATACTGTAGATTGCCCATTTGCATATGTTAATTGTATTTCACTAATTTCTAGGTTTTCTATTTTTTTTGCTTCTTTTAATTTTATACTGGTATTATATTTTGTTCCATCTTCCAAAACTTGTATATAGTCTTCTACATTTTGGTTTTGTTCTGAGTTTGATTTATTCTTGTCTCCTTTTGATTTTATAACAAAATAACTTATAATACATATAAGTATTATAACAAAAATTAAAATTATTAGTAATTTATTTTTATTCTTCTTTTGATTTTTCATAGTTAGTCTCCTATCATATAAATTTTCATAATTCTAGTATATCCAATTAAATTTGCAATGTCAATATTCATTTTAGATTTGTAATAGAATTGTAACACTTTTTTCGTTTTAGAATAGTATATACCATACGAAAGAGAAAAAAATAAGAAAATTTTATATAGGAGGTACTCGTCAATGGGAAATTGCTCATGTAACAGTGAAATTCTTTGGTTCATTATCCTATTCTTACTACTTTTCTGTGGTTGTTCTAATAACAACTGTGGATGCAACAATGGTTGTTGCTAATTTCTCCTAAAAATTTGCAGAAAAGTTCAAAGTGTATTTTGAAAGGAGGGACATATTATGCCAGAAAACAGAGGTTGTGGATGCGGATGCAATGGTTTTGGTTTCGGCGGAGACTGCATTTGGATCATTATTGTTTTAATTTTAATATTCTGTTGTTGTGGAAACAACAATAATGGATGCGGATGTTGCTAATAAACATACCAAAATTTAAAAAAGCCAAGGTTTTGTGTTAATGTAACTTTAAAATTTTTTTGCTAAAGTTTGCACAAAACTTGGTTTTTTCTATTTTTATTTTTTATAGTTTTTATTATATTTTTATTTGTTTGTACTGTTTTGTTTTCTTTTTTATTATACTATTTTTTGCATTGCTTTGCTTTCGTTTTTTATTATACTATTTATTTGCATTGTTTTGTTTTCGTTTTTATTATACTATTTTTTGCATTGTTTTGCTTTCGCTTTTTATTATACTATTTATTTGTATTGCTTTGCTTTCGTTTTTTATTATATTATTTTTGCATTGTTTCGTTTTTTAGTTGCTTCCTGCTACATACCCTGTAGAGTAAGCAATTTGCAAATTAAAGCCTCCTGTATAAGCATCTACATCTAAAATTTCTCCTGCAAAGTATAAGCCATTAACTAATTTGGATTCCATTGTTTTAGGATTTACTTCTTTAATTGAAACCCCTCCTGCTGTAATAATAGCTTCTTCAATAGGTCTAAAATTTGAAATGGTAATTGGAAATTCTTTAATGGTTTTTACCAATTTTGCTCTTTCTTCCTTTGTAATAGAGTTTACTTGTTTTGTTTCTTTAATTTGTGTTAATTCTAAGATTGGTAAAATCATTTTTTGTGGTAATAGTTCTTGCAAGCCATTTCGAATTTCTTTGTTTTTAAATTTTTCGAAATCTCGTTGAATTCTAGCATCTAATTTTTCTTTTTGCAAAGCAGGTTTTAAATCAATTTTTAATATAATATTGCTTTCTTTCATTGCTTCTTCTACGTTAGGATAACGTAACAAATGTGCCGAACTGCTTAAAATAGTAGGACCAGAAACGCCAAAATGAGTAAAGAGCATTTCTCCAAAATCTTCGTAAATAATTTTCTTTTTTTGGATATCTTCTAACTTTATTGCAACATTTTTTAAACTTAGCCCTTGCATTTCTTTGCACAAATTAAGCGATGCTTCTTTTGCAACTAGTGGAACTAAAGAAGGTTTTAATGTAGTAATAGTATGTCCTAATTTTTGTGCCATATTGTAGCCATCTCCTGTAGAACCGGTATTAGGGTAACTTTTTCCACCCGTTGCTATTATTATTTTATCTGCTTTTTCTATTTTTCCATTTGCAAGAAGAACTCCTTCTACTTGCTGTTTATTTGTCACTGGACATTCTTTTTTATCATGCTTCATTAAATTTTCTTTTTCGTTTTTTAAGTTACTTGCCTGCTCTTTTTCATTGTCTTGTAAAAAAACTTTTTCTAAATTTTCATTACTTTCTTTGGTAAGAATTTCTTTTACTTTTGCATTGGTTTTTATATTCACTTTCTGCTTTTTTAATTCTCTTTGAAAGGCTTCTAGTACGTCCATAGATTTATCGCTAACTGGGAAAATACGATTTCCTCTTTCCTCTTTTACCTCTACTGCTTGTTCTTTTAGAAATGAAATGATATCTTGATTTGTATAGTTTTGAAATGCACTATATAAAAATCTTCCATTGCCTGGAATATTTGCAATGAAATCTTCTATTGGAAGGGAAGATGTAATATTGCACCTTCCTTTTCCTGTGATTAATAATTTTCTTCCTAAAGACTCCTTTTTTTCTAATAAGGTTACTTCATTTCCTTGTTTTGCGGCTTGAATTGCAGACATCATGCCGGCAGGACCTCCGCCCAATTACGATTACTTGCATTTGTTTTTTCGTATAATGTAAATTTTACTATACGAATTTCTCCTTCCTTTTTATAATTTATATTTTGTGGTAGCTCTATGTTTTTATGCTTTTCTTGTTTTGATGTTTTATAATCTTTTACTTAGTATTTTTTGTATTATTATGAATTAACCAATTTTTTATAGTAGAAAGAACAAATTCTTGTCCTATTTTTCCAACTGTTTTATCATAAGTTTCTTTTAATAGTGCATTGTCTGATAAAATGCGAATTCCTAGCACTGGAATTTGAAATTGACTTGCCATTTGGTAAACTGCCACTGTTTCCATGTCTTCACATACTACCTCATATTTTTTTGAAAGCCAAAGAAGTCTATCCTTTTCTGCATTCCATACGTCGCCACTGCCAATTCTTCCTTTTATATAGTTTATTTTTTGCTTTATTGCTGTTTCTTTTGCAAGTTTTACTAGTTCTTTATTTGCATCTAATACAACTAATTCATCTATGCCTTCTTTGAAGGTTTTTAAGTCCCAAGTAAGCGAATTACTTCCTTCATTTTCTTCTTTATATGGCGTTTGATAAGAATTGATATTAATGCAGGATTCACCTAAAATAATGTCGCCCTTATGTACGTTTTTTGTAATTCCTCCTGCTACTCCTTGATTGATTATAATGCAAGGTGAAAAATTTAAAATTCCAAGAAGCGTTGCTACTGTTACTTGAATTAGCCCTACTTTTGTTTTAGATAAAACGACAGGATATTTTTCTATTTTTCCTTGGTAGAAGGTATAACCATATAAATTTTTTTCTTCTACATTTTGCATATTTTGTTTTATAGTTGCAATTTCATCTTCCATTGCGCCTTGTATTAAAATTGGCTTTTGCTCCATTTTTCTAAAGTTTCCTTTCTTTTTGCTAATTTTTATAGCTTACTTTTAGCAATTTTTCAGATTAAAATTTTATTAGAAATTATCTTTTTATATTATGTTTTGAATAGCTTTTAGCACGCCTAGTTTTCCATATTCATAAGTTAAACCGCCTTGCATAAAAGCAATGTAAGGTGGTCTTATTGGACCATCGCAAGAAAGTTCAATTGAAGAGCCTTGTGTAAAAGCACCTGCTGCCATAATAACTTGGTCACTATAACCTGGCATATCCCATGGCATAGGAATAGAATTTGAATCAATTGGTGAACCCATTTGAATTCCTTGGCAGTATTTAATTAGTTTTTCTTTATCTTCAAAGCAAATAGTTTGCACTATATCTGCTCTTTGTTCATTAAATTTAGGTTCTACCTTGTAGCCTAATTCTTCTAACATTTTGCTTGCAAATACTGCAGTTTTTAGGCTAGAGGCTACAACACTTGGTGCCATAAATAGCCCTTGCAAAATAGATTTATTTATTCCTAATGTTGGACCTACTTCTTTTCCTTCGCCTGGAGCAGTTAGCCTTTCTGCAACTAACTGAATTAGTTCTTTTTTTCCTGCAACGTAGGCACCATTTGGAGCTAAGCCACCACCTAAGTTTTTAATAAGTGAACCTACAATGATATCAGCACCTACTTCTAGTGGCTCTTTCTGTGTTACAAATTCACAGTAGCAATTATCTATCATAATAATTACTTCTTTATTGATGTTTTTTATGAATTTTATGACCTTTTCTAATTGTTCTATAGTAATACTTTTTCTTGCAGAATAGCCTTTTGAACGTTGTATTTCAATTACTTTTACATTTTCCTTTTTTAACCTTTGTTCTATTTTTTCATAATCGAATTCGTTTTCTACTAAGTCAATTTGTTCGAAATGAATTCCATAAGATTTTAAAGAACTTGCATTTTCTCTTATTCCAATTACTTCATCTAAGGTATCATAAGGTTTTCCTGTAATACTAAGAAGAGTGTCGTTTGGTCTTAGTAAAGCAAAAAGCGTTACAGTTAGCGCATGTGTTCCAGAAATAAATTGCCCTCTAACTAGGCTATCTTCTGCTTTTAACACATCGCTAAACACCTTTTCTATAGTATCTCTACCAATATCTCCATAACCATATCCAGTTGTGCTTCCAAAGTGCATTTCCGCAATTTCATTTTTTTGGAATGCTTGTAATACTTTCAAACTATTTTTAGTGCAATTTTCTTCAATTTGCTTAAAAATAGGCTCTATTTCATTTTCTACTTTTTTTGCTAAATCTTCTAATTCTTTTTTTATTCCAAATTCTTGTAACATTTTTTCCTCTTTTCTTATTTATCTTGTTTTTGTTTATTTGCTTTTTATTGCTTTTCTTTGTTTTTACTTGCTTTTTTATTATAGCATAGCATTTTAGAACATTCAAGAAGTTTTAGAGGGCGGGTTAAAGTTTTAGAGGACGGGTTAAAGTTTCTTGAATGTGAATAATATAAAAAAATTTTCCACAATTTAGAAATTTTAACCCCGTCCCCTAAAATTTCCTCTTGCGCTTTTTTTATTTGTATGGTAGGATAAATGTAGTATTTTAAAGGGTGGTGTTTGTATGGAAAAAGAGTCTAAAAATAAAAAGATTGAGATTGTTTCTGGTAATGGAAAAGATTTAAATATTTCTCCTGTGTATGACCATATTGATATAGAAAGACCAAAAGATGATAAAGAGAAGAAAAAAATTATTATTCCTAAAAACAAATAAAATGGAAAGATTTGGACGCGTCCCAAATCTTTCCATTTATTTTTTAGATTGCTTCTTTTTCTTGATTTTCTTCTATGATTTCTTCCTCTTTTTTATTTTCTGCTTGGTCAATTATTTCTAGACTTGCTACAGATACTTCATACGCAATTTTCATTTCAGAAGTACCATCTTCGTATTTCTTTTCATATTGTCTAGATTGAACTCTACCTACAATTCTAACTTCTGTTCCTACTGGAATGTTTTCACAGAATCTTGCATTTCTACCCCAAGCAATACATGGAATATAATCTGATTTATTATAAGCTCTATTTACTGCAAGTAACACATCTGCAATTTCTCTTCCAAATGGTGTTTTACGATAGATTGGTTTTTTACAAATGAAACCATCTAAAACAACTTCGTTTGACGTGTTTTCCTTGGTTGGTTTGAACTCTTCTTCTTGATTTTCTGCAAATTTGATTTCTTTTGCAAAAACAGTTAAAACTAATCTGTTTCTTTCATTTTCAAAACTATTGTAAGAACGGAATTGTCCTTCAATAATAATATTTTTTCCGATTGCTAAATCTTCATCTATTAATAGCCTTTCTGAAATAGTAATTGGAATGTTGTCTGCATTTCCACTTAAACGTGGTACACTTAAGTCAAATATGTAAAATTTTTCTCCATAAATTTCGTGACTAAATCTTTTTTCACTTGTTACTTTTCCAACTAATACTAATTGGTTATTCTCTGAATTGTTTATATTCAATTTCTTTTCCTCCCCTTATTTGTTTGTCTATTGTATTTTATTCTTTTAGTTTATCTTTTAGAATGTTTTTTACAAATTCTATTATACTACCTTTTTTTGGATTTGTCTACATAAAAAGTTAAATTTTCCAAAATTTATTTAAATTTTTGTTAATTTTATCCTATTTTAGGTGATTATTTTTATATTATTTTTTATTTTTTATATTATTTTAATTTTATTTCTATATTATTTTCAGTTAATTTTAATGACTTTTTATTATATTTTTTCATATTAAAATTCATTACTTACTTAAAAAAATACATATAATTTATCTTTTTTCACAGTATTTTTCCATAAAGCAGTAAACAACCTGCTACTGCCATAGTGCAATTAACATTTTCACAAAGTGGTATTTTTATTTCTTGCGGTTCTACTATATTTCCATTTTTATCTTCAATTGCACGTTGAATGCAAAGCAATATTTCATCTTCTTCTACTGAAGATGCTGTAATTGTTGCCTTAGAATTGAAACCATAGGTAATAACTGTTGCTTTCACGTTTTCTAATAATTCTAAATTCTTTTCTAAATCGGAATTGATAATGAGATATGGCGTATTTTCTATTATTTGCTTTAGTGTTTCTGTATGTTTAAATTCTCTTGCTAGAAGAATAGTTTCAAATTTGATGTTTTTCACATTTTCAATACTTTTTTCTTTCAAAAATAGAACTGAACTTTCTCTTAATTTCAATTTTTCTAAAAGACTTCTTCTAATGCAGTTTTCTACGTTTTCTTCACTTACAATACCGATAAATGACATTTTATTTTTCTCCTTTTAATGAATTTATTGCTAGTATTTCCAAAATAAAAGGAGTTATTCATTGGTTTTGTTTTGCTGTCTTTGCACGCCATTTACATCAATATAATAATTATTTTGATAAATTAAATCTGATACAGTTACAATTTGAAAGCCTTTTTGCTCTATGTTAGATAGTAACATATCAAGGCTATCTGCAGTGTGTTTTGTTCCACTATGACTTAAAATAATACTTCCTGCTTCTAATTTGCTTTCTAGTCTCTTCCACATTTCTTCTCCTGTTAAACCGCTATAATCTAGTGTATCTAAATTCCATTGAATTGCTGTATGATTTTCTGATTTTGCCGCTTTTATGACTGTGTCGTTATATTCTCCATAAGGTCCTCTATATAGCGTTGTTTGCTTTCCTGTAATTTGCTCTATTTTTTTGCTACATGCTTCTATTTCTTCTCTATTTTTTTCTAAAGATAAATTATTAACATGTGGGTGTGTGTTGGAATGATTCCCTATTTCGTGTCCCGCTTCTGCTATCTTTTTGACTGCTTCTGGATATTTAGTTGCAAAATCCCCTACAATAAAAAAGGTGATGTGCGTATTATGCTTTTTTAATGTTTCTAAAATACTATCAATATCATCTGCTTCCCAAGCACAATTCATTGTAAAGGCTACCTTTTTTTCTTGCGTTGCTACACTATAAATTGGTAGTTCTTTTGTAGATGCTGCAGTTTGCACTGTTTGCTCTTGCATCATGAAAAATGCCATAACAAATAATAAAAGTACAGTTCCTAGTGAAATAAGATATGAATTTATTTTTTCTCTATTAAATACAATGAACATAAGAAAAAACCTCCTACTATAAGCAATTTTATGCTTATGGTAGAAGGTTTATGCATCTTTTTAATCATATACCTCGATGGCTTTTACAATGTTCTATTTTTAAAATAAAAAGTATGTGCATTCGCAGGTACACATACAATCTACAAGTTTGACTGTCGGTTCAATCAAACACACTTATCTTGTAATTAAATAATAGCATATATATTTCACTTTGTCAAATATTTTTAGAAATTTTTCATCTTATGTAGAATGTAAAAGAGAAGTAAAATACACTAGTTAGCAGTATTTCAATTTATCATTTCTCAATAATTTTCATTTATATAATTAGTTTTATTACTTAGCTTTTGCCTCAATAATTATCTCCACATATTTCGAGTAAATTTCCTTCTGGATCCTTTACTGTAAAATAATAATATGGTTCTGTGATATTAACATATAATTTATCTTTCTTCTTCGTCCTCTTTATTAGGTAGTCTTTTAATTTGTTCTTCATTCTGTGTAGATACTATATTCTTTTCTAATGAAAAGGATTTATGTACATTTTCTTTATCATAATTATATGTTTCTGGATTCATTATATCAATACCTTGGTATATTTTCATATTTCTTAAATTTCTCATAAAATCATTCATAACTTCTTCTGCTTTTTTCATTAGATAAATCTCCTTCCTAAATTACTATTTGTTTTTACTATCCTATCATAAAAATTCAAATAACAAAAACAATATTTTTTTATTTGTATAACCATTCTTCTGCATAATCTCTATTCATAAAATCATCTCCTATATATTTTTATTTGTTCATAATACTTATTTTCCTTGATTGTATCATATTATGGTTAAAAAATAAATACAATAAGGTTATTATTTTTCCGCTAACATTTGTAATATTTTCTCTCTTTATCAATATATTTTTCTAAGTTTACCACACAATAATTAGCATTAGGTAGTTCTTTTCTTAAATTCTGTTCCAATTCTGTACTACATACAATATGAGCTATTTTAGTATGATTTTCTTTTAAAAAATACTTAATTCTATTAATTTTTTCAGTATCTATAAAGTAAAATGTATTAATATATGTATCTTTATTATTCGAATATTCACAAAAATAATATTCAGATAAATGAATTTCCTCATAATATTCATCTATTGCTACAAATAATTAATTTTATAATTCTATCTTTCATCTATCTTTTTGGTGCTAAGTGCTCTAATACTTGTTGTATGCTTGCATTCATAATAATTAACTCTTTGTCTTTTTTAAAGCCAATTCTATTATACCAGTTTTGTGGAAATTCATTTTCATCTCCATAAGTATGAAATTCTATAACTTTTGCCTGATAAATTCTCTGTGCTTCTGCCAAATGTTTTTTATAT
>CANQFS010000003.1 GCA_947599825.1 uncultured Clostridia bacterium
ATTGTAGACGCTGTAAAGAAACAAAAATTCCACATTTATGCTATTTCTACTATTGAAGAAGGAATTGAAATTTTAACTGATGTTCCTGCTGGTAAGAAAGATGCCAATGGAAGATTCCCTGCTGGTTCTATTAATTACCTAGCACATGAAAAATTAAAAAAATATGCAGAAATTAGTAAAAAGTAGAGTTCATTTTGAACTCTACTTTTTACTTTTTTAGGTTCTTTTGTCAAATAAGTACTGATTTCTTAAATTGGCTCTTATTTTTTCTGCTATGAGCATAACGGAAATTGATTGCATAGCATCTTTTACTGCCTCATTTGGATTCTTTTTGTTTGTAAAACTCTCCTTAAACATTTCTTTAAAAGCTGCTATTTGTAAATCTTCCATATCCTGCTTAGCAATTGAAGCTTTTAAGTAGTTCAAGGTGATTCTTTCTACTTCTTTCTCCTTCATTTCTTGCCCTGCAACTTTCAGATTATGCTTTATATTTCGAGCATGTATCTGGAAGAAATAAAAAAAATTCTCTTTTAAAAACTTGTCAAATTCTTCTGATACACTGCCCTGCAAATACATAGCAAAAATGTCCTCTTTTTCCATTTCAAAAGAAATCGTTATCCGCTCTCCCATAAAAGTTACCTCCTAAAATGTTTTATGTAATTATTATACTATTGTTTTTGAGTTATGTCAATTTTAATATGGTAAATTTCAAATCATTTTTCAACACAAACTTATATTTAATTTTCAAAATAAATTTCTAACCACTGCCACTACCATATAAATCATAATTTTTACTATGCAATTTATCATTAAAATATAATTGTATGCTGGAATGCCTAAATAATTTATTCTGTTATATTCTTCTACTATTTCTTCCACTTCTTCTTTTGTACAAATAGGATTTTTTTCAATATAATCTAGCATATATTCTTTTGCCAAATATGGTGCTTTTGTCATAGCATCCGTTTCTAAGAAAGACCTTATTACATAATAGAAAAAACTTAATAAACTTAAAATAATAATTTGTAGTTTGATGTTTTTGAAAATTCCTAATATAGTTAAAATTATACTTAATGCAAAATAGAAAAGATAAATGTTAGAATAAATGAAATTAAAAATTAGCAATTTTTTGCTTTGCACTGAATGCAAGCATTCATGAGCAATAGTTTGAATTCTTGTATAAGTATCTTTAATATTAGCAATAAAAATAGTATCAGAAATAGCAATATAAAGACTTGATTTCACATCTTTGTCATCATTTTCTTTAATAGTTACCTTTGTATTATTTAATTTTTCTAAAGTTGTTTTGCAAATTTCCTTATTTTCTGGAAATTTGTAAGTTAATTCATCTAATTTTTTGTTGTGCCC
This sequence comes from uncultured Clostridia bacterium, assembly GCA_947599825.1. Classification (GTDB taxonomy): domain Bacteria; phylum Bacillota; class Clostridia; order TANB77; family CAG-508; genus UMGS1663. The sequence goes on from CANQFS010000003.1 coordinate 1,369, forward strand.
TGCCCTTTTTATTTCCTTCATTTGAATATTAAAAATAAAATAACCTACAATTATCATTAAAATTAATACTATTAAAATTATAATATATTCCATTTTATTTCTCCTTTTTCTTTCGCGTTTTTATTCAATAAAATAAATTCATATTTCTCTTTCTAATAAATAAGTTTGTGTTATGCATCAAACTATTCTAATTTTTTTTCAAACAAAAAGCCGTAAATGGAGATTTTACCATTTACGACATTATTCGACATTATAATACATCTTGTACCGACTCTGCTATGATTTTATTAACATCAGCCAGCATAACATTGAATTTTACTTCTAAATCGAAATATTCTTTTATTTCTTTATTTTGAATTAAAACAGTATACATTTCTTGCAATTTTTTATTTTTTTCTTCTTCTACTTCCTTGCCTTGCATTGCTAAAACTTGAACTTCGTAGCGTGTTTTTTCAAAATCATCTACTTTTTTCTTTAGTTCTTGATTTGCTTCTATCTTTTTCTTTGCATCTTTATATTGTATATATTCTTCAGACGTTTTAATCTCTTGTGCTAAACGATTTGCTGTATCATATACATTCATTTTCTTTTCCTCTTTTCTAAAATTTATGTACCAAAAGGGACAGATCTACCTTTAGGGACGTTTCCTAATGGTACATTAAAAATAAATTTTATAAAAAAATACCAAAAGGGACAGATGTACCAAAAAGAAACGTCCCTAATGGTACCAAAAGGTACCCAACAATAACTATGCATAGGCATGTTTTTTCTTGAATGCTAATAGGCTTGTGATTTCTGCTTCTGTATTTTTTGCTTTTTTAGTTTTTTCTGCATTTTCCTGTGCTATTTGTTTTGCTTGTTTTTCTGCCATTGTTTGGCAAATTGCTTTTTGATATGTAAAGTGTGTATCTTGTGCTATTTTGTTCCAGTTATAACATTCTTTTACTTTTGCTTTTGCATTTTTTGCTACATTTGCTGCTAATTGATGGTCATATAATAAACTTAAAATAGAGTCTGCTATAGAGTTTGCATTTCCAGCATAACTTTTCATTCCTGTTACTCTATGTTCTACTATTTCATTTAGACCTCCAACATCTGATACAACTGTTGGAACGCCTGCAAGCATTGCTTCTAGTGCAACAATACCAAATGGTTCATAAGTGCTTGGAAATACAGCAATATCACTGCATTTATACATTTTTTGTACTTGTTTTGAGTCTAAATAACCAGTAAAGTATACTTTGTTTTCTATTCCCATTGCTTGAGCTTGGGCTTTAAGTTCATCTAACATTCCACCTTTTCCTGCAATAATAAGTTTGCTATCATGATAATTTTCTAATATTTTTGGCATAGCTGAAATTAAGTGTTGAACTCCTTTTTCATAAACTAGTCTTCCCATATATAGAATAATTTTTTCATTATCTGAAGCATATTGTCTACGGAAGTCGTAATCTCTTTCTATTCCAGTAAAATTATTTAAATTTATACCATTTGGAATTACATTAATTTTATCAAAAGGAAGTCCAAATATTCCTTGTATATGTCCTTTCATAAAGTTACTATTAACAATAACTTCAGTAGATTCATAAGTTAGTAGCCATTCTACATCATTGATGTAGCGTTGGGTTTCATCATGAACCCCATTATTTCTTCCAGATTCTGTTGCATGAATAGTACATACAAGTGGAATGTCGTAAGCGTGTTTTAAGGTTTTTGCACTATGTGCTACTAACCAATCATGTGCATGAATTACATCAAATTTTCCTTTTTTTGCAATAATTTCTGATGCCTTTGCTACCATGTTAAAATTTAATTGCATAATCCAATCTATAAAGTTATTTGGTTGAATCATGTCGTTATCTACACGGTATACTTCTACTCCTTTGTCGTTTTCGTAGTAAGGCATATTTCCTTCTCTATAAGTTACTACGGTAACATCATGTCCATCTTTGATAAGACGTTGTGATAAATCGTGCACAACTCTTGCAATTCCTCCTACTATTCTTGGTGGATATTCCCATGTTAGCATTAATATTTTCATAGGCTTTTTTTGCCCCTTTCTTTTTATTTTCTTTTGTAAATTTCATTTTCTTTATTCTATACAACTTTTCGATAAAAGTAAACATTTTTTGATAAAATATTTACTTTTTTATTCTATTTTTTATTTTTCTTCTCTTTTTCTATTGAATTTCTTTTCTTTTTGATATAGTATATAAGGAAGAAAAGTATGAGATTTTACTAAGGAGGAAATTATGCCAAGAAAAGCAAAAGAAGAAGAAAAAAATGTCGAAAAAGAAACAATAAAAAAATCAAAAGCTACTACAAAAAAATCAACTAAAAAATCAGCTAATAGTAAAAAGGCTTCTAATATAGAAAAAAAGTCTGATAGCAAACAAGCTTCTAACACGAAAAAAAAGTCTGACAGTAAACAAGCTTCTAACACGAAAAAAAAGTCTGACAATAAACAAGCTTCTAACATGGAAAAAAAGTCTGACAGTAAACAAGCTTCTAATATATCTAGTAGTAAAAAAACAGCAAAGTCTGTAAATAAAGTAGCATCTAAAAAGACAGCAAAGAAGGAAATTTCTAAGGATACACTAAGTACGAAAACTCCTAGTAAAAAAGTTTCAGAAAAAAAAGTAACTACTACACAACCAACTTCTAAGAAACAAGCTTCTAAAAAAACAGTTTCAAAAACGCAGGCTTCTAAAAAACAAGCTTCAAAAGTTGCTATTAGTGAATATTATGATTTGCCTTATCGTTATAGTCAAACTGTTGTAAAAGTTTTAGCGCAAACACCAAATACTCTATTTGTTTATTGGGATATTTCAGACGAAGATAGAAAAAAATATATAGAGCAATATGGTCCTTACTTTTTTAATGATACCAAACCTGTTTTAGTAGTACATAATAAAACAAAAAACTATGACTTTGAAGTAGATATTAACGATTTTGCTAATAGCTGGTATCTTCATTTAGTTGATAGCAATTGTGAATATGAAATTGAACTTGGAAGACGCCCTATCAATGAATATGCAAAAATAGAAAAGTATTTACCAATTAGCAATTCCAATTCTATGAAATCACCAAATGACCACATTTTACTTGATAAATTATCTCACGTTATCTACTTTAAAAATGTAAAAACAAATGAGGTAAAAACTAGAACAACCTTAAGTCTTCTTAAGAAAATTGGCAAATTTTCTTCTATTGCAAAATTTTATCAAACATTATATCCAAAAGAAGAAATTAACTTTACAAAATTAGATTTAAGAAATCCATCTTCTAGTTCTTTCTTTAAGTAAAATCTAAGAATATAAAATATATTAGTTATAAAATTTTTTGATTATGAAAGAAATATAAACTTTAATTTATATATAATGACTTTGCGAACTAATTCTATACTACTTAGTTCGCAATTGTTTTGACAAATTTGATAAAGGAGAAAAATTATGCAAAATCCAAAAGGCTATGTAAGTTTTGTTTTACATGCCCATTTACCTTTTATACATCACCCAGAAAGTGAAAATTATTTAGAGGAGCAATGGCTATTTGAGGCAATTTCCGAGACTTACCTCCCTCTTCTTACAAATTTTCAAAAATTAGTAGAAGAAAACGTAGATTTTCGAATCACTATGTCTATGACGCCTCCTCTTTTAAATATGCTAGATAATAAACTGTTACAACAAAGATATATAAAATATTTAAAGAAACATATTGAACTTGCAAAAAAAGAGACAAAAAGAACCGCAAATGATAAACGTATTAATGAACTTTCTTACTATTATTTAGAAAAATATTCTAATGACTTACATCTATTTCATGAAGTTTATCAAGATAATATTATTCAAGGCTTTAAACATTTTCAAGATATTGGTGTATTAGAAATTATTACTTGCCGGAGCAACTCATGGCTACTTCCCTATTTTATATGTAACAGAACAAACCATAAAGGCACAAATTGCAGTTGGCGTGCAAACTTATGAAAAATATTTTGGAAAAAAGCCACGTGGTATTTGGCTTCCAGAATGTGGCTATGTACCAGAATCTGATAAATATTTAAAAGAATTTGGTATTGATTATATAATTACTGAATCTCACGGCATTTTATATGCAGACCCTGCCCCTATTTATGGCACTTATGCTCCTATTGTTTCTCCTAAAGGTGTGATTGCTTTTGGTAGAGATATGGAATCTTCTAGGCAAGTGTGGAGTTCTATAAATGGCTATCCTGGAGATTTTAATTATCGTGAATTTTATCGTGATATTGGCTACGATGCCGACTACGACTACATTAAACCTTACATTGCTCACAACGGAGTTCGTGTTCATACGGGAATTAAGTATCATAGAATTACAGGAAAAGATTGTGAAAAAGATGTTTATAATTTACAATGGGCGAAAGATTCTGCAGAAAAACAAGCAAGTCATTTTCTAGATTCTAGAAAAAAACAAATTTTAGTTGCTTCTTCTTATATGGAAAACCCTCCTATTATTCTATGTCCTTATGATGCTGAACTTTATGGACATTGGTGGTATGAAGGTCCTTACTGGCTATATATTTTATTTAAAAAGATTCACTTTGACCAAAATGAATTTAAACTTATTACACCTAGCGAATATATAGATAAATACCCTGAAATGCAAGTTGCTACTCCTTGTCGTTCTAGTTGGGGTGCTAATGGATATAGCGGAGTTTGGCTAAATGAAACAAATGACTATGTTCATCGCCATTTACACGTAGCCGGAGACCGTATGGTAGAACTTGCTAATACCTATGCAGATGAAAAAGAACCTTTGAAAATACAAGCTTTAAACCAATGTGCAAGAGAATTACTTTTAGCTCAAAGTAGTGATTGGTTATTTATTATCACCAATGGAACCATGGTAGATTATGCTAAAAAAAGAATTAAAGAACATATTGGTCGTTTTACAAAATTATATAAACAAATTAAAGAAAATAAAATTGATGAAAACTTTTTAAAAGACTTGCAAGAGAAAGATTGCATCTTCCCTGAAATTGATTATAAGATTTATAATTAAATTGCAAGCACAAGTTACCAAAAACTCCCTTTCTGAATAAAATATGTATATCTAAGTTTTTTTAGTAGATACTAATACATAGAAAAAAGAAAAAGAAAGGGGATTTTTTTGTCTTATGAAATCTTTTTGCATAAAAACCAATAACCAAGAAATCATACAGTATTTATTAAAAAATTTAGAAACCTCTTCCTTAAAAAACATTTATTATATTCATAGAAAATTCAAATGTTATGAAAATGTTATAGTACATTATAAAGGTAATGAGCAAAGTCTTTTTTTAGGCTTTTTATCAGATATTATAACTGATTGCATTCTTCTTTTTTATGAGCCTATCTTACTTCAAAAAATTCTTTACTTTCATTATTTCTACTTTGATGATTTTGAAAGAAAATTAATTGAAGAAAATTGTTATAAACAAATTATTTTAGAAGAAGATGACACATTAAAATATAGAAAAGAAGAAATTTGGTCTTGCGTATTACTCTATCTTCATGAAAATAAATCTATGATTTTAGATGGCTTTGTCACTTTTCGTTTAGAAGATTACTGTCATACATTAGAGGAAATAGTTGACTGCGCTGTAAATGAGTATGTTATAGAAAAAGAATATACTGAATTTATCAATTTATTAAAATTATATATTGATTCAAAGGAGCCTCTTTGTAATATTATTCATTTAGTATATCACAATGGAGAATCAATTTTACTAAATCAAGAAAAAAATGTCATCTCACTAGATGATAATATTTTCCATGCAAGATATTTATCTGATATATCATTTTCTTCTAATGACTATGCCTTAAATGCCTTGCTTACTCTGCTTCCAAAAAAAATTGAAATTCATTTAATTGGGTACGAAGATGAATTTATTAACACTTTAAAATTGATTTTTGGCAATCGCATTTTTATTTGTAAAGACTGCAACATTTGCCGAACCTATCGTGTTTTAAATAATGTTCATAGCTAATTTATACTTTATATTTCAAGGACGGAGCTGTTTCTATAAATTTTATATACAAAATTGTTTCTATAAATTATTGCAAACAATATGTGAATTATTATTTTATAGAAAATGCTCCGTCTCTAAAACATAACAGATTTCTATAAAATTTGTCCCGTCTCTAAAACATAACAGATTCTATAATTATTTCATATTATCTAGTCCGCCTTCTATTTGGAACAAATTAGAATATCCTTGTTCTTGCAAAAGTTTTAGAGCTCTTTGGCTTCTACTTCCGGACTGGCAATAAATAATTATTGTATTTTCTTTATTTTTTAATAATTTTTCTGCATTTCTTTCTAAGTCATACAAGGGATAGTTAATACTTCCATCTAAATGACCTTCTTTATATTCTTGTGGGCTTCTTACGTCTACTAATATAGCCTGTTTATCATTTTTTAAAATTGTTTTTGCATTTTCATAATCTATATTATTTTCTTCACTATTTCGATATTTTCGAAAGAAATGTTTTATATTTTCATATATTTTCATATTTTCACTTCCTATCTTATAAAATCTCTAATAGTTTTTCATTTTATATCTATTTTTTATGCATTTTATTCTAATTTATTTTTTAATAAAATATGATGCAAAAATAGACATTCTATTTTATTTTATGAAGAATGTCTATTTTTTGTTATTATTACTTTTCTCTGTTATATTATTTATTGATATTTTTATTATTAATTGTTACACAATTTTGCTATTGTTGTTAAAACGAACAATACAACAGCTATTGGCATTGTGAATTGATTTATTGGTAATCTTGTAATAGCAAGTATTGCAAAATATAATAATTGAATTGCAACAATTCCTACTACTGTTTCTGCTAATGCTTTTGGCATACTTATTTCATTTCCTTTATGCTTATATATTGCTATATAAATTATGAAATACACCATAACTAAAGCAAATGAAATAATAGTTGGTATGATATATGGTTTTACAATATCTATAATGCTTACACTTGGAATTTCTGTTACTAATATATCTTCTGTTTTATTTTCTATGCCATATTTTTCGTTTATTTTTGTATTTAAGCTTTCTAATTGCTCATCTGTAATATCTTTTACACTAATAGCCACCATATCTTCGTATAATTCAACTTTTTGAATGACTATTTTTTGGTTTCCAACAATTTCTTTTACCATGTCATGTATTTCTTTATTTTCGAATTCTTTTCCAATGTAAATATCTACTTCTTTATGGCTACTATATGTAAAGCCAAGGTTGAAGCCCCAAATAGAAGCGACTACAATACCTATTATTATAATAAGAGCAATAATTCCGATTCCTATTTTCTTTTTCATGCTTCTTCCCTCCTTCTAATCTCTAAGCATAAGATTTGTTATGCTTATTTGATATAATAGTGCAATGGCAATTCCCCAGAATAATACTACACCTATTGAAATCTCCATAAAAGTAAAGGTAATTGCAATAATTAAGGAAGGAATTAATATGATTAGTGCATTTTTTACTGCCTTTGTAATTTCTCCTTGTTTTAAAATACTATTCTCGATGAAGTAGCTAATAATTACACTTAGTGCTATTTCAATTAGACCTGCAATAGAAACTTCTACATTAAAATATCTTATTGCAATTAGTAAAAGTGCTATATAACCTACAAGAGAAATGCTTGCTAGAATTCCTTTTGTTTTATATTTAATAATGAAATAAATCATTCCAATGGCTACAATAGCTATAGCTACACTTATTGAAATTGCAATTGATTGTGATGTAATATCTGAATAAATGAATTGATTTTGATCTACTACATAAACAACTGGCATTTTACCACTATCTACTAAGCTTGCTAAATTTGATGCTTCTAGTAAATATTCTTGTAATTGTTCTTGTGTTGCATTACTTGAAGAACCTACTGATAATTGTAAAATTCCATTAGTAACTTCGTTATCAAAATAGGTTGTAAGTAACGTGTAATCATCTAACTTAAGGGCAATTTCTTTGGTAACTGTTTCTTGTTTATCTCCTGTTTGATCTGTACTTTGTGAATTTTCAGTTTGTTGTGCTTGCTCTGCATTTTGTGTTTCTTCAGTTTGTTGTTCATTTACATTTTGACTATCTTGTCCTTCTTCTGTTTGTGTTGTTTCAACATAAGTATTTGTTATATTCTTGAACTTTTCAGTTCCTTCTTTATTAAATTCAAAGTTAATGAAAACAGTAACTGTTCCATTAGAACTTCTTCCATAACCAGCACGTACTGATTTAATATCATCATTTGTCATTAAAACTTCGTTTGTGTCGTTATCTACTATTTCGAATTTTCCTTGTGAAGACATTTGCCCAACAATAACATCTGTGTTTTCATTTTCTGGAACTTCTAATATAATTGTTCCACTTTCGTTACTTTGTTTAATAATATAGTCAGTTACATTCATTTGACTTAATCTTTTTTCAACGACAGCTTTTACTTTTTCATAGTTTTCTTGTGTTAAAATTTCTTCACTATTTACCTTTTTTTCCTCTGTTCTTGCGACTTCGGTTTCAGTGTCTGTGTCAGCAATGACATTTCCCTCTGCATCATATTTGATAGTTTCTTCTACTTCATCACTTACTTTTAAGACTATTTTTCTATATCCATTTAAGTCTCTTGCAAGTTGATATTCTGGCAAAATATTGATATATTGCCCTTTTTTTTGTATAAATACACCTCCAAATGATATTATAGCTAGTAAAATAATTACTAAAATGATTAGTGTTAGTTTTAAACCTTTGTACTTTTTCATTTTTATTATCTCCTTTCTTGTCCTTCGCTATATCAAATTTGTAATACCTTTATTTTATGTAATATATTTGAGTTTTTTAATAGGTTATACTCATAAATACCTTTTTTACTTATAAAAGTTTTGTTCCATTTATGATAAGTTCAAACCAAATATTTAAGTATTTAGCAGCATATTTGCTCATCATAGTACGGTCCATAAAAATTTCGAAATAATCTAATACAGGGCAAATTGTAGTATCAATACTTAAATCTAATGTGGCTATTCTTGTTTCTTTATCAATACTAAAGTCTGCATTGGTTACGGCATAATTTACTTTGTCGTGTTTATCAAATGTTGACATATTTGTATTTACTACCCTATCTCGATGAACATCAGATTTATCTGCTAAAATTAGTGCTGCTGATATATCGCTTACAGCTGTTCCTGTTTGTTCATCGTGATTCCCAATTGCCATCATTATTTCAGTTCTTTCTTTAACGTCCATTCCCATTTCTTTCAAGATTTGATACGCAAGAATTGCTCCTGAATGTGCATGGTCTACCCTGTTTACACAATTTCCAATGTCATGCATATATCCTGCAATTTTAGCAAGTTCTATTCTTTCTTTTGGATACTCTAAAGTTTCTAAGATTTTTCCTGCTCGATTAGAAACAATAGAAATATGCCTTATGGAGTGTTCTGTATAGCCTAAAGCATTTAATTGCTTCTGCGAACCTACAATCAATTCTTGTATTTCTTGATTATTCTTCACTTCTTCTAAAGTTATCATTTACGTTCCTCCGTCAACTCTGCTTTATTTTACCGTAAAAGTGCAAAAAATTCAACCATTTTTTGTAAATTGGTTGAATTTGTTTTAATTTTATTTTCTTATTCTCTATTTCTTCGTTTATTATACTTAAATAATTTAAGCAAATGAAAGGGGTGTCCCTAGCGTTCCATTTTGGAACAAAAAGGGGCGTCCCTCTTGTTTAATTCAAATTTACTCCTATAATTCCTCCGAAACATTCCTGCTACAATGCTAGCTACCATCATAATAATAGTATTTATATTACAAGTAAAGCCAGAGCCTGTAAAACTTGAAAGTAAGTAAATTGCAAGTATATAAATAATTCCTACAAAGGCGCCATTTAATAGTCCATTCTTTTTAATTTTTAATGTACTAATACTACTACCAATTAGAATGCTAATTGCTGTAATTACAATTAGAACAGGGGTTATTATATTTTCTTGTAAATTGGTATAAGTAAGTAAAATAGCAAAAATAAATAGTAGAAGTAATGTAATAATAATGGCTGTAATACTGCCTTTTACAATGCGCATTAAATTTGTTGAAAGTTCTTTTTTATCAAAGTTTTCCATTTTTTATCATTCCTTTCGATAGTGAAGATTTAGTAAAAATTTGTAAAAGAAAATAATACTTTTTACTTTCATTCTTTTGGATTTGTTTTTAATTTATTATATTGTCTTTGTTTTTAATTTATTATATTGATTTTATTTTTATTTTAGAACTTTCAAAATTTATTTTTCATATAAAGTAGTTTTTTATTTTAGAACTTTCTAAATTTATTTTTATAAAGTAGTTTTTTATTTTTTCGAATTCTAATTTTCCTCTAAAATAATGTACCTTTTTATCTCCAAATATCTTGATTAATAAATTGCGTTAATGCCATTATAAAGGCTTGTTTTGTTAAATCTATTCTTGAAATTCTATCTTTTGTTAATAGACTAATACCACCTTTTCCTGCTCTTAGTTCTGTTTCGTTAAAAATTCGATCCATTACTTTTCCTAAATCTGTTTCTATAATTTCTTTTACATATTTTTCTGGCACTGGAAATCCAGAACTTGTACCCCAACTTTTAAATCCATTTTTATCTTCGATTACTGCAATATTAATAATAGTCCATTTTCCTAATTGATTCGTAATTCCAGATTCCACTGCTACATAAAAATCTGCTTCTTTTCCTTGTTCCTTTGCTATTTTTCTTACGTTTTTTACTCGGTTGCTAGCTCCCTCATAAATTTCGTTATTCACTGGTTCTTCCGAAACATCACTACTTGCTTTAATTCCTTCTATTTCAAATTCTTTAAAATATTCTAAAAAAGCTAGTTTTGCTCCTTCTATTTTTCCTGGATTACTACTTGCTACTATTATTTTCATCTTCACTATCTCCTTTATACTTTCACTTTTGTTTGATTTTATCATAAGGCTATTTAAATTGCAATTCATTATGGAAAGATTTGGGACGCGTCCAAAAGTTTCCAACCTTAACTTATTAAAAAAATGAACGGAAACTTTTGGACGCGTCCCAAATCTTTCCAAAATCTTTCCTACCATCTAAAATGTGCTGAAATTTTTTCAAAATGGTCATTTATATATTCTAAGGCATCTTCTTCTCTTAAAGGTTGCCCTCCATTATGAATTAAATAAGGCACTCCTTTTTTGTTTCTTTTATCAGATATAATTCCAATATGGGAAGTTCCAAAGGTAACAATATCCCCTGGTTGCCACTCCTCTATTTTAGTTAAATCTGTAGTTAAATTTTTTGCATTTCTTTCAAAAAAGATTTTCAGATTTCCTACTCTTCGAAAATCTATATTAGGATCTGGCCTGTTTTCTACTCTCGGATATAATTCTACATTATTTTTAATATCTTCATCTACCATATCTTTTAGACTATACCCTGCATTTTTAAAAGCCCTCCAAATAACGTCTGTGCAAACACCTTCTTCGTCTGGAGGATAGCCACCTGCATAATAGGCACTTTTATACTTTGGCGCTCTTTTTGCTTCTTCTTTCGCTCCTAATAAAATATCTGTATAATCATCAATGCCATTATTGTTATAATCTGTATCACTTCTTATAATTTGAATTCCAAAATCTTGTGCACTATAAAATTCTTTATTCTTTTCATAAAAAAGGATACCAAATATAGAAGCACACAATGCTAAAATTATAATAGCAATTATAATGAGAATTTTTTTCATTTTTTATTACGTTCCTTTCTTTGATTCACTTTGTTTTTGCTTTATTTACTATACCAATAATTATACATAAGAAAAGAATATAAACTATGAAATTTATAAAATCTTAAGAAAAAGTTGGAAAGATTTGGGACGTGTCCAAATCTTTCTAAAAAACAATAAAGTTTTATATGTATAGAACAAATTAATTCTTGGAAACTTTTGGACGCGTCCCAAATCTTTCCAATCTTTCCTAATGAAACAAAATGGACAGATAATGCAAATGGAAACGTCCCTAAAGGGACTTTTTGTATTTTTGTTGTGCAAAGATAATGCTAAAGAAGATTGTAGCACATAGCGAAATGCTGGTAATTCCAATTAGTGCAATATCTAGCCAAGTTTCTAAAGGCTTACCTAGCACAAAAGATTCTTGTCCTGATTGGCTTTGTACTACTTCTTGCTGTATTTCATGCTCATTTTCATATTGCTCTTTATTTTGTTCTATTTCATTTTTACTATTAAAATTGCTATCTATTTCTTGGTTTTCTTTGTCGCTTTTCGATGGCTGTTGCTCTATTGCCTCACTATCTAGTCTGTCGTTTTCCGATTTGCTAGAAGAAGTTGTAGAATCTATTATAGTGTTTGCTTCTATTTCTTCGCTTTGCGCCATATTAGCACTTCTTTTTTTGCCACCTAGTAATTTACTAACACATATTGTTGCCGTTACAATAAATAGTGATAGATTTCCTATTAGTAGTTTTAAACTATGAAGTGATTTATAATATTTCCATTGTACTGTTCCGATTGGCATATTTAAAAGTTTAGCAATTTCTTTAAAAGATAGCCCTATTTCTACTTTTAATGAAATAATTTGTTTTTCTTTTTGTTCTAATGAAGAAATGATATTTTGGTAAGTGTTTTTTCCTACTACTTCCTCTATAGTATCTTCTTTGCCCTTTTCCTCAATTTCATCTATTTGAAGTGTATCTTTATTTTTTCGTAAATATGAAATTGCTTCATTTTTGGTTACTGAGTAAAGCCAGCTTGCTTCATAGTTACTTGGAAGTTTTTCTTTTGAAAGATTTCCTATTTTAATAAATACATTTTGCATGATATCTTCTGCATTTTCCTTGTTTTTTAAAATAGAAAATGCAATTTGGTACACTAAAGAAGAATACTTTTGATACAACTCTTCATAAGCTGTTTTATCTTCTTTTAGTTTTTCAAATAATGTATGTAATTCTTGTTCGTTTATTTTACTCATTTTTTACTCCATTCTTTTGATATCATAAGAAATATATCAACTTTTGAAAATAACTTTCTAAATAGTTAACTTATGGCTAATTGCTATTTGTTTTAAGTATTTATCAATTTCCTTATAATTTGGAATGTATTTTTCCACTAATGTATAAAAATCTTTGCTGTGATTTGGATGAACAATGTGGCATAACTCGTGCACAATAATAGCATCTACCGCTTCTTCTTTTAACATAACCAAACGGCTACTAAAATGTAGAGCTTTTGTTTTAGGTATGCAACTTCCATATTTGGTTTTCGCATCTCTTACCTGCACACTATTATACGAAATATTTGTTTTTTTACTCCAATATGGTAGTTTTTCTTGTAACATAAACTCTGTATTTTCTTTAAAAAGTTTTCTTGCTGCTTGTTTTATATAAGCATTTTCTTCTTCCTTTTGAATTTGCTTTGGAAGAAGAATTCGAAATATTTTACTTTCCTTTTCAAGTCTTACCCTTATAATATCTTTATTATGATAAGATTTATCAATTTTATATTCCTCTCCGTGATATAGAATGGTTTGACCAGTTTGCCATCTTCCCTCTTTTTGACGCTTTATCTCTTCCATATTTTTGTATTTTTCATAAATTTTTTCTTCATTTATTTGAAGAAAAGCATCTACTTCTATTTTTGGCACATAAAATGGCTTCGTTACAACTATTCCATCCTCTTTAAATAATATCTTCATCGTTTTAGCTGTTTTATAATTTTTTATACAAAGTGGAACTTCTATTTCTTTTATTTTTAATATATATTGCATTTTGATTCTTCTCTTTTCTTTTTTCTTTATCCTAACATACCCTTTCTTATTTTTCAAGATTACTATTTTGGACAGGTTTATATAGCAATATCTAAATAATTATCCTCCGGCTTAGCTAGAAGTATATAAACAATAAAAGATGCATATAAAATTTATATGCATCTTTATTGTTTAGAGAAACTTTTAATTAATAACAATGAAATTGTTTTGCCGCTTCTATTGATTCCTGCTCTACTATTGCATTTTGTTGTAATTTTTGCCTAATGCTAGCATCCAGCTTGCTTATTTCTGCCGCAGATACTTCATAAACAATTTGAGTTTCTTTTATCCATTGTAAAATTGATGAATTATCTGTAGCAGTTTTTACAGCAGGCATATAATTTAATTTTGCTTTCCTTATACCTGATTTCTTACTTTCCTCGTACATAGCCATCAATTTTCTTTCTTCGCATTTTAGCAACTCGTGCTCTAATGTATATTCAAGCAGTTTGCAAGCTAAATTTTCTTCACAATTTTTTGACTTTATAAAGTCTAAGAAACGCATTTTAAAGATATTTAGATTTTTTGAAGTCAATAGCGTATTTTTCTCCATCCAATCAGATTGGGCATCAAAAAATTCACGCAATAAATTTCTATCTTCCTGTTTTAATTTCATAGTAGTTACCTCCTTGCCAGTTGGCTTTTCTTTGCTTGTTAATAGTTACTCTATTAAAACTCCTTTGATGCTATATTAGGAGATGATATAATTTTAAACTGAACATATTTTATCATGTTTTATGTGAAATTGCAAGAAAAATACTTAATTCTATGCATATTCCTATTGAAATTTTTTCAAAATTATGTTATATTTATTGTATTATAATTGCTAAGTGCAATTTGCAACTATTCACCTTATTTAAATATTTTTATGGAGGTATCTTTATGAAAACAAAAAAAATCTATGGTATTTGTACCACCGATGATGAACGTTCCTCTAGTATTAAATGCTATTGTGCTACAACAGCAATTGCTAAGCGGGAATTAAAAAATTATCGTGATTTTTTTGCAAGTAAGCCACCAAAGCCAGATGCAAAACATATTATTCCTATCGATTTAATCATTGAGTAATCACGAAATAACGACCAGTAAAATTTACTGGTCGTTTTGTTTGTTTTATGCTGTTTCTTCTGTGCGATTTGTATTTTTTCTTTGTGGTTTTGATGTTTTATTTTTGATTAGTTCCTTTTTTTCATTGATAACTAATTTTGGTGCTTTCTTTTCTAGCACTGTTTCTTTTGTTACAATGCATTTTTCTATTCTTGGGTTAGATGGAATGTCAAACATAATGTCTCTCATTATTTCTTCTATAATAGAGCGCAAGCCTCTTGCTCCTGTTTTTCTCTCTAAGGCTTTATCTACAATTGCCTCTAGTGCTTCTTGCTCAAATTCTAGTTCTACGTTATCTAACTCTAGTAATTTTTGATATTGTTTTACTAACGCATTTTTTGGCTTTGTTACAATATCAATTAAAGCATTTCTATCTAATTCTCTTAGTGTTGCTACAATTGGAAGTCTTCCTACAAACTCTGGAATTAAACCAAATTTTAATAAGTCTTGTGGTAATAATTGTTCATAGATTTTGTATTTATCTATTTCTTTTTGACTTTGTACGTTAGCACCAAATCCAATTGCTTTCTTTCCTGTACGTTCATTTATGATTTTGTCTAGTCCTTCAAATGCACCACCGCATATAAATAAAATGTTTTCTGTGTTAATTTGTATTAACTCTTGATGTGGGTGCTTTCTTCCGCCTTGTGGTGGAACAGATGCAATAGTCCCTTCTACAATTTTAAGTAAGGCTTGTTGCACTCCTTCGCCACTTACATCTCTCGTAATTGATGGATTTTCTGACTTCCTTGTAATTTTATCTATTTCATCTATATATACTATACCTTTTTCTGCCTTTTCGATGTCATAGTCTGCATTTTGAATTAGTTTTAGTAAAATGTTTTCTACGTCTTCTCCTACGTAGCCTGCTTCTGTTAGAGTTGTAGCATCTGCTATAGCAAATGGAACTTGCAATATTCTAGCAAGTGTTTGCGCAAGCAAGGTTTTTCCACACCCTGTTGGTCCTAGTAGTAAAACATTACTTTTTTGAATTTCTACGTCTTCTTTATTTTTCTGTGGGTGGTTAATTCTTTTATAGTGATTATATACGGCTACTGCTAATGTTTTTTTAGCATCTTCTTGCCCTATTACATAACTATCTAATACCTTTTTTATTTCTTCTGGACTTGGTAATTTATTATTTTGTTTATTTACAGTATAACTAAAGTCTGCTTCTTCATAAGAATCATCTTCTAAAATATTCGTACATACTTTGATACATTCATCACAAATAAATACTCCTGGTCCTGCAATAATTCTTTCTACTGCATCTTGTGATTTTCCACAAAATGAGCATCTTATACTTTTATCTGTCTTGGTCATTTTCTTCTCCCTTTTTTATATATTATGTTTTTTCTTGGCAGTAGAACTCTTTTTTTTAATGCTTTTTTATTGATTTATTTAATTTCCAGTCTCACTTTTATTATTATTTCTTTATACTAATTGTCCTACGTGCTACATACTTCTTTTATTCTATATTTTATTCTTCCGTTTTAGTATGGTTCTTATTTTGTTTTTTATTCTTGATTTTATTTATGGTTTAAATATTTATGTTTTAACCATTCATATTTTAACTATTCAATATTTTAATTATTCAATGCTTTAATTATTCATTGTTTTAATTATCTATATCAAATAACCTATGGTCTTTTTTCCATAATTCCATCGATTAAGCCATATTTTAAAGCTTCTTCTGCTGTCATGTAATTATCTCTTTCTGTATCTTTTTCAATTGTTTCTAGTGGTTGCCCTGTTCTTGCACTTAACAATTTATTTAATTTTTCTCTAGTTTTTACCATATGATCTGCATGAATTTTTATTTCAGTTGTTTGTCCTGAAAGTCCGTTTCCACCAATTAATGGTTGGTGAATTAAAATTTCTGCATTTGGTGTTGCAAATCTTTTTCCTTTTTCACCAGAAGCAAGTAATACTGCTCCCATGCTTGCTGCCATACCAATACAAATTGTAGATACTGGGCATTTAATGTAATTCATAGTGTCTACAATTCCCATTCCGTCTGTAATAGAACCTCCTGGACTATTGATATATAAAGAAATTTCTTTGTCTGGGTCTTCTGATTCTAAGAATAATAATTGTGCAATTACTAAACTTGCTGATGTTGGGTTAACATCTTCTCCTAAAAATATAATTCTGTCTTTTAATAATCTTGAGAAAATATCATAAGATCTTTCTCCTTTTGCTGTTTGTTCAATAACATAAGGTACTAAACTATTTTTTTCTAACATAATTTTCCTCCTATAAATTTAATATACTTTGGATATTAAAATATTTTATAATTAAGCATAAAAAGTTAGTGGTAAATACTATTTATTTAAAAAATACAGATTCACCCCTAACTTTTCCCCTTTTTATTTTATTTTTGCATTTTCTACTATAAAATGAATTGCTTTTTCTGTTTTTACAGATTCTGCTATGTATGTTTTTAAGTTTTCATTTTGCTCTAATTCTTTGGCATCTCTTCCATAAGTTTGTGCCATTTCTTCTATTTTGGCTTTTACTTCTTCTTCAGATGCTTCTATTTTTTCTGCCTTTACAATTGCTTCTAATACTAATTTTGTTTTTACTTGTTTTAATGCTTGTTCTTCCATTTCTTTTCTAAGGTCTGCTTCTGTTTTGTTCATTATTTTTAGATATTGTTCAAAGTTTAAACCTTGGTATGATAATCTTTGTTCAATGTCTCTTATCATATTGTCCGTTTCGGTTTCTACCATTCCAGATGGAATATCAATTTCTGTATTTTCACATACTGTTTTGATTGCTTCTTCCTCTGTTTCATATTCTGCTTTATGTTTGTTTTCATCTTCTAATTTTTCTTTAATTGAAGCTTTTAATTCTTTTATTGTGTCAAACTCACTAACATCTTTAGCAAATTCGTCATCTGCTTCTGGTAGTTCTTTTTTCTTGATTTCATGTAATTTAACTTTAAATACTGCTGGCTTTCCTGCTAAATCTTTTGAAAAATATTCTTCTGGGAAAGTAACATTAATATCTTTTTCTTCCCCTATTTTCATACCAATTATTTGGTCTTCAAAGCCTGGAATGAAAGTATTGCTTCCAATTACTAATTCGTGGTTTTCTGCTTTTCCACCTTCAAAAGCAACGCCATCACTAAAGCCTTCAAAATCTATAATTGTAGTATCTCCACTTTCAACTGGTCTATCTTCTACATTGATAAGTCTTGCATTTCTTTCTTGCATGTGGTAAATTTCATGGTCAATGTCTTTTTCCTCTACATTATACTCTACTTTTTTAAGGTTTATACCCTTGTATTTTCCAAGAGTTACTTCTGGCTTTGTTTGTACTACTGCAGTGAAAATAAGGTCTTTTCCTTTTTCCATTTGAGTAATATCAATATCAGGTCTGCTTACTGCTTCTATTCCTGCTTCTTTTAGTTCTTTTTCATATACTTCTGGAACTACTTCATTGAAAGCATCTTCATAAAAGATTTGTGCACCATATTGTTTTTCTACAATTTTGTATGGTGCTTTTCCTTTTCTAAAGCCTGGAATATTAAAATATTTTGCACTTTTTACATATACTTTTTGGATAGCCTCTTCAAATTTAGATGCTTCAATACAAAAGCTTAATTTTACTTCATTGTTTTTGTCTGTTTTTTCTACTTTGATACTCATTTTTTTCTTCTCCCTTTCATCGCTATAAAAATTTGCTTATTTATTATATCATATTTTTTCAAAATAGCAAGTACTAAATACTCAAAAACAATTTATTTTGTAAATTTTTTACCACTTTGCCATGCAGTTCCTACTTTTTCACCAATTTTGTAATAACCATTTTGGAATTGATCAAATACAAAAGCATTTAGTTTTGTTGGATCTACTTTTCCATCTTCAGTTAATACTTTTTCATCAGCTACAACATTTACAATTTCTCCAACAACACGGAAACCATGCATACTGTCTTCATATCCTGCAACTTTACATTCTAGGGTAATAGGATATTCTTCTATAATTGGTGCGTCTACTTTATCACTTTTTATAGCATGCATATTTGTTTTTTCGAATTTGTCTTCTACTCTATCTCCTGAAACCATTCCAAAATAATCTGATTCTTCTAAATGGTCTACATCTGCTACACTTATGGTGAAAGCTCCTCTTTTCTTTATGTTTTTTGTGGTTCTATGATTTTCATGAATGTTTAATGCTACCATATTACTATCACAAATTCCACCCCACGCCATAGGCATAACGTCTACTTTATCATTGTCGCCATAGGTTGCAATCATTAATAATGGCATTGGAAACAAATATGGTTTTACTCCTAAATCTTTTTTCATTTTCTATTCCCTCCTGTTTTTTTACATTGCTCTTCTATATAATTCAATAAAGTCTTCTTTACTTACGTCTCTTGGATTTCCTGGTTTACATGGATCGTTCATTGCTTTTTCTGCAAGCATTTCAAAGTCTTCTTCTTTTACTCCATAATCTTTAATTGTTTGTGTAATTCCTACTGCTTTGCTAAGTTCTGAAATTTTCCATACAAAGGTATTGATAACATCTTGATCATTTAAGTGCTCTGCATCTGGTCTTCCTATATTAACTAGAATTTCTCTAAAACGATTTGCGCATACTTCTCCATTGAATCTCATAACTGTTGGAAGAAGCATTGCATTTGCAATTCCGTGTGGTGTGTCATATACAGCTCCTAATTGATGTGCCATAGAGTGTACTATTCCAAGTCCTACATTTGAAAATCCCATTCCTGCAATATATTGTGCCATTCCCATCATTTCAATTGCTTCTTCATTTTTTTCGTTTACTGCTGCAGGTAAATATTTGAATATCATTTGAATTGCTTTCATATGGAACATGTCTGACATTTCGTTATGAGCTTTGGTAATATAGCCTTCTACTGCATGAGTTAAGGCGTCCATTCCTGTTGCTGCTGCTAAACTTTTTGGCATAGATGCCATTAGTTCAGAATCAACAATTGATAAGATTGGAATGTCGTTTGGATCAACGCATACCATTTTTATTTTTTCGTCTTCATCTGTAATTACGTAGTTTATAGTTACTTCTGCTGCTGTTCCTGCTGTTGTAGGAAGTGCAATAACTGGCATTCCTTTATTTACTGTATTTGACGCACCATTTAAAGATTTTACATCTGCCCTATCTGGGTTTGTCATAACAATTGAAATTCCTTTTGCAGTGTCTATACTAGAACCACCACCTACAGCAACTATAACGTCTGCTTTTGATAATTTACATGCTTTTACTCCATCTGTTACATTCTTTATTGTTGGATTTGGTTTTATGCTAGAATATAACTTATATTTAATTTTTGCCTTCTTTAAAATTTCTTCTACTTTTGCTGTTACTCCTGCTTCTACAAGTGCTTCATCACTTACTAAAAATACTTTTGTAAATCCTCTCTTTTGAATTTCTTCTGCAAGTTCTTCTCTTGCTCCTTTTCCAAAATAAGATGTTTCATTTAACACAAATTTAACTGACATTTTTTATTCCTCCTTTTTCTTTTGTTAATAAGATAGTATCATAAAAGAAAAAAAAGAGCAACAATTATTTTTTTATTTTTTTATTACAAAAAGAAAACAACTCTTTATTATAAAAAGTTGCTTCCTTTTTTCCCTTATTTTTAGTTTTTCTCTGTATCAAAAATTTTGATTACATTATCTTCATACTCGGGTATCAAGACATCAAATGGCTTAGGTAAAACCTTAAATTCTTTTATAAAAATCTCTTCAATTGGCTGAAAGTAGCGAACTGTCAATATTGCTCCGCACTGCATAGCGCTTAACGAATCAATAGGTACTCCAGCAATTTCTTTGATTTTTTCATTGCTTTGTTTTTCTTCCAGTTTCAAACTGTTTATTGCTTCTTCTAATTCTTTCAACCATGGTCTTTGAAACGCACGCCCCAATTGTTCGTAATTAGCCGGAAAGTCTATGCTAATTTTAAACAAATTGATTTTGCTTAATAGTTCCTCCCGAAGTTGATTGAATTGGTGAATTTGATGCTCTGATAAGTTCATTTTGTTTCCTCCTTCTATTTAGAAAAAAAGTTATTAAAAAAAGTGCTTTCTTATTATTCCACTATGATAAATATTTGTCAAGAGTTCATAAGAAATTTTAATGACATTTTTTCTTCATTCTTTTTATTTTTTCTTTCATTTCTTCTTCTACTTTGTAAGATTCTACTATTTTTTGCAATGCTTTGTTATATGTAAAATCATCTAAATTGTTTTGTTTTAAAAAGTTCATTGTCTTTTCTGGGAATTTAATAAATGCAATAGAAATTGCCCATGCTACTGCCATTTTTACATAGTAACCTTCATGTTTTATTTCATTTAACGTTTTTATTACTAAATCAATATATTCTTCTGTAATATAAAAGTTAAGCAGTAATACGACTGCAAATCTGAGTTCAAATTCTTTTTTTGATTTTATATATGGTTTTATAAATTCTAACATTTCTTTTTGGTTATTTTTCACCATTTTTAAGCCTGCAACTGTTACATCACACACTGCCCAATTATCTATTTTTGGAATAAATTCTTTTAAATATTTACAAGTTTGCTTAACACTACACTTATTTAAGCCTATTACCATGCCTTGTAACATAATTTCTTCATAATATTCATTACTTGCATTTTTTAAATAGTTTTCTACATTTTGTTTTGATATTTCTTTTGCTAAATTTCTTAATAGCGGGACACGAACACCTATAATATTATTGGTGTTTGGACATAGTCCTTCTTGAAATTTTTTATATTTTTCGTCTGCAAGTTCTAATAATTTTTTTCTTATTTCTTCGTTATTCATATCTTTCTTTCTATTTTTTATTAATTATTTATTCTAGTTCTAAAAAGCTTTTTAAAATTCCTTTGCTAATTAGTTCACTAAAAATATTTTTCAATATAAGTAAAATAATTGGTCCTAGAATAAGTCCTAACACTCCCATTAGTCTGTATCCTGTATACATTCCTACTAAAGTAAATATTGGGTGCATTCCCATTTCTTTGCTTACCATTTTAGGCTCCATAAGTTGTTTTATAATTGCCCATATTACCCATATTACAATTACACTAATAGCAAGTGGTATATTTCCTACTAGTAATAAGTAGCCTGCCCATGGAACCATAACTGCTCCTGCGCCAAATAATGGTAGTAAATCAACTATTCCAATAAATACAGCCATCATAAATAAATATTCTACTTTAATTCCTACTAAATTGATGATGTTTAATGCAAGTAATACCCAAATAAAACATATTAAAGAAAGTTTTGCTTCTGCTTTTATATATTTTATAGATACACTACACATTTCATTGATGATTTGCTTTATTTTTTCAAACCATTTGGTTGGAATTTGGCTTTTTATTGTGTTTGGTATATATTCTTTGTCAAAACAAATAAATATAATGGCTAAAATAGTAATAAATCCATAAGTTATTATATTAGGAACAGAACTAATGAAGTTAATTGCTCCTGTAATTAATGAAATGAATGTATTTTTTACAATGCTTATAATAGTTGTTAAAGAACTTTCTAATCCTCCTGAAAATTGCTCTGGTAGTTGTATATTTTCATTTTTTACATCATTTATTATTCCTAACGCCCAATTATAAATATCATCAAAATAAATATTAATATTTGATAAGAAGTTACTTGCTTCTGTTATAATTTTAGATATTCCAAATGTTAGCACACTTCCTAAAATAACTAATACTAAAATAAGTGAAAGCACACTAGCTAATTTTCTTTTCATTTTGGTATGCTTCATAAAGAATTGAATAACTGGCTCTACACAAGTTGCCACTAACATAGCAATAATAAATGGAATATAAAAAATAGCTAATCGATAAGTTAAATAAATGCCAAATAGCATTAACCCTAAAATAATAACTTTCGCAATAATTTTTGTATAATATGCGGTATCTTTTTTCATTTTCTTAATTCCTCCTAGTATCCTTTTGGGACGTTTCCTTTTGCTATCCTTTGGGGACGTTTCTTTTTGGTACATCTGTCCCTTTTGGATATTTTTCTTTATTATAGCAATATTTTTGTATGGTGTCATTATTTTTTTATATTTTTTGTTAGTTTTTCTTGCTAATTTTATGATTTTCTGTTATGATATAGCAGTAGCAAGAAATTTTTTATGTTGATGTTAAGTTAGCTGTGCGAAGCGAAGCGAGCTACAGATAACTTATGCATAGCTGGCGGAACTTGCTAAGACTGTTCGAGCATTTGCGAGTTACAGTCTCAGTATGTGTAGCAAATTTTATATAGTAAACTTTTTCATGCTGATGTGGCGGAACTTGCTGAGACTGTTCGAGCATTTGCGAGTTACAGTCTCAGTATGTGTAGCAAATTTTATATAATAAACTTTTTCATGCTGATGTGGCGGAACTGGCAGACGCACTGGACTCAAAATCCAGCGGGAAACCATGTGGGTTCGAGTCCCACCATCAGCACCAGTACGGTAACTAAAAGCAAAAAAGAATAAAGAGCCTAATTAAATCATAAAGCTCTTTATTCTTTATTTTCCTTCATATCCTGTTTTTCCAAAAAGCTTAAACATATTTGTTTTATATTTAGATATATATAATCAATATAAAGAAAATAGATGCAATGATAATAGAGCAGAACATGATGCAACAAATTTATGAAAAACATATCATAGGAAAAATTCCAAGGTAGTACGAGTTGATTTTTATACTATTATATGATATACTATAATAGTAGTAACTTTATTAACAGCACCCAATTGTGTGCTAACAACAACAGAAAGGAAGATGTAGTTATGGCAATCTTATTATTAGTGTTGACACTTGCTCTCAACTTTATGATTTCTTGGGCAAATGCTAACTATGTAGGTCGGTACTGGTCAGAGTCAAAGGAAGTAGGTGGTAGTTTTAGAGCCTATATCGTAGTGGGATATATCATGGCAATCGCTGGATTCACTATGGTTTATGGTTACATTTTGCTACTGGTCTCCCCTTTCTTCTTGCAAATGGCAAAAGTAGATCAAGAAACAATCCTGATGTTTGAACAATTATCATCAGACTTGATTTATATTTTTTGTGTTGCAACTATGATTCCTACAGGTTTTTATATCTGGCTTCGTAGTTTGAAGGATTTTTGGGAACAGAAAACTTTGGCTAGTGGCTTGACTGCTGGTTGGAACTCTTTTGCACAGATTCATAATACAGTAAATGCAGCACGAAACGCACCGAGTGCTTTAGGAAGAATTGCAAAAGCTTTCTTTGGAAAAAAAGGCAAAAAAAAGGATAATAATATAATTGTACTTTGTGCAATCTTTGTTTTTATTCTTGCTATATTCGGAGGATATTTCACAGCATCTGCTATTATGAAAAAGGCAGACCGAGAATATGATATGTTCGCCGATCTTCAAAAAAGGAAAACAGAGTATTTCTAAGAGCACTATCTTCAAACAAAAATCCCCGGCTTAGCCGGGGGTATTTTATTTTCCTTCATATCCAGGTTTTCCTAAAAGTTTAAACATATTTGTTTTATATTTTTCTACGCCCGGTTGATTAAATGGATTTACCCCTAATAATTTTCCAGACATAGCACAAGCAAGTTCAAAGAAATAAATAAGATGACCAATTGTTTCTTCATTTAGCTTTTCAATATTTAGCACAATATTTGGTACTTTTCCCTCTACATGTGCTTCTATGGTTGCTTGCATTGCTTTGCTATTTACATAGTCCATAGTCTTTCCTTCTAAATAATTTAGTTCATCTAAATTATCTTCGTCAAAATGAATATCCATATTTGCTTCTTGTTTTTCAATATTTAATACTGTTTCAAATAAATTACGTCTTCCCTCTTGAATATATTGACCAAGTGAATGTAAATCTGTTGTAAATTCTGCACCAGATGGATAAATTCCTTTTCCATCTTTTCCTTCACTTTCTCCAAATAATTGCTTCCACCATTCAATGAAATAATGTAATTTTGGTTCATACGTTACCAAAATTTCAATATTTTTTCTTTGCTCGTAAAGAAGATTTCTTAAAACGGCATATTTATAACAATCATTATATTTTAGATTTTCGTCATTATATTTTTCCTTAGCAAATCTTGCTCCTTCCATTAGTTTGTCAATGTCAATATCGGCTACACTAATAGGAAGCAAGCCTACGGCTGTTAAAACAGAGTATCTTCCCCCTACATTATCTGGAACAACAAAGGTTTCATATCCTTCTTTCTTTGCTAATGTTTTTAATGCCCCTTTTTCTTTATCTGTTGTAACGTAAATTCTTTTTCTTGCTTCTTTTACGCCATATTTATTTTCCATAAATTCACGAAAGAAACGGAAGGCAATGGCAGGTTCCGTAGTAGTTCCTGATTTTGATATAACGTTAATAGATAAATCTCTATTTCCAATTAACTCTACCAAATCATTTAAATAGTTTCCACTCATATTATTTCCTACAAATAAAATTTGTGGTGCTTTTCTTTGCTCTTTTGGTAATAAATTATAAAATGTAGGTGTTAAGCTTTCAATTACAGCTCTTGCTCCTAAATAAGAGCCACCAATTCCTATTACTACAAATACCTCTGAATCTTTACGAATTTTTTTTGCACATTTTTTTATTCTTTCAAATTCCTCTTTATCATAATTGGTTGGCAAACTAAGCCAGCCAAGAAATTCTTTCTCATCTTCTTGTTTTTCTTGTAATTCTTTATGGATTTTTTCTACCTTTTCTGACTGTTTCAAGATTTCTTTTGTATCAATTCCACTATATTTTACTTCTAATTTCATATTGGACATATTTAGTCTTTCCTCCTCTTTGGCATTTTATGAGATTATTTTATCTTAATTTCTCGTATTATGCAAGATATTTTACTTGATTTTTCTTTTACTTTATTAGATAATATAGTAGGTGATAAATTTGACAAGTTTTATATTAAAAATAATTGGCATAATAACTATGTTTTCAGATCATTTTGGAGATAGTGTTTTATGTAGATTTTCTTTTTTTAATTTAATAGGAAGAATTGCCTTCCCTATTTTTGCTTTTCAAGCAGTTCAGGGTTATATACATACAAAGAATTTGAAGAAACATATTTTGAAATTATTTGTGTTTGCTTGTATTTCGCAAATTCCTTTTATGCTATTTTTATCAACCTTTACTAACTCTTTTGCGCTAAATATTTTCTTTACTTTTTTATTGGGAATGATTGCTTTATTTTTATATGAAAAGTCAAAGCATAAAATAGTAGGGTTTTTATTAGTTATATTTGTAAGTATTTTAGGAGAAGTGTTACAGGTAGATTATGGCGCTTTTGGTATTTTACTTATGTTTGTTTTTTACTTTTTCAAAGAAAAGAAATTGCAAATGACATTATGCACAATTGCGTTGTGCTTTGCAAAATATATTCCTAATATTATTACTATACCTAGTTTATACTTTCACTATTTATCTTGCGCTACTTTTACTTCTTTATCTCTTTGCTTTATTTTGTTTTACAATCAAAAAGAAGGTCCAAAGGCAAAATACTTTTTCTATATTTTTTACCCTTTGCACCTAACTTTGTTATATATTCTTCACTTGGCACTTTATTCTTAAAGTGCCATTATTTTTTTATTTCCTTTTTTATATTGTCTTTATTTTCATTTAGACTTTTATGCTTGTAGTCTTATTTTTATTATGCATCATTGTCTTTATTTTCATTTATTTTTTCTTGTAGTCTTATTTTATTATGCAATACTTGTAGTTCAATTATCTTTAAAGTGCCATGTTTATTCCTCTTGCTACAACAGAGGACATATTTAAAATAAGTTCGTCAATTTCTTTTGGCGTTACAATAAAATTAAAATCTTTTGGAAGAAGTGCCTCTTTAATTTGTTCATAATTATCTTCTTCTTTTAATTGATTTAAATAATCATTCGATTTTGCTTCTTGTTGCAATTTATCAATAAAAATATCTAAAGCATCGTTTACTACTACGGCTGTTTCTACAACAGTTGGAATGCCAATAGCAATAACAGGAATGCCTAATGTATTTTGTGTAATTTCTTTTCTTGTATTTCCTACACCTGCTCCCGGCACAATTCCAGTATTGGAAATTTGAATGGTAGAGCTAATTCTTTCCATACTTCTAGAGGCTAATGCATCAATTACAATTAACAATTTTGGCTTAATATGTTCTACAACACCTTTAATAATTTCTAAAGTTTCAATTCCTGTAGTTCCTAATACACCTGGTGCAATAGCACTAACTGACCTTGCATTTTCATCAATATATTGTGGAAGGTAATTTATAATATGCCTTGTTACTTCAACATCTTTTATTACATTTGGACCTAACGCATCTGGCGTTACTTCTTCGTTTCCTAAACCTACTACCAAAATATCTTCTTTAAATTGTACTTTTTCGCCTATTAATGTTTTTAATTCATTTGCTAAAGTATTTGCTGCTTGCTCTTTTTCTTCTTCCGTTAATAAATTGATTTTTTTAATATCAATGGTAATATAACTTCCCTTTACTTTTCCTATGGCTTGCTCGCCCTGTTCATTTGTAATTTTTACTCTTGTTACTTTTACTTTTTCACTAATTTGCTCTTCCTCTGTTTCAATTCCGTCTATTTCTTCTAAATTATTAGCCTTTCTATACAAATTTCTTCTTTCGTCTGCTAAATCTGTTCTAAAATTATACATACTTTTTCATCCTTTCGCTTTTCTAATTGTTTTCTTTTAGTTTTTGTTAATTTAAAAAAAGTATGCAAGAATTGTTAAATTTTAGGGACGGGCTAAAAATTTATATTTTAGAACGAAGTAAAAATTTCTATTAAAGAAAAGAAAATGGTGCACATATTAAAATGTGCACCACCCGTTTTACCCATTAGTAAGCACTCTGCTTTTTGAAAAGTCTAACCCACTCACCATAGAGTTCGATTTGCTCCTGTTGGGCTCTTGCCTGCTTCTGCAATTCCTCAAGAGAAGTTGCTTCGAGAATCGCATTCAAAGATATTCCTGTAAGCTCACTACTATCTAAACAACTACCTACAGACCTATCTCCTCTCTCCAGTGCCTGGTGTAACTCTTCCCAATCAGGATATACTTCTTTGACTCTT
This sequence comes from uncultured Clostridia bacterium, assembly GCA_947599825.1. Taxonomy (GTDB): domain Bacteria; phylum Bacillota; class Clostridia; order TANB77; family CAG-508; genus UMGS1663. The sequence continues at coordinate 29,429 of CANQFS010000003.1, forward strand.
TTTTTGAAATTCTCCGGATAAAACATAATATTTTCCTCCTATAAAAAAAATTTTTTTCAATGTAGTCTCTCCTTAGATGAAAAAATAGGATTCTACATTAGTATAATTTCATTATATCATATTTTACATAAAAATGCAAATATTTGTTAACTTTTTGGAAACTTTTGGACGCGTCCCAAAAGTTTCCAAAAAGTTTTCTAACAATAGCGACACAATATTGATTCTAACCCTACTTCTAAGTCGATATTGCCTATTTTGTAGTTGTAATCTAAATTAATTAGTTCTTCTACAATTTGCTTTAATTCACTTTCTTGAAAGTAATTTGCCTGCATAGTATATTTGTTTACTAGAAACATTTGATTTGGTTTTAATTCTAAACTTTCTGCTATGTTTTTATTTTCTCTTTGCGCTATTTTTATGATATATAGTTTTTTAAAATGATGATATAAGGTAATTAGTATTTTTTGAATTGGTTCTTTTTGATATAGCAGACTATGTAATACTTCTAATGCTTTTTTGGTTTGTCTTTTTCCTAAATTGTCTGTTAAATCAAAAATGATGCTATCTAATTGTTTAATACATAGTAAGTCGATTGCTTGCTTTTGTATTGTTCCACCTGTTCCAACATATTCAATTAACTTTCGTATTTCATTTATTAGTTCTTGCATATTAGTTCCACAACACTCAATAAAGTATTGTAATGTGCTATCTTCTACTTGTACTTGGTAGGCTTTGCAAATTGCTTTTAGTCTTGCTGTAATTTGTATTGGTTTTAGCTCTTGAAATTCACAAATAACACCATATTGTTCTAATATTTTATATAATTCATTTTTTTCTACTTCCTGTTCTACAAATACTAAAACAACCGCTTCTTGTATAATTTTATTGTTTTCCTTAATATATTCTGTAAGTTTGTTAATTAGTGCATTATTATTGTTTACTGTTTTCTTTTTCCCTTCTTTTTTGAAAAGACCTGTATTACGAGCAATAATTAGCTTTTTTTCATAGCCAAATGCTGGTGTTTCAATATCTGAAATAATGCTACTTACATTACTTTCGTCTATTTTTATTTCATTAATTCCTTCTTTTGTTTCTCCAAAGTTACTTTTTATTTTTTTTAGGCATGATTCTAAAAGGAAGGTTTCTTCCCCATACAAAAGATAAATACTATTTAATTTTTCTGCTTTTAAATCTTTTTCTAAATTTTCGATTGTTATCATGAAAAACTTTTCCTTTTACTCATTTTCTAATATAATACGGAACACTTCTGCTACGCTCCATGCTTGCTCATATGCTCCTTTTGCCTCATAAGGCTTTTTCGAATCATAAATTTCGGATATTCCACCAATGGTTTTTCCTTCTTTTAATTCTTTTGAAAATGTGTCTTTTACACTTTTTACAAAAGAATTATATTTTATTTGTAGTTCTTGTTTTTTGGTTTTGCTCTTTTCACTTTCAAGAATTTTTTTGAAACTATCGTAGTATATACCAAGTAGCCATGGCCACGTAATTCCTTGATGATAACTCATATCTCGTTTAAAACTATCTCCCTCATAAACTTCAACATAGTTTTCTTCCCCTTTTGCTAAGGTTTTTAATCCATAAGGATTTAATAGTTTTGTAGTTACTGTTTCAAACATTTCTTTTGCTATTTCTGTTTTAGGGTCTAAAATAGGATAAGTAAGACTTAATGCAAATAATTGATTTGGTCTTATTTTGCCGTCTCCTAAAACGTCATATAAACATTTTCTTTTTTTGTTATAAAATTTTTCTACAAAAGAATTTTGGCACTCTAACGCCATTTTTTTGTATTTGCTTGCTTTTGTTTTGCTTTCAAAGCGAGTGGTTAATTCTTCCATAATTTTTAAAGCATTATACCACATAGCGTTAATTTCTACTGCTTTTCCATTTCTTGGCGTAACAACAAAGTTTCCTATTTTTGCGTCCATCCATGTATTTTGAATATGTTCATTTCCGCTACTTATAAGTCCATCTGTGTCAAGATAAATATCATTTTCTTCTACGTCAATTCCATTTTGATAACTTTCTATAATTTTTTTCATTACTTCGTAGAAATTTTCTTTAATGAATTTTTCGTCATTTGTGTAATTTAAGTATTTTTTGATTTGTTCAAACAATAAAAGCGAACTATCTGCACTATTATATAAAGGACGATTGTCATAGCCGGAATATCCATTTGGAACTAACCCAAATTTGATATCACGAATCATAGTAAGCAATACTTCTTTTGCAATATCATACCTTTTGGTTTTTAGAAGTAAGCCTTCAAATGCAATTAAACTATCCCTTCCCCAGTCTAAGAACCATGGATAACCTGCAATTATAGTATGAAGTCTAAAACTTGGACGATATACTACAAAGTTATCTGTTGCAATTATATAGTCTCGTAGTAGCTCTATTTTTTCTATTATTTCTTTATCTTGAATTTGTTTTTTATCACTTAAATTTGCCGTTACACCTGAGTCATATACAAGTGAACTTAAACGTGCTACTTCTCTACTAATTACGTCTTTTGCTTTTATTTCTTCAATATTTTCTTCTAAGGAAGCTACAAAGGTGATTTCTTTTCTTTCATTTGGTTCAATAGTAATTTCATAACAGCCTGGAATTGCATGGTTTTCTTCTGAACAAAATCCTCTTTTTTCTTCTTCTAAATAAAACATATTTTGAAAACTATCATTTTCATGCTTTTGATAATTTCCTTCTGAAGTATATAAATAAATTGGTGTTTGAGAGTTTCCGTCTAATACCACTTTTATTTTTCTATTTTTTTCTTCTTGTTTTATTTGAAAATTATGCTTATAACTATCACTATGGAAGTCTCTAAAATTAAGAAGAGGCGCTAATGTTAATTTTGCTTCTTTTTCTTTGTTGAAGATTTGATATAATATTACTACTGTATTTTTTCCATATTCCATACAGATATATTTTTTTATTATAACATCTTCTACTTGATATGTATAAATTGGTACGTACTCTTTTTCAAAACTAACTATATATTCATATCCTTTTGTAATATAATCTCGTCCTATATTTGTGTATAGATTATATTTTTTATTTCCTATTTCAATACTTTCATCTACTTTTGAAAGAACTAAATGTCTTCTTGCTGGTGGTGTAAGTGGCGCAACAAGTAAACCATGGTATCTTCTAGTATTTGCAGAACTCATAGTAGAACTTGCATAGCCTCCTATGCCATTAGTAATAATCCATTCTTTTTTTAGTCCTTCTTCTAAATTAATTTTTGTGTATTTCATTTGTTTCTCCTATTTTCTTTTGTTTGATTTTCTTTTTCTTTGCTTTTGTTCTTCTTTGTTTTCTGTTTTGATTGTTTTTTGTTTTATTTGTTTTTTGCTTTATTTGTTTTTTGTTTTATTTGTTTTTCGTTTTATCTGTTTTTTGTTTTATTTGTTTTTTGTTTTATTTGTTTTTTGCTTTATTTGTTTTTTGCTTTATTTGTTTTTTGTTTTATTTGTTTTTTGCTTTATTTGTTTTTTGCTTTATTTGTTTTTCGTTTTATCTGTTTTTTGCTTTATTTGTTTTTTGTTTTATTTGTTTTTTGCTTTATTCGTTTTTTGCTTTATTTGTTTTTTGTTTTATTTGTTTTTCGTTTTATTTGTTTTTTGCTTTATTTGTTTTGTTTAATTTTCTTTGCTTTCTATTCGGTTTGTTTTTCTTTTTTTACTTTTACTTATTAGCTTTTTGTTCCTTTTTCTCTCTTTTCTTTTTCCTTCATTTTTGCTTCTTTTCTTTTTAAAGCCTTTTCGTCACTTTCTTTAATTGACTTAATTCTTTCATTGTATTTTTCTGCAAATTTACTTTGTGGTCTTGCAAAATGCTTTTCTTTCTTTTGTTTTGCTGGTTTTGTTTCCATTGTTTCTTTTAATTTTCTCTTAGTTTCTTTTAGTCTAGAGTTTAACATTAAATATTTTGTATCATTTTGCATATCTCTAAATTTCAAGTCTTCACATACAAGTTCAATAATAGCAGAAGCTATAGCATCTGGGTTATGGCGAATAAATTCAGAATCAATATAAGATAGATTTCTTTGTAATAATTTAACGCCTTCTTCTTTGGCTTTGGCTGTATCTTGTTCTACTAAATCAGAACCTTCTCTATTATATCTTCTAACAAACTCTGGCACAATTTCTCCTGTGTCATAAATACAATAATCAATAATTCCTTTACCAGCATGTTCTTGAATAGCCTTAATATGGTCAGATAGTGAATAGTTGTCTGTTTGACCAGGTTCTGTCATAATGTTGCTAATATATATTTTAAAGCCTTTGTTTTCCTTAATTGCTTTTGCTACTCCTTTTACAAGTAAGTTTGGAATTACATTAGTGTATAAACTTCCTGGACCAATTATAATAGCATCTGCTTTTTGAATTGCTTCTAGCACTCCTGGTGCTGGTGCACAATTTGATGGGCTTATAAATATACGATTGATTTTGCTTACTTTATCAGTTACTGTTTCTGCTATTTTGTCTTTGCTTTGAATAATAGTTCCATCTTCTAATTCTGCACAAATGTCAATTGCCTCTAATGTAACTGGTAATACTTTTCCTGTCATGTTAAGAACATATTTAGATTGTTCAATAGACGCTGTAAAATCTCCATATAGTTCTTTCATTGCTAGAAGATAAATATCCCCAAAGCATAATGATTTTAGCCTTCCTTCAGTAAATTTATAGTTCATAATTCCATTCATAATTGATTCATTTTCAGATAAAGCTACAAAACTATTTTTTATGTCGTCTAATGGCAATGTTTCTAACAATTTACGAGAATCTGTAGCACTTGCTCCATAGTCTGATACAGTTACAATAGCTGTAATATTGCTAGTGTAGTTTTTCAAGCCTTTTAGTACAGAGTCTAGCCCTGAGCCACCACCAATAACAACAATGTTTGGTCCTTCATCATATACTTTTTTATTGAAAATTAGAGATTTTACATTTCCAGTTTTTGCTTCATCTCTTTTATCTGTTTCTTGTACTAATAGTTCTAGTGTCCTTCTTTGCATAAAGATATTTCCAATAATAACTAATGTAAAACCTATAACAAAGCTTACTATTATTTTGGCTAAATCTTTAAAGCCTAATTGCTCACCTGTAAGAAGAATTGTCATTCCGTAACATGCAAGAACAATTCCTATTACAATTAATAGCATCCACCTTTTCATTTTTGCTTCTTTTTTAAACCATTTCCAAAAACCTTTCATTCTTTTATTCCTCTTTCTTTGAATTTTATTGCTTTTATATTATTACTTTATAACTTTGTATTTTTACTTTGCTACTTGTATTATTTCTTTATAACTTTGCATTTTACTCTCCTACAACTTCTACTTCCATTTCTAATATTTTACCGAATTTTTCATATACAACTTGAATAACATAATCAATTAAATTTAAAATATCTTCTGCTGTAGCATTTCCTGTATTAACAATGAAGCCTGCATGTTTTAAAGATACTTGCGCTCCACCTATGGTATAGCCTTTTAAACCTGCTTCGTCAATTAATTGTGCAGAAATGTAATTAGTACCTCTTTTAAAAGTGCTTCCTGCACTTGGCATATCCACTGGTTGTTTTTCTAATCTTGATTTTTTATAGTTTTCCATTTTTTCTTTAATTTCTTCTGGATTTGCTTTTTCTAGTTCTAGCTTTGCTTCTATAATAATTCCTTCTGAATCTTTAAAACGGCTATGCCTATATGAAAAGTTTAGTTCTTCGTTTGGCAAAGTTTGAATTGTTCCATCTTCTTGTAAATATGTAACTTCTTTTACAATCTCTTTCATTTCCTTGCCATAAGCACCTGCATTCATACGAATAGCCCCACCAATAGTTCCAGGAATTCCGTGAAGCAAACTCAAAGCCTCCAATGCCATGTTTTTGTAACATTACTGCAAGAAGTCCCAATTTTACACCTGCTTGTACTAAAACTTCTACTTTTTGCTCTTTTTCTTCTATTTTTATTTCTTGGAAGTCTAGTTGCAGAGTAATTCCTCGTATCCCATTATCTTTTACTAATACATTACTTCCATTACCTAAAATAGTAAGTGGAATATCTTTTTCTTTTGCATATTCTAAAATTTGCTTTAACTGTTCTACTTTTTTAACCTTAATCCATATATCAGCATTTCCTCCTACTTTAAAAGATGTATGTTTTGCCATATTTTCATTTTGTTTTATTTCTAAATCTCCCATTTTGTTTTGCATATCTTCAAAAATTGCTTGTTTATTCAATTTTTATCACCCCTATTTCTAATATATGAATTTAAGATACTTTTATGTTTTTTATTCTATCATTTCTATAAGAATTTTACAATGATTTTCAAAAATTTTACATTTTTTATATTTTTACTTGAAAATTTCGTAGAATTATGTATAATAATGTTAAAAATAATTTTAGGTAGTATAACAATTTGGTAATTGTTTTCTATAATTTTATTGAATTACAAGGAAAAAGAATGGAATCTCCTCCATTCTTTTTCCTTTTTTGTATAGTAGGAAAATTCTCCTTTTATTTTGTTATTATACCACAAATTTATAAAAATGTGAAATTTTTTTGTAGTTGATGTAAAATAAGCTGTGAATTAATTGAATAATTACGTAAAAGAGAGATTAGAGTTATACATCTAATCTCTCTTTATAAAATTAACTATTTATTGTCATCACACATTTTTTGTGAGCAATTTGCCATATAGAATTTCTTCTCGGCAAGTTTATCTTGAACACCACGAAGTGCTTCACCAAATCTTTGGAAGTGAACAACTTCTCTTTGACGTAAGAAACGAAGTGGATCTAATACGTCTGGGTCATCTTTGCAAAGGTTTATTAATTTTTCATAAGTGGCTCTTGCTTTTTGTTCTGCAGCTAAATCTTCTTGAAGGTTAGCAATTGGGTCACCTTTTGCAGCAATATAAGCAGCTGTCCATGGGTTTCCAGCAGCAGATACAGGGTAAACATCTACACCGTGGTCTGTATAGTAATCACCTAAGCCTGCTTTTTCAATTTCTTCTGGGCAAACACCATCAGTTAATTGGTGAACAATACTTCCTACCATTTCCAAGTGAGCAAGTTCTTCTGTGCCTATATCATTTAAAATTGCTTTTGCATTTTGATCTGGCATACCAAATCTTTGAGACAAATATCTTAAAGAGGCAGCAAGTTCGCCATCAGGTCCACCATATTGACTAATAATATATTTAGCAAGTTTTGGATTTGGACATTTAATTTTGACTGGATATTGTAATACTTTGTTATAAGTCCACATTAATAATTCCCCCTTTCCCAAGGCCATGGTTCTTCAAGCCATCTCCATTTATTACATGGAAAATAAATGCTAAGAGGACCATAAACTTTTTGATATTTGTCTTTTAGTTCTTTTAATTGAGTGGCATATTCTTTGTGTAAACAAAGAGCCTTTTTGTCATCTTCATGTGTGTCTAAATATTCAGCAAGTTCTACAACAGCAAAATCTAAAGCACGAATTTGATTAAGCATTTCTTCTCTTGTCATTTCTTTTTCTTCGCAAGTATCTTCTGGGTCAATATTTGTAAACTCAAAAGAGTACATTGGAACTTTTGGAGCACACCCTGGTCTGCCACAACAATTACCATTCTCGTTGTCTCTTCCGATTCCGGCAGACATTGTATTAGTATTTGGATAATCATTATTATCTATCATCATATTGCTATTATTATTCATCGTATAATTGTTATTGCAACCACAATTACAATTTCTATTTTCTTTTTCTAGCATTTGTTACACCCCTCTTTCACAGCATTCATAGCTTTAATAAAAGCCATTTCTTCTACAGATTGGCCTGGTGCATAAGGGCTAACAAGTTCAGGATAAATAGTTCCCATTTTCAAACCAACACGTGGAGTAAAAGTTTTATCTAAAGTTTGAATTGGTACATAACTTTGCGCAAGCATAGGGTTTTGAGGAAATACAGATTCACCTTTATCAAAACCACAATCGCAAGAGTCTTCTTTATTATTTGCCATATAATAGTCAGCCGTAGTACCACAGTTGTTGCAAGCAGTTTCAATGATTTTTTCATCAAAATTCTTTTGACAACAACATTTTCTATATCTACGATTATACATATCTTCATCCTCCTTATCTGATTGATATAGTACATACTATGAAAAAAGTAAAAAAAATGTGACTTTAAAACGAATAATGTCTAAAATTATGTAAATAAAATGTAGAATTTCTATGGACTTTTCAGAATAAATATGATATAATATAATAGTTATAAATAAGGAGATGAAAAATAATGACAAATAGTTTAAGGCAGTATAAAGTAGAAAAAAATAATATTGAAAAAGCTTATGAATATCAATTAGCCTTAAAACACAATCCAGAGTATGAACAAAGAGTAAATAATACTTTTCTTTCCATTGTAAATTTATTGAAAACCAAATATCCAGATATAAAATTAGAGCCTCCAAGAGGTAGAGAAAAATCTTATAATAGTATAAAAAATAAAATTATAAAATTAGAAATAGAACGACTTTGTAAATTATATGCTATAGAAGGAATTTCTCAAGACGAAGAAAAAAACTTATATCAATTAATTATAAATAGCATTGATCCAAAAACGCAAGGAGAAGTAAAGCAATTATTAAGTACAGAAATAAAAGATTTAGACCTTTTAAATAGCATTATGAAAAAAAAGGATTTTCCAGACCATATTAAAACAGCTATTTTAAGAATTACAAAAGTAAGAATAGAAAGAGGAAATTTAGAAAATAAGGAAGAATTAGAAAATCAAATAGAAGAAAAATATGGAGAAACAGCAGTAAAGAAAAGCAAACAATTAAAAGATAATTTACTTCATTGGGAATGTATTGAGGAAATGCAAAAAAAAGGAACAGAAAAATTACATTGCCCTTTTGAATATTTACATATAAAAGATTTAAGAGGAATAAAAATTATTATAGCAGATGTACCAGATAATATACAACCAAATGGAGAGGAATTAAAACAACTAATTGCTCAAAGAAAAAATGCATCAAAAGAAGAAATAACAAAATATAATGATTTATGCTGTATTGCTTTAACCAAAGAATTTGCCTATGAATTAATGGAAAATGAAGAATGGTTAGAACAATTAAACATTATGGTTTTACCAGAAGGTTACAAACATAAAGAAAAGCAAAATGGTTATATTGCTGAACATATTAAATTTTGTTATAGAGACCACCCAGAATATACCTTTGAATTACAACTTCGTTCTATGTATCGTGAAGATTTATCAAGAGCAAATGGTGCAGCAGCACATGATAAAAGGTCTGGAAAAAAGAGAATTTTTCCTAGCACAGAGAATAAGCAACAATTTATGGAAGAATTAAGATATAGGCTTCCTCAATATACAATGTTAAGAAATGAAAGTAACGAATATAAAATACACAAATGCAGTATAGAAGAGAGTGTTTTAGAGTACTATTTAGGATATATAAAATTAGATTCTAAAGAATTTTTAAAAGCAATTCAATATATAAAAGAAATGGAAGAACAGAGATAAAAATAAATATAGCAAGCCTAAGATTTTCTTAAAATTTACATTTATTAGAAAAGCTTAGGCTTGCTTTTTATATTTTTCTATTTTACAACTTCTACATCTAATTGTAATTTTTCTCCATTAATAGAGGTTTCTGTGTAATTTGGTCTTTCTTCATTGTAGAAGATGTTATTTGCTAAAGTATCTTTTTGAATTTGTTCTGCAAATTTTTTGATTACTTCTTCTAGCATTTCATTTCCTGCTACATAAAGGTTAATTCTATCTAATACTTCAAATCCACTATCTTTTCTCATGTTTTGCACCTTAGATAAAATTTCTCTAATATAGCCTTCTTCTTTTAAGTCTTCAGTAATTGTAGTATTTAATACAACACCAATTTCTCCTTCTCCACTAAATGCAAAGCCTTCTTTTCCTTGCATTGTAATAAGTAGATTTTCATTATTTAATTCAATAGTTTCATCTTCTATTGCAATTTGCTCTACCTCACCTTTTTGAATTTTTAATGCTAATTCCATTTGGTTTCTTTTTGCAATTTCTGCTTTTATTTGTGGAATCAATTTTCCATAGGTTTTTCCTAGCACTGGTAAATTAGGCTTAATTTCAAAATTAACATATTCTGACATTTGAGCGCCAAGTTCTACCTTTTTAATATTTAATTCGTCTTTTACAATGTCGCCATAATATTCTGGAAGACTTGAAATTGAAATTAACATTTCAGATAATGGTTGTCTGTTCTTGATATTTGCTGCATTTCTTGCACTTCTACCTAATTTTACAATAGTATAAGCAAGGTCCATTTCTTCTTCTAGTTTTCTATCAATTACTTCTTCATTTACAGTTGGCCAAGTACATAAATGAACACTTTCTGGTGCATCTTTATCAACAGTTACTACAATGTTTTGGTAAATTTCTTCTGTCATAAATGGAACAAATGGTGCTGCTACTTTTACCAAAGTAGATAATACGGTATATAGTGTAACATAAGCGCCAATTTTATCTTCATTTAAGGTATCTTGCCAGAATCTTTCTCTGTTTCTTCTTACATACCAGTTAGAAAGTTCATCTGTAAAATCTTCAATTGTGAAGGCAGCATTGGTAATGTCATAGTTATCTAATTTTTCTTCTACTTCTTTTACTAAAGTATTTAATTTTGAAACAATCCATTTGTCCATAATGTTGTTAGACTTAAAGTCTTTATATTGTAATGGATTAAATTTATCAATTTCTGCATATAGTACATAGAATGAATAAACATTCCATAAAGTAGATAAGAATTTTCTTTGGGTTTCTTCTACATCTTTAGTAGAAAATCTTGTTGGAAGCCATGGTGAAGAAGCTGTGTAGAAATGCCATCTTGTAGCATCAGCTCCGACAGAATTTAGTACATCAAATGGGTCAACAACATTTCCTAAATGTTTTGACATTTTCAAACCTTTGCTATCTAAAACGTGTCCTAATACAATACAGTTTTCAAATGGGTTGGTATCAAATATACAAGTTGAAATAGCAAGTAAAGTATAGAACCAGCCTCTTGTTTGGTCAACTGCTTCTGAAATGAATTGTGCTGGGAAATTTTTCTCAAACAATTCTTGGTTTTCAAATGGATAGTGTAATTGAGCAAATGGCATAGAACCTGAGTCAAACCAGCAGTCAATTACTTCTTTTTCTCTTACCATTTCTTTTCCACACTCAGGACATTTTAAATGAATTGGGTCTAAGTATGGTTTATGAAGTTCTACATTTTCTGGTACATTTATGCCTTTTTCTTCTAGTTCTTTTCTAGAACCAATACATTCCATATGACCACACTTACATCTCCAAATTGGAAGTGGTGTTCCCCAATAACGGTCTCTTGAAATACCCCAATCTATAACATTTTCTAAGAATTTTCCAAAACGACCTGTACGAATTGTATCTGGCAGCCAGTTGATTTTGTTGTTGTTTTCAAGTAATTTGTCACGAACGGCTGTCATTTTAACAAACCAACTCTCTTTTGGATAATATAGAAGTGGTGTATCGCATCTCCAACAATGTGGATAACTATGCATATGTCTTGCAGAGCTAAATAATTTATTTTGGTGAGCAAGCCAAATGCACACATCTTTGTCACATTCTTTTACAAATCTTCCTGCCCATGGTTCTACCTCAGGAACAAATTTTCCTTCTTTATCTACTAAATTAACAAAAGTAATACCATTTTGTTTTGATACAAAGCTATCATCTTCACCATAAGCTGGTGCAATGTGAACAATACCAGTACCATCAGTTAAAGTAACATAGTCACCATGAATTACAACAAATGCTTTTCCTTCTACTTTGGCAAATGGCATTAATTGCTCATATTTCATACCAAGAAGATCGCTACCCTTTACTTCTTTTACAATTTCATAAGGAATATCTTTTAAAACACTACTAATTAAGTCTTTTGCTAAAATGTAGATTTCTTCTGGACCTTCTTCTTGCATTTTACCATCAATAATTGGCTTTTCAACCTTTACATAGGCATACGTGTAGGCTTTATTAACACAAAGTGCTAAGTTAGAAGGAAGTGTCCATGGAGTTGTTGTCCATGCTAAGAAGTAAGTGTTGTCTTCTCCTACTACTTTAAATTTACAAGTACAAGTTAAGTCTTGAACATCTTTGTAGCCTTGTGCTACTTCATGAGAAGATAGCGCTGTTCCACAACGTGGGCAATATGGCATAACCTTGTGACCTTGATATAATAAACCTTTATCCCACATTTGTTTTAAAGCCCACCATTCGGATTCAATATAATCATCATGGTAAGTAACATATGGCTTTTCCATATCTACCCAGTAGCCTATTTGGTCGGTCATTTTTTCCCACATAGAAACATAGGTAAATACACTATCTTTACATTGCTTAATAAATTCTTCAACACCATAGTCTTCAATTTGTTGTTTTCCAGAAATACCAAGCTTCTTTTCTACCTCTAATTCAACTGGAAGACCGTGCGTATCCCAACCAGCAATACGAAGAACATCATAACCTTGCATTACTTTATATCTTGGAATAATATCCTTCATAACCCTTGTTAAAATATGACCAACGTGTGGCTTTCCATTAGCTGTTGGAGGTCCATCATAAAATGTAAAATAGCGTTTTCCTTTATTTTTGTCAAAATTCTTATGAACAATATCCTTCTCCTTCCAAAAATCGCTTACCTCTTTCTCCATTCCAACAAATCCATTTTCTTTTAATTCAACTTTCTTATACATTTTTTCTCCTTTCTTATTTTTCAAATTTCATAAAGGGGTGGTACAAATTGTCCCATTTGTCACAATTTGGGACTGTCCCCAATTGCGACGCTTTTTATATTTTGCAATTCAAATCTATATTTTTGTTTAACTTTTGGATATTTCTCATGGTCTACTTCACTTAAAAACATATCCATTGGTCTTACATATAATGACATATCTCCATACAAGCCACGATATACTACCATTTTTTCTTTTGTTTCACTATGAATTGCTATATCTTCTACTAGGTAATAATCTCCTTTAAAATGTTTGTATATTCCTTTTATTTTTAGTTCTTGCATTTTGTCCTCCTTATACAATATAAAAAGCTCTATTTTCTCCTATATTTAGGACGAAATAGAGCTGACTTTCCGTGGTACCACCTAACTTGAAAATAAATGATATTTATTTTCCACTTTATTTCCTTTAACGCAGGTAAAATTACGTTTAAACTTACTAAAATTTAATATTAGAATTTTTTCAGTTTAAAAACAACAAAGGTGATAACAAATAAACTAGGCTCTTGCTAGAATTTCACCAAATTATCTAGCTCTCTTTTGAAGACTTTTTTTATTTGTGTTGTCCTTGCTTACGTTTTTATCTTATTTTTATCTTATGTGCTATATCTTAACACTTTTTTTAAGAAAATGCAATAGTTATTTTACTATTTTTACTATTTTAACTTTTTTTGTAAATTATTTCTTTTATCTGTTAATACTTCTATTAATATCCATAATCGTTGTGTAAAATTTTTTATTGAAGTCGAAAGAAATACAGATGATATTACTATCACCTGCAATAATGTATATAAAATTTACACACGTGTCTTAACAAATTTTCGTTCAAAATTTTAAGAATGCGAAAGGGCAAGAAAAAAAAATAACTGTATTAGACTAAGTTAATATACTTAATCTACCTTGGGTGATATAGCGAAGCCAGTTATATAAAAGCACATAGAATTACAAGTACCAGTACCATCGTCTTTCCAGTAACATTCAATCGTACCCTCATAATCGGATGTGTATCCTGACTTTGTAGTACCGCAAAACACCCATGAACCCTCAGTACTACAAGCTGGTGCACTGCCAAATTTATCTGTTACCAATAGGAATTGATCTCCACGATAATATTGGCATTCGGTTTCGAATGTTAAATTATAATATGAATTAGCTGGAATTGTTACGGTCGCCAATTGCCAGTAACCTTGATAAGGGCCTACGTCTTGGGAATCTTTATTAAACGTGCCCGATTTCGAAATCTCATTTATATTCCACCTACCTGTACTCAGTTTATCCATTTTTGAAGATAATTCTCCTACTTGTGTACTTAATTGAGCTACTTGACTTTCTAATTGTGTTATTTGTTGCTCTTGATTTGCTATTTGTGTATCTTTTGTTTTTATCTGTTCGTTTAAGCTATTAATTTGACTTTCTTTTGATTGTATTGTTGCTTCGTTTGCTGCTACTTGTTGTTCTAGTTCACTTTTCTTACTTTTTAAATCATCTATTTCTTCTTGTTTATTTTGTATATTTGCCTTGGCCTCTTCTACTTGGCTTGTTAAATTAGTTATCTCTTTTTGTTTTTCTTGTAAATTTGTTTCTCCTTGTGCTACTTGTTTATTTAAGTCCTCTATTTTTCTTTCTTTTTCTTCTATGCTAGCTTTATCTTCTTCTACTTGACTTGTTAACTCATTTATTTTTGTTTCCTTCTCTTCTATTTCTGTTTTTTGTTGATTAACTTGTCCGTGCAAATTATCTATCTCTCCATTTAACTCTTGTATATTCTCTTGCAATCCTTGTTTTTCTTGTTTTGCACCTTCTAACTGATCTTCTAAACTTTTTATTGTTTTATTTAAGTCATCTATTGTTCCTTCTAATTCACCTATTTCAGGGTTCTCATAATACCCACCTTGCTCTAATTCATCATATAGTTCATTCATTCTTGTTTGTTCTTCTATTTGTGCTAATTCTATATTCTCTTTTGCTTTTTTTGCCATTGTAAATAATCCGTTTTCGCCTAAAGTTAAGTTTAAGCTTATTCCTGCTAATATGATTAACACTACAATTGTCACTACAAGTGAAACTAGAGTAATTCCTTTACTATATTTGTTATTTTTCTCTTCTCTTATTTTTTTCTGTGAGAATATGTTATTCTTCATCTTTCCTTTTTTATTTTCTTCTTGCATTTTTATTTTCCTCCTTTTTCCTTTGTTTCTTTTTAGTTTTCTTTTTTTCCTTGCTTTTTATACTAATTTTTTCGTTTTTCCTATTGTTGTTATTACAAATATTAAACCTATAAACATAAAAATACTCTTCTTTTCTTTTTCTTTTTCCAAATAGCAAATATTCTTTTTTCAAAGTACTTTATGTATATAAGTTGCTACTCTTTTGTGTCTTCATTCTATTCTTTCTTTACTTCTTTGTCAAGTATTTTTAATTTTTTTGTAAATTATCTCTTTTATTCGCTAATACTTCTATTAATATCTATAATCGTTTGGAAAATATTTTTCTTAGTTTCGCAAATTTTTATACTAAAACTGTGTAAATTTTTTTATTGAAGTCGAAAAAATACAGATGATATTACTATCACCTGCAAAAAAATATATATAAAATTTACACACGTGTCTTAACAAATCTTCGTTCAAAATTTTATGAATGCGAGGAAACAAGAGAAAAATAACTATATTAGAGTGAGTTAATATGTTTAATCCACCTTAGGTGATATAACGAAGCCAGTTACGTAATATATTACTTCTTTACTTGAATCAGAGTTCTTCCAATAACAATTAAGGGTAACCTCCTTATCGCCCGTGTGTCCCGACTTAGAAGTACCGCAAAAGGTCCACCAACCCCTAGTAGTACAAGCTCCGTTAACTTCAAGCAAATCCGTTATCAATAAGTATTGGTCTACATTGTCACCCTGACAATTAGTCTCGAATGTTATATTATAATAAGAATTAGCTGGTATCGTCACGGTCGCCAATTTCCAGTAGCCAAATCTGCTATCTGGTTGGCGGGAATCTTTATTAAACCCGCCTGTTTTCCCAATCTCATTTATATCCCACCTACCTGTACTCAGTTTATCCATCTTTGAAGATAATTCTCCTACTTGCGTACTTAATTGAGATACTTGACTTTGTAATTGTGTTATTTGTTGCTCTTGATTTGCTATTTGTGTATCTTTTGTTTTTATTTGTTCGTTTAAGCTATTAATTTGATTTTGTTTCTCTTGGATTGTAGTTTCATTTGCTACTACTTGTTGTTCTAATTTACTTTTTTCACTTTTTAGACCGTCTATTTCTTCTTGTTTATTTTGTATATTGGCCTTGGTCTCTTCTACTTGGTTTGTTAAATTAGTTATCTCTTTTTGTTTTTCTTGTAAATTTGTTTCTCCCTGTGCTACTTGTTTATTTAAGTCCTCTATTTGCCTTTCTTTTTCTTCTATGCTAGCTTTATCTTCTTCTACTTGACTTGTTAACTCATTTATTTTTGTTTGCTCTTCTTCTATTTCTGTTTTTTGTTGATTAACTTGTCCGTGCAAATTATCTATCTCTCCATTTAATTCTTGTATATTCTCTTGCAATCCTTGTTTTTCTTGTTTTGCACTTTCTAACTGATCTTCTAAACTTTTTATTGTTTTATTTAAGTCATCTATTGTTCCTTCTAATTCACCTATTTCAGGATTCTCATAATACCCACCTTGCTCTAATTCATCATATAGTTCATTCATTCTTGTTTGCTCTTCTATTTGCGCTAACTCTATATTTTCTTTTGCTTTTTTGGCCATAGTAAATAAGCCATTTTCGCCTAAAGTTAAGTTTAAGCTTATTCCAGCTAATATGATTAACACTACAATTGTCACTACAAGTGAAACTATGGTAATTCCTTTACTATATTTGTTATTTTTCTCTTTTCTTATTTTTTTCTGTGAGAATATGTTATTCTTCATCTTTTCTTTTTTAGTTTCTTCCACTTTTTTTCCTCCTTCTCTGTTGTTTTTTTCATATTACCATTCGTTCAATTTCTTTTTCAAGTAATTTTATGTTATTTTATTTGTACTTATTTACAAGTGTTTTGGCAAATTTACTATTTTTTAATTACCTATTATACTTTCACAGAATTTTATATTTTTTTGCTCCTTTCCTAAAATATAAATTATTTTCCAATAAACATTTGCACAAAAATTTTTCCATATTGAGAACCTCTTACAACGCCAATTCCAGTATAATTGAAACTACTATTTAAAATATTAGCTCTATGTCCTGAAGAATTCATCCATGCCGTTACTGCCCCTGAATTGCTAGAATTGCCTGCAATGTTTTCTCCTGCTGTTTTATAGGATACTTTGAAACTTTTTAGCATATCAAAAGGAGATCCATAAGTTGGTGAAGTGTGTGAAAAATAGTTGTTATTTACCATATCTTGCGCTTTAATTCTTGCTACATTTTGTACTTCCGGATCTATTTTTAGACTAGCTAATCCGTTTTGATTTCTCTGCTGATTGATTAAGTTAAACACTTCTAATTCATCGGCTGTTAAGCTAGTTGTATTAGTATTAGAACTACCACCTGTAGAGCCTCCACCTGAAGATGTTCCTCCAGAGGAATTACCTCCTGTTGAGTTTCCGATTCCTCCTGTACTAGGATAAATTGCTTTTACATATTGCTGACTTACCGCCCCTACATAGTCTCCTTCTACTTGCACAATATACCAAGTGCCTACTCCTGCAAATACACGAATATACTCGTTTTTCTTTACTTTTGCCACCACTGGATAATTGGTTCCCGGTCCGCTTCTTACATTTAATACGCTTGCTGTAACAAGTCCAGTTGAAAAATCAACATTGTAGTAATGTTGCATTCCAAAAGAAGTGGTAAGTTTTGTAATAGTAAATGTAAAAACTAATAATAAGAGAATTTTTAAAATGCTACTTTTCTTTATTTTAATAACTTTCATAAGCTTTTTCCCTTTCTTGCTTATTTTGAAGGCAAACATAGTTTTAAAATTTTTTTCTTTTAAACTACACTAAACCTTTCTACTTAAATTGTATTAGGCTTAGAATGTCCGTTATTCCCTTTATTACAACATTTTCAAAAAATATATTTATTTTGTATAAAAAAGTTACCTTTAGGAAACGTCCCCAAAGGTAACTTTTTTATATTTATCACATTCTAATCTTTCGTCAAACACATCTTTTAATTCTATTTTTTCTGTAATTAAATCTTCTTTTTGCTGTTTTATTAATGTTTTTATGGCATATTCTAGTTTAGCAGCTAACTGCTTATTTTCTGTTTGCCATGCTGCTTCTAATTTTAAAGCAGTATGACTTTTGGTATATTTAGCACATTTTTCATCTTTACTTAAATGCTCTTGCAAACGTCGTTCTAAATTGTTTGTAATTCCTGTATAAATTGAATTATCTTTACATCTTATTAAATAAATATAATACATTTTTCTCCTTTTTTTGCTTCATAATGGTATATTCATTCCTACTTAATAAACACTTTTTTCCTTTACCATATTGCAAATCATTTCTGCTGCTTTTTCTACTCCTAAAGCATCACTATTTAAGCAAATGTCATAATTTTCGTAATTGTTCCACTCTTGCTCTGTATAATATTTATAATGGTTTGCTCTTAATTTATTAATTTGCTTAATTTCTTTTTCTGCTTTATCTTGATTCAAATGATAATACTCCACTGCTCTTTTTATTTTATGCTCCATATCACTATAAATAAATACTTTTACCACATTTTTATTTTCTTTCAAAATGAAGTCTGCACATCTTCCAACAATTACACATGAACCTTTTTGTGCTATTTCTTTTATTAGTTCTGCTTCTTTTAAGAATAATTCATCTTTATTATCTAAGCCTACATAGTAGCCATTGTTTAGTCCTGCCAAAGTTTCTCTTTTTTGTTCTTGGTTTTCAATATATTCTTCTGAAAGTCCTGTTTTATTGGCTACTTCTGCAATAAATTCTTTATCATATAAAGGAATGTTTAACTGATTTGCTACTAATTTTCCAATATATCTTCCACCAGAACCATATTCTCTTGCAATTGTAATTATAATTCCTTCTTTTGCTTCTACTGCACTTTGTTTGTTTTCTACTACTTCTTTCTTTTCACCAGTTTGTTTTAAGTGCTTCATTTCTATTATAAGGAAAATAACGGCAAGCACAAATGCGATTCCATCTGCTACTGGTCCTGCATATAATACACCCATTAGTCCAAAGATGTTACTTAAAATAATCATAGCAGGAATTAAGAAAATGATTTGTCTTGATAATGATAAAATGGCGCTTCTACTACTTTTTCTAATGGCTTGGAAGAAGATTCCTGATGGAATTTGAATGCCATTGAAAATACATAGTAGTAAATAAGTACGAAAAGTAATACAAGCAAATTCCATATATAGTTCGTCTCCACTACCAAAAATAGAGATTAGTTTATCTGGAATTGTTTGGAATAGAATAAATGCAAATGTACTTATAATAACACTAACACCTAAAACTGTTTTTAAAGTTTGCTTTACTCTATCAAATTTTCTTGCTCCATAGTTATAACCAAAAATTGGTTGAGAGCCTGCTGCAATTCCAATAATAATACTATTTAATATTTGGCTTATTTTCATTACAATTCCTAATACTGTAATTGGTATTTCAGGACCAAATTTAGATTGTGTTCCATATTTGCCAAGTAAGTTATTTTCTGCTGCTACAACAAATACAAAACTCATTTGGGTAATGAAACTGCTAATTCCTAAGGTAACTACCTTTCTTGCTACACCTAGTTTTATTAAAAATGCTTCTTTGTTTAATTTAATAGATTTGAATTTTTTAATATAAAATATATTTAGTATAAAGGTAACAAATTGACTGATTATTGTTGCAATGGCAGCACCTTCTATTCCCATATGAAATACGAATATGAAAATAGGGTCTAATATAATGTTCAAAATTGCTCCTAATACCATAGAAGTCATAGCATATTTTGGACTACCGTCAGCACGAATAATTGAGTTTAGAGTGGTTCCTATCATCATGAAAGGTAAGCCAATTGCAATAATTTTTCCATAGTCTAATGCCAATTCTCTTAGTGCGTCAGTACAACCAAAAATATTTAAAAGTTGTGGTAAAAATACTAATGTAATAATGCAGTAAATTACTGATATAATTACAGATAATAATATTCCATTTCCTACGCCCTTAGTTGCCTCTTCTTTTTTCTTTTCTCCTAATTTTAAGCTAAAATAACTGGAAGCACCATCTCCTAGCATAAGTGAAAATGCTAATGCAATCATAGTAAGTGGAAATACTACATTTGTTGCTCCATTTGCTAAGTAATTTACTCCCCAGCCAATAAATATTTGGTCTACCATGTTATATAATGAGTTTACTACTAATGATATAATGCATGGAATAGAGAATTTTCTAATTAATTTTCCTATTTTTTCTGTTCCTAATATATTTTCTTCTTTTTCCATTTTTTCTCTCCTTTTCTTTTAGCAACTCTACTATTTTACTACTTTTTTATTTTGGTGTCAATGAAAGAAAAAGAAAAAATATGTCTTTTTAAGAAGAAAAGGACTATGTTTATTACATAATCCTTTTATGCTTTTACTATTTGGTAGGAGTATCATTCCCTACATCTCTTTTGACCCAATGGGTGCATGGTTGACACACTTTACCACCTCAAATAGTTCTTTCTATTTATCATCAAATATTTTTACCTCTAATTTTCGTATATGTTATCGTTTATTTTTAATACCATTTTTCTATAATGAGTTTTAAATCCTAATCTTTCATATAAATCTCTTGCTATATTTTCTCCTATCACTTCTAATGACATATCTTTATTTTGTTTTTTTGCCATATCAATAAGTTTTTGCAAAGCAATAGTTCCGATTCCTAAATTTCTATATTTTTCTTCTATAAAAAAGCGATATAAATATATTTCTTTTTCAAAATTTTTTATACCGATAAAACCAACCATTTCATTTTTATACAAAATTTTAAAATATTCTTCCTCTTTGGTAAATTTTAATTCTTCTGGCTTAATAATTCTTAATTGATAAATAGAATCTACTGTATTATGATGTTTCCACTCTTCAATAATCCACTTTCTGAAATAATCATTTGCTTCTTTTTCTAATTTTACATTTTGTTTTTCCATGTTTTATTTCATTCCTTCCTATTAGTATAAGTTTGAAATTTTGTTTCAAACTTGTACACAGATTTTATATTTTTTGCTCCGTCCCTATAATATAATTCCATAGGCTAATTTACAAGCTAAAATTCTTCTTACTGCTGTATTGATGGTTTCTTCAGAAATTTCTCCTGTTGCTATTGCATTTAATACTTGCTGTTTTTCTTCTTCAAAATTAGAAGAAATAAGCATATCGTTTCCGGCTTTTACTGCCTGCACAGCAGCCTTTTTATTTTCGACATATTGTTTTACCGCATCCATTGCTAAATCGTCTGTTATAATAAGTCCAGAAAAATTTAAGTCTTCTCTTAAAATTTTGTGCACTTCTTTAGATAAAGAGGCTGGGTAGTTCTTGTCCATGCTTTCTACTACATTGTGGCTTACCATAATGGTAGGAGCGCCTATTTTTATTCCCGCTTCAAATGGCAAAAAATCAGAAGTTGTAAAGGTTTCATAAGGTCTTTGATCTATTGCAATGCCTGTATGTGTATCTTTGTTATTTCCATAACCCGGAAAATGTTTCATGGAAGATACTATTTTTTCTTCTTTCATAGTTTCAATTACTTTTGTAACATAGGTTGCTGTTTCTTCTGCTCCTTTTCCAAAAGACCTTGCATAAATAAAATTAGAAGAAGAAGTTGATACATCGGCTACTGGTGCTAAGTTCATATTTAGTCCTATACTTTTTAATAATTGTGATTTTTCTTTTGCATCTTGTACAATTCTTTCTAAACCGCCTTCCTTATATAAGGCTTGTGGTGACTGAAAACTAGAGCTACGAAAAGCAGAGTGGCTACTTACTCTAACGACTTTTCCTCCTTCTTCATCTACTGCAAAAAACATAGGTATTTTACTGCTTTCTTGATTTTTTTCTAATTCTTGTTTAATACTTTGCGGAGTTTGATTATCAAAGTTGACCGCAAATAACACATAACCACCCGGATTTTGCTCTTTTATTTGAGTAATTGCTGAATTTGTTCTTGGATACCTTACTAAAAACATCTGCCCTACTTTTTCTTCTAGCGTCATATTTTTCATTATTTCTTCTGCCAAAGAATAATAAGCTCCGAATAGTTCTGTGTTTTCTAGTTCTTGCTGTATTTGCGATGTTTCTTCTGTGTTTGCTTGTTGTATATTGTTTTCTACTATATTTTCTTGTTGTATATTGTTATCGATTGTATTTTTATTCTGTGTTTCTTCTTTCTTTATTTGTGCTAGGTAAAAAATGCTAAATAATACAGTCACTAATACCGCTGTTACAAATATGATGATTTGTTTTTTATTTTTCATTTTTTCTCCTCGTAGAAATTTTAATTTATTCAAATTTTTCTATATTAAAGTTATATATTACTCATTTTTTATTATATTTTCTATCTAAATATTCTTTTGCACATTTTCGAATTTGCTCCATTTTTTGCTTAGTATCGTTGTTTTTATATTCTATTCTATCAATTAACTTATCTATGTATTGATGTTCTTTAACATCTTGAATTGAAACTGCAAAGTTTAAATCAAAAATGAAAGCAAGAAGGCAAATCCAATTATCTAAAATCGTCTTTATATCTTCTGCTAAAATACATTGATGTTTCATAAAGTCTTCATATACTTTTAAGCTAATGGTTTCATATTCAATGGTTTCTTCTTTGTATGTTTTTGGAAATAACTTCTTTAGTTCATAGGTTTCTCTTAGTCTAAAATTATCTAGCTTATCTGCATCTCTTATGATTTTTGAATGTAGTAACTCGACATTACTTAGTCCTTCTTCTATTTTATATTTATTATGATTTAATATTGCTTTATAAATGATAGTATCATATTGATTATCTTCCACAAAGTTTCGAATGAGCCCATCTTGAAATAATATTTTTATTCCATATTCTGCATGGTCTATTTTTGCATCATTCATTTCTTCTACTAACTTTATTTGTTCAAATCGACCAATATCATGTAGTAAGGCAATTAGCTTAGCAAGTTCAATATTTTCTTGGCTCAATCCTAAATCTTTTGCAATTTCTTCACTTTTTTCTACTACCCCATAAGTATGTTTTATTTTTCTCTCAATTCCTACATTGTTTTTATCATAATTTTCGACATATTCTTTGAATGCTTTTTGTGCTTTTCTAAAGTCTATCATTTTATTTTCTCCTATTTATATTCCTCTATATGATAACTTGCTAATTTTTCCCCATCATATTCTAATTTTAATGTAAAGAAAGGACTATTTTGTTGCATTTTTTCAAGAAAGATTTTATCTCCTTCCCATAGATTTAATTTTATAATGTTTTCTTTTTCTACCCATTGCAAGTCGCCTTCATTGCACTCTATTAAATCTCCTGTAAAATCGTTGGAAGTAAATACGTACATATACTCTGTTTCCCAAGTATTAGATACATAAGTTACCAAACATTTTAATTGATAAGAATGAAGTGTAAGTCCTGTTTCTTCTTTTACTTCTCTTACAATACACTCTTCTGGACTTTCCTTATCTTCTATTTTTCCTCCAATTCCTATCCATTTATCTTTGTTAATATCATTTTTCTTTTTAGTCCTATGTAACATTAAATATTTTCCATCTTTTTCTATATAACATACAGTCGAAAGTATCATATTGATCTCTCCTATTCCTCGTAATTCCAAATACTTAAATGTCCTTTGGCTTTGATTGGCTTTGTTAGTGGTACGACATTTTCTAGTATCCACGCATATATTTTTTTGTCATTTTATCATATCTTACTTTTTATTACAACTAATTGGCACATAAAAAATGAGCCTTAGAATTTCTATTAAATACAAATTTAAAGAAAATCTAAAGCTCGACTTTTAGTTATCCACAGGATTTTATATTTTTTGCTCCGTCCCTATAATATAAATTATCTATTCAAAAGATAAAACGATAAATTTAAGTAAGATGCAAATAGTATCCATAGCAAATATGGAATTTGCAATAAGCCTGCTATTTTATCTTTTTTATAAAATTCTATAATCATTGAAATAACAAATACAATTAGAAGTAGAATCCAGAAAAAGGAAAATAGTCTCCATTTTAAGGTAAAAAAGAAAATAGACCACAATGCGTTAATTGCAAGTTGCATGTAGTAAATAAAGTTAATTTTGTCATCAGTAATCCATTTTACTTTTAGTCTTCCATAAGAAACACCCATTAAAATATAAAGAATCGTCCATATAATTGGAAATAGAATAGCTGGTGGTGCTAAAAATGGCTTTTGTAAAGAAGTATAGTCCATTGAGCCAGAAATAATAAAACCTACTATACCTCCTATTATTACTGGAACTAGGATTGACTTAATATAAATCCATATTTTACTCATATAGTTAGTCACCTCTATTTCATTATATTAGCAACTATATAAAATATAACAGATTTCTTTATTTTTCTTCTCCTTCATATTGCATTTGTTTAACTTTCGGAATTTTAGTTAGCCAAGCAAAGTCTTTTCTTTGTTTTGCTTTTTCTGCTAATTCTTTTAGTTTTTTTGCCGCTTCTTGATGTTCTTCTTCATATTTTTTTGCATCTTCACTAATGATATAACCATTTAAATACTTCTCATAAGTGTCTAGCATTCCAATTTCATACACATAGGTATTGGATAAAAATTTGCTTAACTTTGGAACTTCTCTTTCTAAAAATTCTCTAAATTCAAGTAGACTAAGCCTATCAGATACCCTATTTTCTCTTGGTTTAATTTCAATGGTTCCTACATTGCCAAACATTTCATAAATTTCATTGTGGTAATTAGCATTATTAAAGGAAATATCTATTAAAACGCCATTAATATCTATTGTATATAAATATCTTACATTCATTACGTCTAAAACTGGTGATATATCTTCTTTTTGTAATCCTATTGTAGTTAAAAATTCTGCATAGTCTTCTATTTTTGTACTATCTCCAATTTCTTCTTCTTTCCTTCGAACTGTGAAATTACTTTGCCCTTCTTTTTGATATGTTTTATAAGTAGCCCTTCTTGCTTTAAAGCCATAGGTTTCCTCTACACCATGGAAAGTAGTTCCTGTTCTAATACGAAAAGCCTTTTTATTTTCTAATAATGCATAGTCATCTATATTATCATAATAAACGTCGTTTGACATATATTTTGCACTATCTACAATTTTATATTGCTGTTCAATTTTTTGCTTAATTTGCTCGCCTTTTACACTACCTTCTGTTAAAACGTAACGAAGTTCAAACTCATCTTTTGCCTTAGTTACTGTGCTTATAACTTCCTCTATAGTTCTTTTATATTTTTGTTCAAATTCTTCTTGTGAAATGCCTAGTTCTAAGCGTAACATTTCCATGCTAATAGCTGTTACTTTTTTTGAAAAAGGTTCCAGTTTAATTAAATCTTGCTGAATATCTTGATAGTCCTCAATTCCATTACGTGTGATTACATTGATGTTATCATTTTCATTAGATTTGTATGGTTTAATTGGTCTTTCTTCTACTACTAATCCTTTTGTATTTTCCGGAATTTCTGGAATTGCTTTATGTAATAAATAACGAATATAGCTTTCTTTTTTGTCAGTGTTTAGCACTTGATAAGTTTTGGTCATTTGCGTAATGTCACATAATTGTTTTAACGTTTCATTTTTCGTTTGATTTTTTATTTTTTCTAAAGCATCATTTAAAGTAGTTTGAGTAATGGTCATATATTCTTGCGTGGTAAATGATGCTTTGCTATTGGTTAGAAAAGTTTGCAAAATTGGTCTAATATCGCTTGGCATTTCTTCTTTATGATTTTGTAGTTCTTTTAATAAAAATTCTAATACATGATCTCCTATGATAGATGGAGCGCAAAAATATATATCTCTATAATTTCTTGCTCTTTCTAAAATTGCCATATCTACTAATATTTTCTTTTCTTCGGGAATGGCAACTATAATTTTATCTACATCTAGAACAAATTCAAAACTTGCAATTAGTTCATCGACCTGCGTTAAAACCTTATATCCTGCTTTTTGAGAGTCTCTTACTAAATAATCTAATCTATCTGCATCAATATTGTTGGAAATAAGAGAAGCAAGTAAATCTTCTAAATGAACTGTTCCATTTTCTATTTTTACATCAGAAAGTGGCTTGTCTTGCTTTTTGTGCTCATAAACCCTCTCTAAAAATTCTCCTACTTTGTTTGTAAAATTTTCTCCATAAAATTCTTTTAAAATTTGATGGATTTGCGTATTTTCATCTTTTACAATATCAATGCTTCTTCTTTCATGAGAATATCCTGTCATTTTTTCTAAGGTATGAGAATAAGCACCATGTCCAATATCGTGAAGAAGCATAGCAATTTTCGCAATTTCTTTTTCTTCTTCATTTACTTGAATGCCTTGCATAGCAAGCTTATTTTCAATATTTTGAATAATTTGGCACATTAAATGGTAAGAGCCCACGCTGTGGTCATACCTTGTTTCACTTTTCATTTCTGGATATTGCAAATAAGAAGTTCCGGTTTGCACAATATCTTTTAGTCTTTGAAAATCTTGACTTTGTACTAACTCTTTATAAACTCCTTCTAAAGTAATATTTCCGTGTACTTCATCTTTTATTACAAATTGTTCACTCATATATTTCTACGTCCTTTTTATTAATTGGTATCCATTAGGTACCATTAGGGACGTTTCCTTTTGGTACATCTGTCCCTTTTGGTAACCTTTTTTATTAAATAATGAAATAGTTAAATTTATTTATTTTTAAATTTTCTTATTTTTGATAATATTGCCTAAAATTACGCTAAAAAATAAAATTTAATATATATTTACTTCAGTTTGCTTTCAATATCTTATAAATGTACCTTTAGAAAACGTCCCCAATGGTACCTAGGAAACGTCCCCAAAGGTACAATTTTCTTTTCCTACTATTTCTTGCAACTCTTCTAGCGTATTTCCATTTAGGAAGATGCCTCCTGCTGGCATTTTCTTTTCTTCATTTATAATTTGCACAGGTGCATTGTTCTTATCTCCTGTAAAGAATTTTAATGCTCCTCTTAATTGTTCCTTTTTTTCTTCAGTTAAATTGGTAATATTTATTTCTAAAATTTTTCTTGTTGTCATATTTTTCGATGTACCAAAAGGGACAGATGTACCTTTTGGAAACGTCCCCAAAGGAGCGCCCAAAGGAACAATTTTGTTTGCAATGATGGTTACGTTTTGGTCTTCTTCTCTGATGCTTAAGCGACCTTCCACTAACACTACATTATCTTCCATTAGAGTAGAACCTGTAGATTGATACGCATTTTCAAAAACGATTATTTCCATGCTTCCGTACAAGTCTTCCATACTAACAAATGCCATAATTTTGTTGTTTTTGGTGTATTTCTTTTTGATACTATTGATGATTCCTGCAAATTTGACATTTTGTCCATCTTGAAATGGAAATCTTCCTGTTTGTTCTAATTCGTCTAGTCCTTCTCTTATGGCTAGTGTGTTAATGTTGGTTAACATTTCTATTTGCTCTTTTAGCCCTGCTAATGGGTGTCCTGAAATATATAGTCCAAGCATTTCTTTTTCCATTGATAATAATTCTTTTTCGGAATATTCTTTTAATGTATGATAGTTATATTTTAGTTTTTCTAATTCACTTGCTTGTTGATTTGCTAAATTTGATTTATTTGAATCGTTTTCTGCTTTTTCAGAGTTTTCTGCATTCTCTACATTGGCATTTGCTAAACCTCCTAAGCCCATTAGGTCAAACATAGAAACTTGTCCTTTGAAGTTCTTTTTGGAAGCATCTGAAATAGAATCTAATATTTCTTCAAATGATGCCATTAATGTACTTCTGGTTTGTTCAAATTCATCAAAACAACCTGCTTTTATTAAACTTTCAATACATTTTTTATTGACCGCTTCTTCGTGAATTCTTTCACAAAAATCAGTAAAGCTTTTATAGTCTCCGTTTTTTTCTCTTTCTTCTACTATGGCATCTACAGCTGAAGTTCCTACATTTTTAATGCTTCCCATACCAAATCGTATTTTTCCATTATCTACCGTAAATTTGGTATAACTTTTGTTAATATCTGGCTTTAATATTTCAATGTTCAAACGTTTACATTCTTCTATGTAATATGGCACTTTTCCCAAATTTCCTAAAAAACTATTTAAGGTAGCTGCCATAAATTCTTCTGGATAGTATGCTTTTAAGTAAGCGGTTTGGTAAGAAACTACGGCATAGGCTGCTGCGTGAGATTTGTTGAAAGCGTATTTTGCAAATTCTGCCATTTCATCAAATATGGTGTTAGCACTTTTCTCATCAATGCCATTTCTTACGCAACCTGGAACTACTACATTTCCTTCTTCGTCTACTTGTCCATGAATAAAGATTTCTCTTTCTTTTGCCATTACATCTAGCTTTTTCTTGCCCATGGCACGACGTACTAAGTCTGCTCTACCTAAAGAATAGCCTGCTAAGTCACGTACAATTTGCATTACCTGTTCTTGGTAAACCATACAGCCATAGGTTACTTCTAGTATTGGTTCTAAAGAAGGGTGGGTGTATGCCGCATGCTCTGGGTCTTTTTTATTGGCAATATACCTTGGTATTTGGTCCATTGGTCCTGGTCTATATAAAGACACCCCTGCAATGATATCCTCTAAACTATCTGGCTTTAATTCCTTCATAAAGTTTGTCATTCCTTGGCTTTCAAATTGGAAAATGCCTACGGAATTTCCTTCTTGCCATAGTTTAAATACTTTAGGGTCATTCATATTTTTATCAAATACTACATCAATATTTCTATTCTTTTTAACTAAATCTATGGTATCTTGAATAACTGTTAGTGTTCTTAATCCTAGGAAGTCCATTTTTAAAAGACCTAGTTCTTCTAGGGTAGTCATGATAAATTGTGTAGAAATAGTACCTTCTCTTACATATAAAGGAACGTAGGTATCAACTGGTTCTTTTGTAATAACAATACCACAGGCATGTGTAGATGCTTGTCGTGGCATTCCCTCTAAGGCCATAGCAATATCTAAAAGTTTTTTCATTTCGGCATTGGTTTCGTATAAATCTCTTAGTTCCTTATTTTGTTCCATTGCCTTTTTTATTGTAATATGAATTTCATTTGGAATCATTCTTGCTAGTTTATCTGCTTCTGCATAAGGAACATCTAACACTCTTGCAACGTCTCTAATGACCATTTTAGCTGCCATAGTGCCAAAGGTAATAATTTGCGATACATGGTCATAACCATATTTCTCGCATACATATTCAATTACTTTATCTCTTTTTTCATAGCAAAAGTCAACGTCAAAGTCGGGCATGCTAATTCTTTCTGGGTTTAAGAAACGCTCAAATAGTAGATTGTATTTTAAAGGGTCAATATCTGTAATTCCAATAGCGTAGGCTACAATAGAACCTGCTCCTGAACCACGTCCTGGTCCTACTGGAATATCATGAGTTTTGGCAAAATTGATATAGTCCCATACAATTAAGAAATAATCTACATAGCCCATTTTTTGAATAACGCCTAATT
Source organism: uncultured Clostridia bacterium (assembly GCA_947599825.1). Classification (GTDB taxonomy): domain Bacteria; phylum Bacillota; class Clostridia; order TANB77; family CAG-508; genus UMGS1663. Next base: position 58,937 of record CANQFS010000003.1, read on the forward strand.
CATATTCTGCTCTTTTTCTAATTTCTTCTGAAAGTTCTTCGTAAGTGTCATTTTCTTTTCCGTAACGCTTAATTAGACCTTCTTTTGTTAGATGTTCTATATAATCATAGTGAGTTTCAAAGCCTTCTGGTACATCATAATTAGGAAGAATAGTATGTCCAAATTCAAATTCCACGTTGCACTTTTCTGCAATTTTTACAGTATTTTCAATGGCTTCTGGAACATTTGAAAAATAATCACTCATCTCTTCTGGTGATTTAATGTATAATTCGTCTGTATCAAAACGCATTCTATCTTCATCTGACATTTTTTTGCCTGTTTGAATGCATAATAATACCTCGTGGTTATAAGCATCTTCTCTTCTTGAATAATGGGCATCGTTTGTTGCAACAAGTGGAATATCTAGTTCTTTGGATAATTCTATTAACTTTTGATTAACTAGAATTTGCTGTTTTATACCATTGTTTTGAATTTCTAAATAATAGTCATCTTTGAATAAATCTTTAAACCACAAAGCTACTTTCTTTGCTTCTTCCATATCATTATTTAAAATGGCTTGATTGACTTCTCCTGCTAAACAAGCACTACAACATACTAACCCTTCATGATATTTTGTTAGTATTTCTTTATCTATACGAGGTTTATAGTAAAAGCCTTCTGTGTAACTTAAGGAAACTAATTTAGATAGATTTTGGTAGCCTTGCTTGTCTTTTGCAAGTAAAATTAAGTGATTGTATTTGCTATCTATATTAGGGTCTTTGTCATGTCTTGTTCTAGGTGCTACATACACCTCACACCCAATAATTGGCTTTACTCCGTTTGCTTTGCAGGCTTTGTAAAAGTCAATAACGCCAAACATAGCACCATGGTCAGTAATGGCAATGGCGTCCATGCCAAGTTCTTTGGCAATAACTGGAATATCTTTTATTCTGTTGGCTCCATCTAGTAAACTAAATTCACTATGGATATGTAAATGAACAAATTTTGACATTTTTCTTCCTTTCTCTTTTTTTAGTTAGTAAGGGCTGGTACAAATTGTCCCTAACTGTCCCATTTGTCCTTAAGGGCGTCCTATAGACCCAAACCATAAGGTTACTAATATTAATGTTCCATAAATAATAATTTGAGTTAATGCATAAGTTGCATAAAATGAAATTCCAAGTATTAAACTTAATACTCTAATAAAATAAATATGTATCCCATCTACTCCTGATTGCAATGTTTTTTGTTTTTTATCAATTATTTCAGCGCTTGGAATCATATAAATTTCAGATAATTTATAAATCGTATCTAAGTCTGGAAATTCTAAATCACGTTCCCATTTTTTTATATTTATTTTTTGCACATTTATCATATTGATTTTTTCTACTAGGTCTTCTTCTGTAAGGTTATGCTGTTTTCTTGTTTCATATAGCCATTGACCAAAATCAATATAATCTTTATCCTTTTTCTTTTTCATTTTACATTTATCTCCTGTATTAATCTTCGTTACTACTAATATGTAAATAAAGAAATTTAGACATTTTTTATTCTTATTTTAAGAGCTGGTACAAATTGTCCCTTTCTTCCCAGTTTGGGACTGTCCCAAATTGCGACAAATGGGACAATTGGGGACTGTCCCAAATTGCGACAAATGGGACAATTGGGGACTGTCCCAAATTGAGACAAATTGCTACTTTTTGCTAAGAATCCTTGCCATTTGAACGCCAGAGGCAGATGCCATCATTAAGCCTCTTGTCATTCCTCCACCATCTCCAATTGAATATAAACCTTTAATGCTAGTTTCAAAATTGTTATCAATTACTACTTGATTACTATAGAATTTAATTTCTGGCGCATATAGTAGGTTTTCTGGATTTGCGAAGCCTTCTACTACTTTATCCATTTCACGAATAAATTGTAAAATATCTGTCATCGTTCTATAACCTAATGCAAACGTAATATCTCCTGCTACTGCTGATTTTAAAGTAGGAACGATTTTATTGTTTTTTAGTTCCTCGTCCCATGTTCTTTTTCCTCTATAAATATCCCCTAAACGTTGAACTAATACATTTCCATTTCCTAATTCATTTAAATTTTTGGCAACATTTCTACCATATTCAATTGGCTTATCAAAAGGATAATTGAAATGATGTGATACTAAAATGGCTAAATTGGTATTTGTGCTTTTCTTATCTTTATATGAATGACCATTTACTAATGTTAAATTGTTATCATATACTTCAGAAGAAACAAATCCACTTGGATTTTGGCAGAAAGTTCTTACTTTGTCGCCATAAGGCGCTGGTCTTCCAATGAATTTTCCTTCGTACATATAGGTATTTATTTTTTTCATTACTTCATCAGATAGTTCATATCTTACTCCAATATCTACAACTCCGGCTTCTGTTTTTATTGAATGTTTATTGCACATATTTACAAGCCAGTTTGCCCCTTTTCTTCCTACTGCAATTACTACATTTTCTCCATATATTTCTTCTACTTCTGAATCTTGTGCCTTTGCACTTCTTACTTTTACACCCTTTGCTACACCGTTTTCAATAATTAGGTCTTCTACAATGGTTTCAAATTTTAAATCAATTTTATTTTCTTCTAAATAATCTTCTAATTTTTTATATAGTTCATGCGCCTTTTCGGTTCCTAGGTGACGAATAGGAATATCTATTAAAGTAAGTCCTTGTTTTTTGGCCTTTTTCTTGATTTCATTTACTTCTTCTTTATGCTCTGTTCCTTCTAATTTGGTATCTGCGCCAAAATTTAAATAGATTTGGTCTGTATAATCAATTAGTTTTTTTGTTTCTTCTACTCCTACGTATTTGTGCAAGTTTCCGCCAATATAAAAGTCTTCATCTTCTTTATTATATAAAGATAATTTTCCATCTGAAAAAGCTCCTGCACCAGAAAATCCACTTGTTATATGGCAAAATGGTTTACATTTCATACATTTTCCTGTTTTTTCAATAGGGCAAATTCTATTTTCTACTCTTTTTCCTTGCTCAATTAGTAAAACTCTTTTGTTTTTGTTTAGTTTTGTCATTTCATACGCCATAAAAATTGCGCCTGGTCCCATTCCTACTACAATTACATCATACTTTTCTTTCATTTTTCATACGTCCTTTCTTGTTTTACACTGTATTGATAAGTGCTTACTTTTTAATTCTATGCAAATATACATTTCTATTTTATAACACTTTTATGATTTCTCCTATGTCTTTTCCTTGTGTCTTTGGAATTTGAAGAATTTCGAATTTTGCTATTTTATCTCCAAATTTAATTTCTACAATGTCTCCTACTTTTACCTCATAGCTTGGTTTTACTATTTTTCCATTGACAACTACTCTTCCACCATCTGCTGCTTCATTGGCAACAGTTCTTCGCTTAATTACTCTTGATACTTTTAAAAATTTATCTATTCTCATTTAGACCTTCTTTCTTTTCTGTACGTATTTGTGTTTTATATTTTATATTTTTACATATTGCTTGTACTTTCGAAAATTTTCTTGTCTTTTTCTCTTTCTTATTTGCAACATTATATCACAAATAATAACATCTCACAATACAAAAATAAAAAAAAGAAAGGGCGTCCCAAATGGCAATTTATTGCCAAAAAGAAGCGTCCCCCTATTTAAAAGGAGCGTCCCTCCTATTTACCTCTTATTTAATTCTTTTTGCGTTATACTTTTTACTTATTTTTTTACTTTTTTGGAAAGATTTGGACGCGTCCCAAATCTTTCCTTATTCCTCTTTTATGGTGTTAATTTTAAATAATTTAAAGATTTCTACAATGACAATTGGCGATAATACTAGAAGAATTACTTCTATAATGTTAGCTGTTGGTAGAACTGGTATACTAAAGATATGTCTTAAGCTTGGAATGAATAAAATTACAAGCATTAATGCTACAGATACACCAATGGCTAATAATAAGTGTTTATTGTTAAATGGATTTGTTTTGAAGATTGATTTTTTGTTGTTTCTAATATTAAATACATGCACAAGTTCTGATAAGGCAAGAACAGTAAATGCCATTGTTTGCCCAATTTCTACTTTTACTTCTTCTACTGTTAGTCCTTCTATTACAGGAAGGTTTTCTTCTGGTGTTGCAAGACCAATTAAGAAAGCAGCCAATGTAATAAATCCTATCATCAATCCTTGGTAAATAATGCGCCATGTCATACCTTTTGTGAAAATGCCTTTAGCCGGTTTCTTTGGCTTTCTATCCATTACGTCTTTTTCTGCTGGATCTACTGCTAATGCTAATGCTGGTAGAGAATCTGTTACTAGGTTTATCCATAAAATATGAATTGGAAGTAAAGGCACAATTAAGTTTACATCAATGCCAAAGAAGTTTGAAATCCATGGAGTAATTAAAATTGCAATAAATAATACTACAATTTCTCCTACGTTGCTAGATAGTAAGAATTGAATTGCTTTTAGAATGTTGTCGTAAATACGTCTTCCTTCTTCTACTGCAGATACTACTGTTGCAAAGTTATCATCTGTTAAAATTACATCGGCTGCTTCTTTTGCAACGTCGGTTCCTACCATTCCCATACTACAACCAATGTCTGCTGTTTTCAAAGAAGGTGCATCATTTACACCATCTCCTGTCATTGCTACTATTTCACCTTGTTTTTGCCATGCTTTTACAATTCGCACTTTGTGCTCTGGTGATACTCTTGCATATACACTATAGTTTCGAATATTTTTTTCTAATTCTTCTTGTGACATTTCTTCTAGTTCTTTTCCAGTAATTGCTTCTTCTTCATTTTCAAGAATTCCTAATTGTTTTGCAATAGCTGTTGCTGTAATTTTATGGTCTCCTGTAATCATAACTGTTTTTATGCCTGCTCTTTTACATTTTTCTACTGCTTTTTTTGCTTCTTCTCTTGGTGGATCTATCATTCCTACCATTCCTATATATGTTAGGTTACTTTCTAAGTCTTTTATTTCTTCTTTTTCTGGTTTGTGGTCTAATTCTTTATATGCCATGGCAAGAACTCTTAATGCTTCTTTTGCCATTGCTTCATTATTTACTTCAATGACTTTTGTATATTCATCTAAATCTGTTTTTATTTCTCCATTTATATTATAATTTGTGCAACGTTTTAGAAGTTCATCTATTCCACCTTTAGTATAAACAATGTATTTATCTCCTATTTTGTGAACCGTAGTCATTAGTTTTCTATCTGAATCAAATGGAATTTCTTCTACTCTTGGATATTCTTCCAAAACTGCTGGATTAAAGTCAAGTGCAAAGCCCATATCTACTAAAGCGGTTTCTGTTGGGTCACCTGTTAATTGATTATCTTGACCTACTTTTGTATCATTGCAAAGCATACTTATATATACTAATTGCTTTAGTTCTTCATTATTGTTGTTCACTTTTGCATCTTCTACATTTTGCAAAATATTATCATAAAATACTTTTTGCACTGTCATTTTGTTTTGCGTTAAGGTTCCTGTTTTGTCAGAACAAATAACAGTACTGCTTCCTAAAGTTTCTACGGCTGGAAGTTTTTTTACAATGGCATTTTTCTTAACCATTCTTTGCACACCAATTGCAAGTACAATGGTAGATACTGCTGCTAAGCCTTCTGGAATGGCTGCTACTGCCAAGCTTACTGCTGTCATAAACATTTCCATAGCATTTTTTCCAATAGCAATTCCAACTATAAAAATAACAATGCAAATGGCAACTGCTACTATTCCTAATGTTTTGCCTAATTTATTTAGTTTATTTTGAAGTGGTGTTTCAGTTTCTATGGTATCATTAAGAATTCCAGCAATTTTTCCTACTTCTGTGTTCATTCCTATTTCTACTACTATTCCTTTGCCTCTACCATAGGTTACTAAACTCGATGAAAAGGCTTGGTTTGTTCTATCTCCAATTCCTACTTTTTCTTCACTTATTGCTATTGTATTTTTGTCTACTGGTACGGATTCTCCTGTTAAAGAAGATTCTTGTACTTTTAAATTAACTGCTTCTATTAGTCTTACATCTGCTGCAATGTAATCGCCTGTTTCTAATACCACAATGTCACCTGGTACTAATTCTTTGGCAGGAACAACAGATAAATTTCCATTTCGAATTACTTTTGCCGCATGGCTACTTAGTTTTTGCAGAGCCTCTAATGATTTTTCTGCTTTACTTTCTTGAGCAACTCCAATAATAGCATTGACAATTACTACAATTAGAATAATGATGGTGTCTGTAATGCCTTCTCCTTCAATAACTCCAACTACACCAGAAATAATTGCTGCAATAATTAAAATGATAATCATGAAGTCTTTGAATTCTTCTAAGAATTTTATAAATAAGCTTTTTTTCTTTTTGGCTTTTAGTTCATTATAGCCATATTCTTTTCTTTTTTCTGCTACTTGTTCTTCTGTTAGTCCTTTTTCTTCGTTTGTTTGTAGTACTTCACAAGTTTCTTCTACTGTTTTGTTAAACCATGTTCTTTCCAAATTACATCTTCTCCTTTTTTACTATTATATACAAAAACAAGACTTTTAAAGAATTTTTTACATTTTCATGCTCCTTTCTTTAAAAGTCTTGCTTACCTTATAGGTTACTAACCAGAATAATTCGCGGTTGTTGATTAGTAGTTTACAAGCTACTCCCCTTTAAATTTTATTTTCTTTATATTATCATTTTTATTCTTGCTTGACAAGATTTTCTTGAAAATTTTTTTATTTTATTATTTATTTTATGCTCTTTCTATTGAAAGCTTTCCTGAAATGCAGTATAATAATATTAGTTTTATTTGCGGGTATAATTTAGTGGTAGAATGTCATGCTTCCGACCTGATAGCGCGAGTTCGATTCTCGCTACCCGCTCCAACGACGAATCTGTTCGAACTTTTTATAGAACAGTAGATACAAAATCAATCAGAATTAAACTGGTTGATTTTTTCTTTTGCAAAAAATCATCCTAAATTTATAATGAAAGGATGGTGTCTAAAATGAAGATAATTAAGCAAGAACTACAATTTGAAGAAAGTCTAAAGCAAAGGCTTGAATTTATATGTGAGTTTTCAAAAGTTAATCCTACTTTTATAAATGGTAGTATTAGAAAACTTGAAAAGACAAATATTTCGTATATTGAGCCTCATAGAGTAATTATTAAAAATATTACTTTTTTAGTATTTAATTATTCTAATGATGTTTATGTATCCAATCTGTGTAAAAAAATAAAATTATCAGAATTAGAAGAATATCTGCACAACATATAAAAAAAGTAAAAATTTGACATTTCTTAAAATCGTGATATAATATGGCTAATAAATTATATATAGTTGCTCGTCAAGAACTATATATTTATGAGTACTTTGAAAAATTTATATTATATTACAATTATATTGTAGTTTATTTTGTTATAAACATATTTAAGAGATGTCAACAGTACTCGTATTGTACTTTGATGTCTCTTTTTTGTTAGGAGGTAGTAAATGGAAAGCGAAGAAAAGAAAAAATGTGGCTTATATATGAGAGTGTCAACCGAAGACCAAGCTCGTGAAGGTTTTAGTCTTCCAGAACAAAAAGAAAGATTAGAGTCATTTTGTAAATTCAAGGGTTATGAAATTATAGACTACTATCAAGATGCTGGAATAAGTGCTAAAACAGGAAATCATAGACCAGAGTTTGAAAGATTAAAAGATGATATAAAAGCTAAAAAAGTAAATACAATTGTTGCTTTAAAACTAGATAGAATAACAAGAAGTATTTATGACTGGGAAAACTTAATGACATTTTTAGATGAAAATAATGCTTATCTTGACTGTGTAAATGATGAGATAAATACAACAAGTGCAAATGGTAAAATGATTTCAAGACTTTTAATGAGTGTTAGCCAAAATGAAATAGAAAGAACGAGCGAAAGAACTAAAATAGGTCTTGCTGGTGCAATAAAGTCAGGACATATTCCCCATGTTGCACCATTAGGCTACAAACACGAAGATAAGAAGTTAGTAATAGATTATTCTACTAAAGATATTGTAGTTAGAATATTTGATTTGTATTATAGTGGTTTATCTTATCAAAAGATAAGTAATTTATTTAATAAGGAAAAAGTATTAGGAAAAGAAAATTGGCGTGACTCAACTATTGTAGGTATTCTTGAAAACGAAATATACAAAGGAGATTTTGTTCACGGAAAAAATACTAAACATCCTACCTATTATGAAGATGTAGTAGAGCCTATTATATCAAAAGAGATGTGGGAAGATTGCCAAGTACAGAAAAAGAAAAATTCAAGAAGTTACAAAAGAACATTAACTTATTTATATTTACAAAAATTAAAGTGTCCTAAATGTAATCGTATTTTAGGTGGTAAAGCAACTACAAAGAAAAATGGAAACACTTACTTTTACTACTATTGTAATGACTGCAAAATAGAATTTAAAGAAAAAATTATAAATGATTATTTCAGTCAGTTTATCAATGAATTAGTAGAATATGACTCTGTTGTAAATCAATTTTTCTTGCCTATGATAAAGCAAAAATTTGATGAGCCAAAAGAACAATTAGAAAAAGAAATAAATGAGCAGAAAAATAAACTTGAAAGAATTAAAAAAGCCTATATAAATGGAGTTTTTGAACTAAAAGAATATGATGACGAAAGAAAAATAGTCGAAAAAGCTATTCAAGAGTTAGAAAATGAACTAAATAATACTGATTGTGCAGAAGAATTAAGATTTACACCAAAAGATATTTTACTAAAAAGAGATATTGATTTTATTAACAAAATTAAACTAGATAAAGAATATAAAGAAAGAACTAGAACTTGGAATGATTATACAAGAAAAGAACAAGCTGACTTAATAATGAAATATGTAGATGATATAGAACTTGAAATTATAGGTACAGAAATATCAGTAAAGCAAATAAATTTTAGAGAATCAATTTGTAAGCCTTGTCAAGAATTATATGATAAAGGCTATATTGATACAACAAAGCCTATGATATTAGGAAATGTACTTGGTAGTGTAAGATTTAGCAATTATTTACCAGAAGAAGAATTTGGCGAAATCATTATGAGATTAAGACAATATTATGATGTTCACTATACAGAAGCAACCTACTTTTTACAAAAGCAAATGTTTTATTTCAATTTTACAGAAGACAATAGTGCTATTGTTAGAGTATTTCCACTAGAAGATTATTATAAACTAGATCCAGATAATAAAATGGAAACTTATAGATTTGGAATAATCTACATCAATGAAGAAGATAAATTTCAAATGCAAGAAATTGATACTGCATTTGATTATATACCAG
>CANQFS010000004.1 GCA_947599825.1 uncultured Clostridia bacterium
GTATATTTTAATACATTTTTATAAAAAAGAAAAGACTGTTGAGCAAAATATTTTTATATACTTTGTCAACAGTCTGAAAAAACAAGGTTTCTATTTAGAAACCTTGTTTTTCGTATTACTCATAGCGACTTTTATCAAACGATAGCCGCTCCTTTGCCTTCTTTTCTTCTTCTTCAGTTAATGAACATTTTAAATAAGGACACCACAAGGGCTTCCTAATGTTTACCATTTCAGAAGGCTTTTCCAAAGAACCTTCAATCACAGCTTTCTTTATTTCACATACTGCTTTTTGGTCATCGCTACGGAACCAATCATAAGGATCCGGATCTTGCCGAAAAGCCAAATAAGGACAAGAATCACAGAAGTTTGTATCTTGGTTAATACCGCCAGTTACATAAGTAAGTTTACCATCTTCATCTACTGCAACGACATCAAGACCGGCTGCTTCCATTTCTTTAATTTCTTTTTGCATTTTAGTCATTATGCTACCTCCTTAAATAATGATTTCAATAGGTATTACAACAATGGTTACGCATCAATAATAACATAAAAAATAGAAAAACACAATATTTCATTGACGAAAAAACAAAAATAGTATAGAATAAACATGGTAAAAAGAGGTGAAACAAATGAGCAAGCCAACCGTGGCAATTGTAGGAAGACCAAATGTAGGAAAATCCACATTTTTTAATTATATAGCAGGAAAAAGAATTTCCATTGTGCAAGATGAGCCAGGAGTTACAAGAGACAGAGTTTATGCAGATGCCACATGGAAAGGAAGAAACTTTACTTTAATAGATACTGGGGGAATTGAGCCAGAATCGGAAGATATAATTGTTTCTCAAATGAGAGAGCAAGCAAGCATTGCTATAAATATTGCAGATGTTATAGTATTTCTTACAGACATGAAGCAAGGGGTTACAGCAACCGACGAAGAAATTAGCCTAATGCTTAAAAAATCGAAGAAACCTGTTGTTCTAGTTTGCAACAAAGCAGATAACTTTGGTAAAACAGCAGATGATATTTATGAATTTTACAATTTAGGACTAGGAACTCCATATCCTGTATCATCAGTAAATGCCCTAGGCATTGGAGATGTACTAGATGCCATATATGAACACTTTCCAGAAACTAAAGATGAAGAAGACGGAAGCACTATAAAAGTAGCAGTTATTGGAAAGCCGAACGTAGGAAAATCTTCTTTAATAAATAAAATTTTAGGAGAAAACAGAGTAATTGTAAGCGACATTGCAGGAACCACAAGAGATGCCATAGACTCTGAATTTGAAAATGAATTTGGAAAATATGTTTTTATAGACACTGCAGGCATTAGAAGAAAATCTAAAGTAGAAGAACAAATAGAAAAATATAGTGTTATGCGAAGTCTTTTAGCAGTAGAAAGAGCCGATGTATGCCTTCTTATGATAGATGCAAATGAAGGAGTAACAGAGCAAGATAAAAAAATAGCAGGAGAAGCACACGAGGCAGGAAAGGCAAGTATTATAGTAATCAACAAATGGGACGCTTATGAGAAAGACGAGCACACAATGGAGCAATATAAAAAAGAAGTCTATAATCAGCTTGCATATTTATCTTATGCACCAATAATCTTCATTTCAGCAAAAACAGGGCAAAGAGTAAACCAATTATTTGAGTTAATCAACCAAGTAGCAAATCAAAATGCAATGCGAGTTTCAACATCTGTTTTAAATCAAGTATTGAATGAAGCAATTGCAATCGTGCAACCACCAACAGATAAAGGAAAGCGTTTGAAAATTTTCTATATGACACAAGCATCAACCAAACCACCAACATTTGTTGTATTTGTAAATGACAAAAAATTATTTCATTTTTCGTATGAACGATATTTGGTAAATCAAATACGAAAAGAATTTACATTAACAGGAACACCTGTTAGAATAATCGTAAGAGAAAAATTAGAAAAAGGAGATTACTAGATAATAGTTTTTACTTAAAAATGCTTTCAAACTCTACAGCAACAATATATTGAAATTATGCACTTATGTTTAACAACTTGAAAGCGTTGATAATTCATCTTAAAATTGAAAACCATTATTCTGTAACAAAAACAAATTAAAAAAGGGAGGAATAAAAAATGGCAACTTATATTATTGTAACAATTATAGCTTATTTATTAGGAAGTATTAGTTTTTCAGTTATTATTAGTAAAAAAATGGCAGGATTTGATGTAAGGCAAAAAGGAAGTGGAAATGCAGGAACCACAAATGTATTAAGAACAGTAGGAAAAAAGGCATCTATAATAACACTAATTTGTGATATTCTAAAAGGAGTAGTTGCAGTTTTAGTAGCTTACATTGCAGGACTTATTGTAAAAGAAGGAATTGACAAAGCATTACTAATTCAACTTGCAGGAATTGCAGTTATATTAGGGCACACATTCCCAATCTTCTTCCAATTTAAAGGAGGAAAGGGAATAGCAACAGCATTAGGTGTTCTATTAGTAACAAACTGGAATATTGGACTTATCTGCCTAGTATTTGCACTAGTATTAATGATTTTAACAAAAATGGTATCATTAGGTTCTATAGCAGCAGCTATTTTATTTCCTGTATTAATTACATTTATGCCACATAACAATTATTTAGTAGATGGAAACTATATTATATACAGCATTTTACTTGCGGTTTTAGTAGTATTTAACCATAGGGAAAATGTAAAACGTTTGCTTTCAGGAACTGAAAATAAAATAGATTTTAAAAATTTAAAGAAATAGGTGAACAGGAGGGACGCCCCTTTTCGTTCCAAAATGGAACGCTAGGGACACCCCTTCTCTATTATTTTTATATTATATTTGCACTATATTTCATACTCTAGGGAAGTCATTGTCGAAGACGATAGACTTGGGCATAGATTTCTTAGTTCCGGTTTTTATTAAAAGAAAGATAGCAAATTTAAAAACTGCAAATAAACAAACCGAAAAATAAGACATTTGAAAATTGGATAAAGTAAAAAATAGAGAAAGAAAAACAATTAAAAAATATAAAAATAAAGAAAGATAAATAGCAAAAAGATAAACAATTTAAAAAAGTAAAGAAATAAAGAAAGATAAATAGCAAAGAAAGATAAACAATTTAAAAAATATAAAAATAAGGAAAGATAAATAGCAAAGAAAGATAAACAATTTAAAAAATAAAGAAATATAAATAGTAGAGAAAGATAAACAATTTAGAAAAATATAAAAATAAGGAAATATAAATAGTAAAGAAATATAAACAATTTAAAAAAATATAAAAATAAGGAAAGATAAAAAGCAAGGAAAGATAAACAATTAAAAGATATAAAAAATTGTAAAAATAAATAAATTTAGCAAATTGAAAAGGAGAAAAAAGTGAAAAAAATAGCAATTATAGGAAGTGGAAGTTGGGGAGTAGCCCTTGCCATTCACTTAGCAAAATTAGGAAATGAAATAAAAATCTGGTCTTTTATGCAAGAGGAAGCTGATTTAATAAATAAAGAAAAAAAGTGTAAATTTTTACCAGAAATCACAATTCCAGAAGGAATTATTTGTACAACTTCTTATGAAGAAGCAATAAAAGGCTCAGAAATTATTTTACACGTTACGCCATCAAAATTCACAAGAAATACAGTAAAAGAATATAAGCAATATATAATAAATCAAACAATAGTAATATGTTCAAAAGGATTTGAAACATCAACATTAGCAACCTTAGACGAAGTATTTAAAGACGAATTACCAAAAACAAAATTAGCTATTCTATCACGGACCAAGCCATGCAGAAGAAGTATCAAAAGCAATTCCAACAGCAATGGTTGTAGCATCAGAAAACGAAAAAATAGCAAATGAAATAAGAGACATTTTTATGAATGAAAATCTAAGAGTCTATACTTCTTCAGACGTAAAAGGAGTAGAACTAGGAGGAGCCTTAAAAAATATTATAGCGTTTTGTGCAGGGGTAGCAGCAGGAATAGGACTTGGAGATAATTCCTTTGCAGCCTTAATTACAAGAGGACTAACAGAAATAGCAAGACTAGGCGAAACATTAGGAGGAAACAGAGAAACCTTCTATGGCTTAACAGGGCTAGGAGACTTAATTGTCACATGCCTTAGCGAGCATAGCAGAAATAGAACAGCAGGAAAACTAATGGGCCAAGGAATGTCATTAGAAGATGCAAGAAAGCAAATTGGAATGGTAATTGAAGGAGTAGACAACATAGAAGTAGCTCATGAACTTGCACAAAAATATAATGTAGACATGCCAATTGTAAATACTGTATATGACATGCTATATAATGGCTTAAGTCCAAAAGAGGGAGTAAATATCTTAATGACAAGAGACAAAAAGTCAGAGTGAGGTACCATTGGGGACGTTTCTTTTTGGTACATCTGTCCCTTTTGGTACATTGATAAATATTTATATTATCATTATAAAACGATATCCATTAGGGACAGATGTACCAAAAAGAAACGTCCCTAATGGTGTAGGAGAAATATATATGAAATTAGTTATTCAAAGAGTAAAACATGCTAGTGTAGAGGTAGATAACAAAATAGTAGGAAAAATAGGACAAGGTTTTTTGGTCCTTCTTGGCGTAGGACCAGAAGATACAAAGGAAACAGTAGATTTTTTAGTACAGAAATTATTAAAATTAAGAATTTTTGAAGATGAAAATGAAAAAATGAATCTTAGTTTAAAGGACGTAAAAGGAGAACTTTTAATTGTTTCTCAATTTACCCTATATGCAGATTGCTCTTCTGGAAATAGGCCAAGTTTTACAAATGCTGCTAAGCCAGACAAAGCAAACGAATTATATGAATATTTTATAGAAAAATGTAAGGAAGAAAATATTGTTGTAGAACATGGCATTTTTGGTGCTGACATGAAAGTAGAACTTTTAAATGATGGACCAGTTACTATTTTACTAGAAAAATAGAATATTTTTCTTAATATGGGTATCTTTCATACATATAACGAATCAAATCATCTACATTGTGCTCAGTTACATTAATTAAAATATCTTTATCAAAACAAACCCACATATTTATTTTAAAATTTTCTATATTATCAATAAAAACACCTATCATATCTGCCATTTCAATAGGATTTTCAAAAGATTTTTCCCATTCTAATAAAGAATGATAATTTTCCGAAGTATCATCTAAATTAGAATAAAATTGCTTCAAAAAGCGCTCAATTTCACCTTCTTCATTGCTAAATAATTTAATAAATGTTTTCATCGTCAAAATCTCCTTTTATGTTAGTATTTTTCATTTTTTTCGATTTATACAAGGAATAAAATTGAAAAAATTTATCATACTACAAAGAAAGAAGTGCAAAATGCGAAAAAAATAAAAAAGCAAATTTTTAAACTCACTTGTGCACTAGAGAGGAATGAAATAGACTATGAAAAAAATAATATTGACAATTATTATTATTGCCATAATTATTGCTATATCTGCTTTTGTATATGTAATGGCAACACAAAATGAAGAGACAGGACTAGATAATAAAGCAGAAGAACAAATTGCATATTTAGAAAATAAAATTATTATGATGATGAATCATTTAAATCAAATTCGTTTTTCAAATAGCGTTGTGGTACAGCAAAATATAGATAATAAAGAAAATTCTAAGCAAAATCAGGAATCATCAGGAGGCTCTGAAAGTGGCTCTAGTAGTGGCTCAGAACAAGGAGGAGAAAGTGGTAGCAATTCACAACAAGGAGAAGGGGGCTCATCACAAGGAGGCTCTTCTCAAAAATCTGAAAATTCAGAAAGTAAAGAGCAAACCACATCATCAGAAGATAACATTCAATTTGCTGTAAAAAACAATAGCATTTTAACAAATGAAAAACCAGAAATTGATTGGGACTATATAAAAACAAATACAGAAATTATATATTCTACATGGCCAAGCATGATAGTAGATTTGCATGAATTAAATGTGAAAAATGAAGATATTTTGAATTTTTCTTCTACATTAGACCAAGTAACTTTAAGCGCAAAACAAGAAGATAAAACAGTCATGTTAAACAATTTAGCAAGTTTGTATGCTTTACTTCCTAACTATCGAAGCCAAATTTCAAAAGATATGCAAGAAATTAATATAGATTATACAAAAACATGTATATTAAATGCATATGCATTTGTAGAGCAGGATAAATGGGACGAAGTAAAAAAACAAATGCAAAATGCAATTAGTTATTTTTCAAATATTATGAATAGCATAAATTCAAACGAACAAAAACAAAGTCAAATTAGTAAAATTTATGTTTCATTAAACGAGTTAAATAATACAATAGACAAGCAAGACAAAGAATTATTCTATATCAAGTATCGTAATAGCATGGAAGAATTAGTGCATTTTTAAATTGGAAAGATTTGGGACGCGTCCAAATCTTTCCGTTTGCTAATGAAATTTGAATTTTGTCCAAATTTTTTTGTTTGTCAATGAAATTTGAACTTTGCCCTAAATCTTTCCGTCTTGACTTTTTGAATCATTGCTATTATAATAATACTTAGGTTAAGTAAATTGAATAGTCGCGTATAGCAAGGTCGAAAGGCAGCGTACGAGGAAAGTCCGGGCTCCACAGAGCAATGGTGCAAGATAACGTCTTGTGAGGGTAACCTTAAGGAAAGTGCAACAGAAAATAACCGCCTATTTTTAGGTAAGGGTGAAAAGGCGAGGTAAGAGCTCACCGCTTCTATGGTGACATAGAAGGTCCGTGTAAACCCCACCTGGAGCAACACCGTAAATAGAAGGTCAAGACTGCTCGTCATCTTCTAAACATGGTGGCTGTTAGAGTCTTATAGTGATATAAGAAGTAGATAAATGACTATTCACGACAGAACCCGGCTTATAGATTTACTTATATTTTTTATGTAATATCAAAAAACTCGGAAAGATAAGCCGAGTTTTTTGTTTGCATTTTTTCAATACCAAAAATTAAAATAGAAAATTTAATTTTTTCATTTTTTTAACGTGCTATTTAATACTATTTTATTAACATGCTATTTAATGCTATTTAGTTAACGTGCTATTTAATACTATTTAATAAACGTGATATTTCGTGCTATTTAGTTAACATGCTATTTAATGTTGTTTAATTAACATGCTATTTAATACTATTTAATAAACGTACTATCTAATTTAAAAAAGCCTTTAAATCTTCTGGCAGTGGAGCCTCATAATTAACTTCTTTTTTCGTAATAGGGTGAGCAAAAGAAACTTTAAAACTATGCAAAGCCTGTCTTTTAATAAAACTAAGATTTCCACCATATAAATCATCACCTAAAAGTGAATGCCCTATAAAACTAAAATGAACACGGATCTGATGAGTTCTTCCTGTCTCTAAAATGCACTCTACAATTGAAATAGGAAAATCATTATAAAATTTTTCCTCTAAAACTTTATAATGCGTAACAGAAGGACTGCCTGAATTAGAAACACATCTTTCTATAATACTATTTTCTTTTCGTGCAATAGGAGCGTTAATAGTTCCTTGTTTTTCTTTAATGAACCCCTCTACAATAGCAAGATAAGTTTTTTGAAACATATCAGTTTTCATTTGGCGAATTAAACACTCTTGAACATATTCATTTTTAGCAAAAACAACAAGCCCGGAAGTGTCTTTATCAATGCGATTCACAGGTCTAATTTTTTTCTTTAAACTAATTTGATTAAAATAAAAAGCAATTCCATTAGACAAACTATCTTCATAATGCAAAATGGAAGGGTGCACTGGAATGCCAGCAGGCTTATTAACTACTAAATAAGCCTCATCTTCATAAACAATAGAAAGTTTCATTTCTTTTGGAACAATGTTAGAATTATCTTCTTCATAGTCAAATAAAACTAATAATTCGTCGCTCTTCTTTACTAAATGATTAGGAAAAGTAGGTGAATCATTTAGAAAAATACTATTTTCGCGTTTCAAAGTCGTCAAAAGTCGATGCGAAATTTGAAAATGCGAAAAAAGAATTTCTTTTACAGTTTTATTTTCATCTTGTTTGGTTATAATATATTTTAATTTCATTTTAAGCAATCCTTCCTGTATAATAAATGTAATATTTACAGCAAAATCTTATAAATAATATTTTATCATATAATAAAGAAAATTTCATTAATATGCAAATTTTAAATAAAAATGTCTGAAAAAATATTTGCAAAAATTATGGAAACATATTGAAAAAAATGAAAAAATAATATATAATACAAATGTTGAAATTGCAAATAATATCACCATTTTAATTAAAAGGAGGATAAAGATGAAAAATAACAATGTAGAGTTATTACGTAGCGCAACTGATTTATTGCAGGTGGCCACGCGGAGAAATGAGTTAGAAAAAGAAAGCAAAGATGTGGTGCAAAAGTGTATAAAAGAAACATATGAGGCAAATAAATTCATTAAAACAGTGGAAACTTTTGCTAGAAACAGTGGCTCACATGTTATTGAGGAAAATGCTTCAAATTTAATTTTAGCAGTTAGAGAAAAAATATGTGAGTCTGAAAAAAAGGCTAAAGAACCAATACAAAAAGACAAAATGGCAAGTAAACTTACTTGGGAAATAGAAGAAATGAAAGAAGAACTTTTGGAACTTTTAAAATCTGCTTCTATCGAAAAAATAAAAACAGAGGAAATTCCAAAGGAAAAACTTCGCGAGTTAGTTCTTATTGTTTTAATGCTTAACCATGAAGATTACACGTTTACAGAAGAGAATTTATTCGAATCTGTGGCAGATTTTCATGAAATGTTAAAACAAAGTAATGACACTGTTTTAACAGATTTGGTATACAAAGGGAGCATCACAAACAACGTTCTTGATCTTTTCTTGGGAACAATTTCATAACAAAAACAAAAAGCGGTAACAATAAAGTTATCGCTTTTTGAATTGTGAAAATATTAAGAGTATATAAAAATTTGGAAAAATTTTCATAAAAGCCAAAAACTTTCTAAACTAAAAACAAGAAAAAGCGACATAATATTACTATAAAATCAAAAAAGGAGGAAAAAATTTATGAGAAAAATAGTAAGTTTAATTACAATATTGCTTGTTTTATTTTTATTAACATATTCTATAAATAGTTATGCAGTAAGCATGATAGAAGAATTAAAAACTGTTCAAATAACAATAGATAAAGAAACTGTTCACCCTCAAGAAACAGTTACATTAAATATAGCATTTGGAACAGACATGGGCGCTTACACAGCTAAAGTTGATTATGATGCTAACTTATTAGAATATGTTTCAGCAGAAGGCGGTGATGCAAACAATACCGGAGAAAAAGTTATTGTTACTTATGCTTATAAGCAAGTTCAAGGACAAAATCCACGAAATAGTATGTCAATTACTTTCAAAGCAAAAGGAGAAGATGTAATAACAACCACAAATCCAACAAGTTTAACAGTTAGCTTAGAAGGCTTAGCAAATCCTAATGCTACAATAGAATATTATTTAACAACCAGCCAAACTATAAAAGAACTAATTGTAGAGCCAATTTATGAAGATTATAAAATAGCGTTAAATTATACCGGAGACATTCTTCCAGAAGAAGAAAAAGATATGGAAATCGTTGTTTCTTCTAGCATGGGTAAGAACTTCGCAAAAACAAGATTAGTAGCATCTCTAACAGGACCAGAAGGGCAAGATATGCAACTTCTAGCACAAAAAGACGAAGATGAACAATACGACATTATTGAAAGCGGCTGGGGAAGTGAACAAGGAGATGCAATCGGTGGTAAAGATGTAGCAAAGAAAATACAAGCAAGAGGAATTTTCAGTGGAGAAGGAACTTATAATCTTACTTTAAAATTAATCAATCGTGATGATTCAGATGCTGTTATAGCAAGTAACACATTTGAAATAAAAGTAGGAAAAGCAACAAGCACTCAAACACCAGAACAAGGAACAACTCCAGAGCCAGAGCCACAAACACCATCAAGCAATACAAATAAAACACCAAGTACTTTACCAAAAACAGGAAATACTATTTATGCTTCAATTCTTTCAATAGTTGTAATTCTAGTTAGTGCTTATATTGTATTAAAAAAGAAGGACTAAAATAGCATAGATTTCTTTTAGAAAAACCTAAAAGAAATCTACTACATATTTTATAAGTTACCAAAAGGGACAGATGTACCTTTAGGGACGTTTCCTTTTGGTACAAAAAGTACCTTTAGGGACGTTTCCTTTTGGTACAAAAAGTACCTTTGGGGACGTTTCCTTTTGGTACATTTTACAAATCTCACAGGAAGGGAAAAATATGAAGCAAGCAGAAACAAGAAGAACAAGAAAAACAAGAAGACAAAGAAAAAGGATAAAAGCAAAGATAAGACTTGCTATTTTAGCGCTTATATTTGCTATTATTTTGTTTGCTATTTCAGGATATATTCAAGAAGAAAAAATTGCATTATTAGAAGAAAATCAAATTATAATAGAAAGAACTTCAATTACAAACTTCACAAACATTGAAGAAAACGGTTTATATAATCAAGAAGAAAATCTAAGGTTAGATAAGCACAAATTAAACGAAAAAATTGAAGAAAACTACTTAGGTTTTTCTACTATTGCTAAATTAGAAGTGCCTAAAATTAACTTAAATACTTATATTTTAAAATATTATACACAAGAAGGTATGAAAGTTTGTGCCTCTAAATTTTGGGGACCAGAGCCTAATGAAGTAGGCAATTTTTGCATTGCAGGGCATAACTATCAGCAGGAAAATATGTTTAATCATCTTATTGATTTAGAAGCAGGCGATGAATTATACTTAAGTGATAATAAAAATGGAAAATATGTTTATACTATAGATAAAATATACAGAGTAAAACCAGAAAATACAGCACCTATTATGCAAGAAACACAAGGAAAAAGAATAGTTACTCTTATTACTTGTGTCAATTATTCGAAAAATCGTTTAATTGTGCAAGCGGTTGAAAAAGACGAAAGATAATAGCAAGAAATTTAATTAAATAGTTTAATTGTGCAAGTAATTGAAAAAGATGAAAGTTAATAGCAAGAATTTTACTTAAATAGTTTAATTGTGCAAGAGGTTGAAAAAGACGAAAGTTAATATCAAGAATTTTTGCAAATAAAGATAAGAAATAAAACAAGAAATAAGCAAGTTTTATAACAATTTTTAGTGAGAAAGGGACATAAATTCCATGAAAAACAAAATTATAAAATTACTAATTGCAATAGATTTTCTTTTGACCTGTGCCTTTATTAGTTGTGCTTCAATTTGCTATGCTGCCGATTTTCCAAGTTCATATAAACCGTATATAGAAGAATTGCAAAAAAATCACCCAAATTGGAATTTCGTTGCGCTATATACAAATTTAGATTGGAACTATGTGATAGCAAAAGAAAATGAATTTGGAAAAAACTTAGTGCCAAAATCTTATTCAGATAGGTGGAAAAATACAACGCCCGGACAATATAACGTAGAAGTAGACTCAGGTTGGGTAGATAGTTCTAAAATGGCGTTAGAATATTGTATGGATCCAAGAAATTTTTTAAATGATGTTCGAATTTTCCAATTTGAAGCATTATCCTTTGATGCTGCCACAAACAATAATTTAGACGGAGTTGAAAAAATACTATATGGAACCGAATTTTACAACACTTTGGTAGAATATTTAACAAGCACTGGAAGCAAGGTAGTAATGAACCAAAAATATTCTGATTTAATTTTATCAGCAGGAAGAACCTCACGGAGTAAGTCCTTATCACTTAGCCTCTCGTATTAAGCAAGAAATGGGACCATTTTTATCAAATAGTTCAATTAGTGGAACAGTTCCAGGTTATGAAGGACTATACAATTTTTATAATATTGGTGCAACTAGTTCAAATGAGCCGTTGGGAGCAATAAAAAATGGACTTGCTTATGCTAGAGATGGAAAAGGAGCAAGTGAGGAAACCAAAGCCAAATATCTTCTTCCTTGGAACACCAAAGAAAGAGCCATTACCGGTGGTGCTATTTTTATTGGCTCTAGTTATATTAACGTAGGGCAAAATAATTTGTATTTGCAAAAATTTCATGTTACTTCTAATTCTTCACAAGAACTATTCTGGCATCAATATATGACAAATGTGCTAGCCCCTTATAGCGAGTCTAGTTCTATTTATCGTGGATATTCTTCTACAGGAATTTTAGAAAATAGTATGACTTTTATTATTCCAGTTTATAACAATATGCCAGAAACATTATGCCAAAATCCTAATATTTTAGAAAGCGATTTTATAGAGGATAACACAAGAGTATATGCTGATGTGCAAAATACCTTAAATATTCGAACAGGACCATCTACTTCTTATGAATCTTTAATTCAAATAGATAGAAATGTTATAATGACTAGAATTGCTAAAGGTAGACAAGCAGGTGAATTATGGGACAAGGTATTACTTCCTAATGGAATGGTTGGCTATGCCTTTTCTAATTATTTAAAAGAGGCTCCTAAAGTTCAAATTGAAAGTATTACATTATCGGTAGAAAATGAAAAAATGAAAAAAGGAGATACGCAAAAAGTAGCAATTTCTATTTCACCAGAAGAAGCTAAAAACTATGAAATTTCTTATGAAAGTAGCAAACCAAATGTGGCAAGTATAGATGAAAAAGGAAACATAGTTGCTTTATCATCTGGTACAACAGTAATTACAGCAAAAGCAAAAGAAAATAATGTAAATGCTAGCATTACAATACAAGTTTACACACCAATTACAGATATGCAAGTAAATAGTGAAAGCATTGTATTACAAGAAGGAAATACTTTTGTAATTACGCCTATTTTTACACCAGTAGATGCTGATATTCAAAATGTAATATATACTTCTGAAAAGCCAGAAATTGCAAGTGTAGATAGAGATGGAAAAGTAACTGCAGAGCAAAAAGGTAACACTAAAATTATTGTGCAAACCGAAGATAAGCAATTTACAAAAGAAGTACAAGTTACGGTAGTTCCAAAATTGCAAGAGGGAGAAATTATTTTTGACGAGAATTTAAAAATCGAACAAAATATTATTAGTGGTTGGAATTTAGAAGAAATGACTGTAAAACAGATAAAAGAGAAAATACAAACTTCTTATACGATTAAAATTTTTAACTACGAAGGCAAAGAATTAAATGATGAGCAAACAGTTGGTACAGGTGGAAAAATTCAAGTTGTAGATGAAAATAATGTGGTTAGAATGGAATATTATATTCTTATTTATGGAGATGTAAGTGGAGATGCAAAAATCAATAGTATAGACTTATTACGAGTGCAAAGGCATATATTAGAATTAGAAAGATTACAAGGAATTTTTTATCTTGCAGGTGGAACAAGCAAAAATGGAAGAAATCCTACTTCATTTGATATGTTAAAAATTCAAAGACATATTTTAGAATTACAAGAAATTGAACAATAGATGGTATCTATATGTACTAAATAATTTGGTTACTACGTATAGGTTCAGGCAAATTATATTTCAAGCAAAGTAACAAAAACGAGAAAGTGTATATTTCAAGCAAATAGAAAAAAGCGAAAAAGTATATGTTTCAATGTTTCATCACTATGTGTGTCTTGCAAGAAAAGAAAGAGAGGAATGAATTTTAAAATGAAATATAAAATAGGAATAATTGTAATTTTATTTTTTCTTGTATGTACTACTATAACATTAGCGCAAACACAAATTAATATAATATTGGAAAAAGAACAAATCGAAAAAGAGGAAGAAATTAGTTTTAAAATACAAATGATAGATGCACAAATTGCTGCTTGTACGTTAGAAATCTATTTTGACCAAGAAAAATTAGAATATAGTAAAGGTCCAGAAAATTCTAATTATAGCAACAATCGAATTGTTACTACTTGGTTTTCGGAAAATGGAAAAAATCAAGATAAACTAGAAATAGGAGATTTTGTATTAAAAGCCAAAGAAGAAGGAACCGCAAGTATTGTAGTAACAGGAGAGTTTTATAATGAAAATGGAGAAAGCATTAAAATAGACAATAAACAAGTTTCTGTTCAAATAGGAAAGCAAGAAGACATTAGTTTAGAAGAAACGATTAATTTAAATGAAGAACTTCCAATACAAGAAGAAAGCGAAACGAATCCAAGTAGTGCTAATTTAAAAGTATTAAGATTAAATCAAGAAGGAATTAGCCCACAATTTCAAAAAGAAGTAAAACAATATTATATAGTTGTTAATAATTTTGTAGAAAGTTTAGATGTAACAGCACTTCCAGAAAATGAGAAGGCTAGCGTAACTATAACAGGAAATAAAAATTTACAGTTAGGAAAAAATACTATTAACATTCATGTAGTATCAGAAGATGGTAGCAAAGAAGAAAATTATCAAATTTTTGTAACAAAAACACAAAATATAGAAGCGGCAAATACCAATTTAGAAACTCTTGCCCTTCAAGAAGCAATGTTATATCCTTCTTTTGATAACAATACTTTAAATTATGAAGCGGAAATTCCTTTTTCTACTGAAAAAATCAATCTTCTTGCAATTCCACAAAATCCAAATGCAAAAGTTGAACTTCAGGGAAACAACACTATGCAGGTTGGGAATAATATTGTGAAAGTTGTGGTAACTGCAACAGATGGAATAACAAATAAAACATATGAAATTGTAGTGCATAGAAGAAACGAAGAAGAACAGGCACAATATGAAGAAGAAACGGAAGTAGAAGCGGAAAAATTATCTACTATTTTAGAAGAGCAAGAAGCAAATAACAAAAAGGAAGAAATAAAAGAAGAGCAAAAAGAAAATGCAAATTGGTGGATTTTAGGTGTTATTGTGGCTATTGTTCTTATTGGTGGCACTCTTTATGCGATTAAGAAAAGAAAAACACTTGAATAATTATGCTAAATATTATTGCAACAATAAATAACATATTTCTAATAA
The DNA here is from genome assembly GCA_947599825.1 of uncultured Clostridia bacterium. Classification (GTDB taxonomy): domain Bacteria; phylum Bacillota; class Clostridia; order TANB77; family CAG-508; genus UMGS1663. The sequence goes on from CANQFS010000004.1 coordinate 14,897, forward strand.
GAGAAATATGTTTTAAAAAAATAAAAAGTTATTTCTCATTTGCGAAATAACTTGACAAATATAATAGATTCATTTATAATTAGTATAGGTGATGAAAATGTTAAAAAGAGAAATGTATTTATCAAGAATAAGAGGTTTTTATGATAGTGACCTTGTAAAAATATTAGTTGGAATAAGAAGATGCGGAAAATCTGTAATATTAAAACAAATAATGAATGAGCTAAAAGAAAAAAACATAGATGATGCACACATAATATATGTAAATTTCGAACTTATAGAATTTGAAAAATTACAAGATTATAGAAAATTAAATGAATATATTAAAGAAAAAATAAAGGATAATAATAAATATTATGTATTTTTGGACGAAATTCAAAAGGTAGAAAAATTTGAAGAAGTAGTAAATTCATTAAGAGCATCTATAGACAATATAAGTATATTTATTACTGGTTCTAATAGTAAATTATTATCAAATGAATTATCAACTGTTCTGTCTGGAAGATATGTATTGTTTAATATTTATCCATTAAGTTACAAGGAATATGTAGAACTTACTAACAAAGAAGCTAAATCAGAAGAAACTTTTTGGGATTTTGTTAAATGGGGAGGACTTCCTAATAGAACTCAATTTACAGAAGAAGGCAACATAAAAGATTATTTACATAGTGTATTTGATTCTATTATATTAAGAGATGTAGTAGAAAGACTAGGAATAAAGGATACTATGTTATTTGATTTATTATTACAATATATTGTAGATACTACAGGGCGTAAATTTTCTGCTGAAAATGTTATGAAATTTTTAAAGAACGAAGGAAAATCTGTATCAACTGAAACATTATATATGTACCTAGACGCATTATGCAAAGCTTTAATTATAAACAAAATATATAGATATGATATTCATGGAAAAGCAATATTGAAAACATTAAATAAATATTATATGACAGATTTAGGAATAGCTCAAATAAAAAACAATAATTTTGAAATAAACAAGAGTTTTGCAATTGAAAATGTTGTATATAATGAATTATTAGAACGAGGATATGATGTATATATAGGAAAAACAAAAGATGGAGAAATAGATTTTATTGCAACAAAAACAGAAGAAAAAATATATTTTCAAGTTGCATATTTATTAACAAATGATAAAGTTGAAAATAGGGAATTTGGTGCGTTTAAAGAGATAGAGGATAACTATCCTAAATATGTTCTTTCATTAGATAATACAAATTTCTCAAGAGATGGAATTATTCATAAAAATATAATTGATTGGCTATTAGAAAAAGAATAAAATAGAAAAGGTATTGACTAATTATGTAAAATATGATATATTTTAGCAAGTAATAAAATAAAAGTAGCAAATTGTCAATATTTCAAAAAGCAAAAGGAGGATTACATTATGAGTGAAATTGGTGAAAGAGCAGAAAAAATTTGGAGGAAACAAACTGAAATGATAAGACGGGAAAAGGAGTTAGTAACTGCACAGACAAAACACTATGCTAACCTCATTTTAGAGGTTTTTGAAGCATCAAATGAGCTGTACTATGTTTCGACAGTTATCGTTTCTTATGACTTATGTTATAAATGCCTAAACTGCAGTGTGCAATTTTTTGATGACATTGATGATGAAACAGACTATAACCTCGTTGTCAATGACAAATTAATGAAAGCTATGAATAATGTAAACGCATGCGAAGCTGCAGATAATACGATTATTGCCAGAATTTATGATCTATTAGTAAGAGATCTACAAGTAACGAAGTATTTTGAAGTTACATCAGATGAAGACAGCCAAATAGTAATAAAAATGCGTCCAGAAGAAGATGTAACACTCAATGAAACAATTTGCGAAAACGAGGAGCCGGAAGAATAAGGCACCTCAAACAAAAGTCAACCATAAACCCTTCTAATGAAACAGATTTATTTTGTTAGAAGGGTTTATTTTTATATAGTAGGAAATTTCTCCTTGTAGGAGAGATTTCCGTACTAGATAAATATGGCGAGCCTTAGATATAGCAATATTATTGTAAATATTATTCTTATTGGAAGCATTCGTTATGGAAGAAAGAAAAAAACACTTGACTAATTATGTCAATTATGCTATTATTTATTTAGTTTAATAGCAAAAAGTAGCAAATTGTTTAAATTTCAAAAAGCAAGAGGAGGATTACATTATGAGTGAAATTGGTGAAAAGGCAGAAAAAATTTGTCTAGAACGGTATGAAAAAATAAAAAGAAAACCGACGTTAAATGAGTTGAAAGATGAACAGGCGAGATGCTATATTAACCGTATTTTAGATGTTTTTGCAGCATCTAATGAGGAAGAAGATAAACCGTGTTATGTTTCAACAGTTATAGTTTCTTATGACGAAGATAGAAAAAAACTATATTGTCGTATAAAACTAAAATATGAAAATTCCGAAAAAACAAATGAGAAGAGTTGCTATGTCATTATTAGCAATAAAAAAGTAAGGACTGCTATGGAAAATGTAAACGCATGCCAAGCTTCAGATTGTGGGATTATTACCAGAATTTATAATCTATTAGTAGCAGATCCACAAGTAACGAAGTATTTTGAAGTTACATTAAGTGAAGACGGCGTATTAGTAATAAAAATGCGTCCACAAAAAGAAGTAATGCACAATGAAACAATTTGCGAAAACGAGGAGCCGGCATAATAAGACACCTCGCACAAAAATTAAAATAACCCCTTCTAATGAAATTTTTTGTTAGGAGGGGTTATTTTTCACCATTTGTTTATGAAAATATCTTATAAAAATTATTGAAAAACAATAAAAAAATATTGACAAACGAAAACAAAAGAAATATAATGATGCAAAATAAAAAATGTCTCTTTAGAATAAGATAGCTGTTTAAACAAAGCAAATTACAGGTATCTTAGGCAGTAGCTAACGTTCTAAAAGAGATATAAATAGAAATACTGGAGGAAAAAATAATGAAAATTTTAGGAAAGAAAAGTTTATCATCTAAAGTATTAGTAGGACTTTATGGCTTATTTGCTTTAATAAGTTTAATTGATATTGGAATATTTAGTATTATATTTAAAACAGTAAGAGATATTTTAAATAATAATGGACTTGAAGATTGGTTTGATTTTGTTTTATTTACAATTGTCATTTTTACAGGTTTAATGGCACTTTTTATTATTGTTCAATTTATGAAGATATTTCAAAACTTAAAAAACAATGTACTATTTTGCAAAGAAAATACCAAAAGTTTAAGTAATGTGAGTTATAGCTGTTTATTTATGGCAGTTTTATACTTTATAATAAGCATTTTAATTTTTTGTATGCTAAAAAAACTAACACAAGAATTTGTATTTTATATTCTTACCTTTTCTATTACATTTACAATTTTATTTTTTGTATTTGGAATTGGAATTAAAATACTAAATGAAATATACAAAAAGGCAATAGAGTATAAAGAAGAAAATGATTATACTATTTAAAATATGAATCTAATTATAAAAAATGATATTATGCGAGAAAGGAAAAAAGTTATGGCAATTATTGTAAATGTAGATGTAATGCTTGCAAAAAGAAAAATGTCATCTAATGAACTGGCTGAAAAAGTAGGAATTACTCCTGCAAATCTTTCAATTTTAAAAACAAATAAAGCAAAAGCAATTCGATTTTCTACATTAGATAAAATTTGTGAAGTTTTGGATTGCAAGCCGGGTGATATTTTAGATTACCAAAAATAAAAAATCTTAGGCTTACTTATTTATGAATTAATGCAAAGAAGTTAATTTTTATACTTTTAAGTGAAACGAGAAAGGAATGGATTTTATTATGGAAGTAGTAGGAAGTATTTTATTATCTATTGTTCAATCAATTTTATTTTATGGAAAAGAACTAGGAATTTCTATTATCCTATTTCTAATTTTAGCAAATGGAATTTTATATTACATTGTTTATAAAAAGAACAAAATATACAACAAAAAAGGATTTTTTCTTTTAATTCCTATTGTATTATTGGGAAGTACCTATTTCATTTTTGCAAATAGAGTATTTTATACCATGAACTTATTTGTATTAGCACTATTACATATTTTAATGTATGCAATTGTAACAAATAACTCTGCTCATATAGTAAATATTGCAACAGATACTGCTTTAGACTTAGAAGATGCTATTACAATTACAACGGAAAATACTAAAAAAGTGGTAGGAAAGAAGGAAATAATTGAAAAAGAAAGATTGAAAAAAGTAGCAATTTCTGTATTTTTTGTATTTGTGGTTGTAGGAATTATTCTTATTTTACTTGCATCTGCAGATAGCATTTTTGCAAGTTTATTTTCTGACGTAAGTGTTTTCTTTAGAAATATAAATATGGCAACTATATGGAATTTTATACTAAGAGTGGTAATAATAGTTGCTTTTTATCTTTTTTTCTTAAATTATACTTTGAAAATACAAAAAGAATATAAGAAAGAAGAAAAGGAAGCAAAAAATGTAAAAAATGAATATGAATTTACTATAAAATTACTTTTAATTGCACTAAACGTCATTTATTTGGTATTTTGTTTTATTCAAATTAAATCTTTATTTGCTAAAATTAATACGCAAGAAGCATTTAATTATGCAAATTATGCAAGAACAGGGTTCTTCCAATTAATGTTCGTTTCTATAATTAACTTTGCTATTATTTTAATATCTAATAGATATGATAAAAAGTTAATTAAAATTTTAAATTTACTTTTAGTAATATTTACTATTGTAATAGCAATATCTTCTATGTATCGTATGTATATGTATGAAATGGAGTATGGACTAACATATTTAAGAATGTTTGTATATATCATTTTAGTAACTGAAATTATATGTTTTATTCCAATTGTTATTTCACTATTTTATAAGAAAGTCCATTTTATAAAAGCATGTTTTATTATTGTGCTATGCGTTTATTGTGGCATTAATTATATGAATTTAGAAAGAATTATTATTAAGAAAAATATGGATAGACAAATAAGCAGTGTGCCAGTTGATTACGAGTATATTGCTAGTATTGCAAGTGAAGATAGTTTCAATATTTTAGAGGAAGAATTGCATAAAGAAAATAGAACAACAAAGGAAAAATTAGAAATAGTTGATATTTTGTTAAGACTAGCAAACAATGCTAAGAGTTTAAGTTTGCAAGAGTGGAATATATCAAAGGCAAAAATAAAAAATGTTGATATAGAAAATTTACAAAAGGAAAGGGAAGCATTAGAAAAAATTTAGATTCTAGTAAAACATTTGAAACAATTCAATTTCCTAATCGGTGAATTTTCGCTATCAGACCCAAATGGAGAAGAATGGCAAGATTGTTATGATTATTTTTATTTACCAACACAAGACGAAAATGGTATTTTAACAGTATTGGTTTCAGGTGGTTATGAAGGAGGTTATAATCAAGGTAAAACAAGAGCCAAATATATTTCTTCTGACAATGGCTATACATGGCAGTTTGTAGAAGAGGTTTGGAAAGAGGTGTAGCATTTAAAATAATTATTGCAATTTATAAAAAGTATGTGATATACTTTCTATAGTAACATTTATGAAAAAAGAGGTGTAAAAATTGCAAGATAAATATAATATGACACTAGAACAAAATTTGTTTTTAGCAAAGAAAAATCTAATAGAAAATATATATGCAAATGCTAGAATGGAAGGTTTAAATATAACATTTCCACAAACAAAAACAATACTAGAAGGAGTTAATATTCCAAATTTAAAAATAGATGAAATTCAATGTATATTAAATTTAAGAGATGCTTGGAAATTTGTTATTTCTAATATAGAAGACGAATTCAATTTAAAATTTATATGTAAAGTAAATGAATATGTTTCAAGAAATGAAAGTTTAGAATGGGGAAAATTAAGAACACGGCAAAGTCGAAATTACAGGAACTAATTATATACCAGAAATTCCTAATGAGGAAGAAGTAAATAAAGAAATAGAGGATATCTTAAAAATAGACAATATTACGAATAAAGCAATAACATATATGTTATATGGTATGAGAAAACAATTATTCTGGGATGGAAATAAAAGAACAAGTACAATAGTTGCAAATAAAATTATGATACAAAACGGAAAAGGTATTATTAAAGTGCCAGATAATAAACTAGAACAATTTAATACATTATTGTCTGATTACTATACTACAAATAATATGGATACTATAAAACAATTTATATACGAAAACTGTATAGATGGAATAACAATGTAATTATATGAAAAGAATAATTTAATAATAGTGACAAATTAAATACTATATGTTAAAATATATTTAACTTAACCCTCTACTACTTTTGTAGTAAGACGGGAGCCTAAAAGACTTAGAAGAGTTATTAAAACTCTTCTATCTTTATTTTTGTAAAATATTTAAGTATCAATCAAATCAAGAGATTCTTTTATTATGTCTTTTTAGATTCTTTACTATTGAAAAAAATCCCAATTATTGATATAATATAGACGTTAAAACAAAAGAGAGGAAAAAACATGGAATATATTGGAATAGATTTAGGTGGAACAAATATTAGAGTAGGCGGAATGGACGAAAGCGAAAATATTGCATTTGAATATAAGGAGCCAACTTTTCAAAATGTTACAACTAGTGAAGATTTATACAATAAAATAAAAAACTTAATAAAAAAAGTTCCAGACTATAAAGACGCAAAAGCAATTGGAATGGCAGTGGCAGGCTCTGTAGACCACGATACCAAGCAAATTGTAACAGCAAGAAACATTAGCATTTTAAAAGAATATCCATTAGTAGAAAAATTAACAAAAGAATTCCAAAAGCCAGTTTTTATGGAAAATGATGCAAGAGTAGCAGCCTTAGCAGAAGCGGTAAGTGGTAGAGGAAAAGGAAAAAACATTGTATGCTATATTACTATTAGCACAGGGCTTGGCGGAGGAATCATTAGTAACCAAAAAATATATTATGGTAGCCATTTTTTAGGAGGCTATCTTTCTAGAATGATTTTAGATGGAACAAACACAAGCGATTCTTTAATTAGTGGAACAGCCTTATGCCGCTTCGCAAAAGAAAAGATAGATAATAACATTAAAACTACCAAAGAACTATTTGAACTATACAAAAATCAAAACAATGTAGCAATAGAAATAATAGAAGAATTTAAGAAAAACTTAGTAGCCTTACTTTTAAATGTATCTTGCACCTTCAATCCAGATATTATTGTATTAGGTGGAGGAGTGCTAGAGTCAAAAGAATATTTCTTAGAAGAAGTAAAAGAGCAATTTAAAGAAAAAGCACATATATTAGCGCAAAATACTATTATAGATACAGCACAATATAAAGAGCCAGGGATTATGGGAGCATGCTTACTTGCAAAAAATGGAACAATAAAAAGCAAAGATGAGAAATAAAACTAAAAAGCAAAATAAGTACGAAAAATAAGTATAAATTTGACTACTTTAGAAAAAATAATCTTTTTGCCATAATAGTAAAAAATAAAAATTAAAAACGAACAGGAGAAAATTATGGGATTTTTTGATAAATTAAAAAACGGTTTAAATAAAACCAAAACTTCATTTGATGAAAAAATTAACCAAGTATTTAGTGGGTTTCGCAAAGTAGATGAAGAACTATTAGAAGAATTAGAAGAAATTTTAATTATGTCAGATGTAGGAACAGAAACATCATTAAAAATTATAGACAATTTAAGAAAAAAAATAAAATTAAATAATCTAAAAGATGAACAAGAAGTAAAAGAAGCCTTAAAAGAAGAAATGCAAACTATTTTAGAGCAAACAGATAGCAGTTTAGCACTAAATACCACCCCATCTGTTATTTTAGTAGTAGGAGTAAACGGAGTAGGAAAAACAACATCTATTGGAAAAATAGCAAACAGATTAAAACAAGAAGGCAAAAAAGTGGTAGTAGCAGCGGCAGATACTTTCCGTGCTGCAGCAGTAGAGCAACTAGAAATTTGGGCAAATAGAGCAGGAGTTGGAATAGTAAAAAAAGAAGAAGGCTCAGATCCCGCTTCTGTTGTATATGATGCTATAAAACAAGCAAAAGAAACCAATGCTGATGTCTTAATTTGTGACACAGCAGGAAGACTTCATAATAAAAAATATTTAATGGACGAACTAGAAAAAATCAAAAAAGTAATAGATAAAGAACTACCAGAGGCTTCAAAAGAAATTTTATTAGTGTTAGATGCTACAACTGGTCAAAATGCAATTATGCAAGTAAAAGCATTTAAAGAAACAGTAGATATTACAGGACTTGTGCTAACAAAATTAGATGGTACAGCAAAAGGTGGAGTAGTTATTGGAATTGTAGATGAAAACAAATTACCAATAAAATTTATTGGTGTAGGTGAGCAAATAGACGATATGGAAATTTTTAATGCCAAAGATTTCGTAAACGCATTTTTTGCAGAATAAAATCTTTAACAATTAAAAAGTTATGTAAGATTTAAAAATAAATATTCTATGTACTATTAGAAGAAAATATAAAAACACTTCTACAAACAAAACAAGGAGGTCAAGAAAAGTTGCAAATAAAAAAAGAAACCAAAAACACACAAGAAAAACAAAGCAAAATAAACATTAAAACTCGCTTTTTTATTGTACTTATTGTTGCAATTATTACCATTATTATAGGGTATATTGCCTTTCGTGGAACCTATTTAGAAATGATGGAAATAGGGGAAAATTACCTAAGTGTATTTTGGCAAAATATAAAATATATGGCAATCACATTATTTGGTAATTTCATTATTATTTATACTATGATTTATGCGACAAACGTAGCAATTAAAAAAGGACTAAAAGAATTTTTTGACCAAGAAAAAAAGCCAATGCCAAAACTATTAAATAAGTCTATTGCTTTTATTAGTGCTATTGTTATTAGTATTACTACTTCTAGTTATATATTAGAAAAAGCAATGCTATGTTTTAATAGTGCACAATTTGGTATGCAAGATCCAATTTTTGGACTAGATATAGGTTATTTTGTATTTCAAAAACCATTTATTGAACTTGCAATTTGGTATTTTCTAATTGCTACTATAGCACTATTAGCATATATGGCAGCTTACTATATCACTTCATTCAACTTATTTTTTGATGGAGTAGATAGAAAAATATTAAAAACAAGTAAGTTAATTAAGCAAGTTACTACTTTAGTAATGATTATAGCTATTTTACTTGCTATTCTTATTCTATTTAAAACACAAGATATTGGAACTGATAAATTTTTAACTTTAGAAGATGGACAGACTTCTTATTCGCTATATGGAGCAGGCTTTAATGATGTTACGGTAAAATTATGGGGGTATCGCATTTTAGCACTTGTTATTGTTACTTCTGCATATTTAGGTATAAAACTATTCAAACAAGATAAAACAAGAAAATTAGTGTTATGTGTTGCTATGGTTCCTATTTATCTTGTTGGTATGTTTTTTGTAATGATAGTATCTGAAACATTATTTATTAACAATAATGAATTAGATACTCAAAAGCAATACATTGAGGCAAATATTCAATATACAAAAAATGCTTATGGCATAGATATTGAAGAAATTAGCTTAGATAGCACAGTAGAAAACATTACTACAAAAGAGTTAAATAAATATCAAGATATTTTGAATAATATTGCTATAGTAAGCAAAGACATTGTATTAAAAGACGTACAAAATGGTCAAACAGCAAAAGGATATTATTCTTTCCGAAATACTCAAATTGGAGAATATTACATTGATGGAAAAGAACAACTTATATATTTATCACCAAGAGAAATGGTAAATAGTAGTGGAACTTATAATAATAAAACATATGAATATACTCATGGCTATGGTGCTATTCTTACTTCTGCTACTTCTACTAAAGAAAGTGGAAACTTAAACCACATTCAAAAAGGTTTTAACGAAACAAACCAAGCAGTTACAATTACAGAGCCAAGAATTTATTTTGGACTTCAAACAGAAAACACAGTAGTTACTAATAGCAAAGATAAAAAAGAATTTGACTATCCAATTTTAGATTCTGCCTTAGCAGAAAATGTAGAAAATATGTATCAAGGAGAAGCGGGCCTAAGCCTAAACTTTTTTGATAGAATGATACTTGCTATTAAAGAAGGAGATGCCAAATTAGTCTTTTCAGGAAGTGTTACAAAGGATAGCAAAATTCTAACTAATCGTAACATTATAAAAAGAGCAAAAACCATTATGCCATATTTAATTTATGACGAAAATGCTTATTTGGTAGTAACAGAAGAGGGAAAATTAGTATGGGTATTAGATGCTTACACTATTTCTAATAATTATCCATATTCACAAAAAACTACAATTCGTGAAAGTTCAACAAGCAGGTTAGAACTAAATTATATTAGAAATTCAGTAAAAGTTTTGGTAGATAGTTATGATGGTACAATTTCTTTCTATATTACAGATAGAACAGACCCAATTGCTATGGCATATCGTAACATTTACCCAGATTTATTTGTAGATTTAGAAGAAGAAATACCAGTAGATATTAGACAGCATTTTGTATATCCTGAGTATTTATATAATATTCAGGCTGATATTATTGCAAGATATCACAATATTCAACCAGATGTATTGTATCGTAGCGATGATATCTGGAAAGTAGCAACTCATAGTATAGGAAGAATAATAAGCAAAACAGGAACAGAAATAGAACCATATTATACAATGGTAAAACTTAAAAATGAAGATGAAGCAAGTTTAGGATTAGTTCTTCCTTATACACCAGAGGGAAGGCAAAATGTCATTGCTTATTTAGTGGGAAGTTATGATACCAACGCTAATAGTAAATTAACCATTTACAAATACTCAGCAGATAGCAATATTTTAGGACCAATGCAACTAGATACTCAAATAGAACAAGATGAAACAATTATGAAAGAAATAGAAAGTTTAAATGTTAATGGAAAAACAGTAACCAAAAATATGATTTTAGTTCCATTAGATGATGAACTTCTATATGTAGAGCCAATTTATACGAAATATTTAAATGAAAAAGATGCACTTCCAACTTTGAAAAAAGTAGTTGTTGCCGCAGGAAACAAAGTAGCAATTGGAGATACTTTAAAACAAGCATTAGTAAATTTAGTTTCTAAAAATGCAGTAGATATTGAAATAGAAAATACAGATACTATAGAAGATTTAATTGATGCTATTATTAAAGCAAATCATAATTTAAATGATTCAAACACTAGCAACAACTGGGAAATGATGGGAAAAGACGTTAAGCGTTTGCAAGACCTTGTTGAAAAATTAGAAGTATTGGTAGAAGAACAAAATAAAGTGCAAAATGAATTAGAAGAAAACTTAAATGAAACTATAGATAATAGTATAATTGCAAATGAATTAGATGTATAAAATAAATAAAAAAACGCACCCTATTAAAAAGGTGTGTTTTTTTATAGCATAGAAAAAAACAGAAAAATATTTTGAGAGGGAAAAAGTGTTTCAAAAAAAAGAAAAAGAGAGTTTGTTAATTAAACAAATTGATAACTTAAATAAAAACTTATTAGAAAGCAATTTATTAGAAATTGCTCAATTGTTAGGCGACAGAAAAAAGTTATTATGGACTAATTTAATTGCAGGAATTTCAAGAGGTATTGGCATTGGTATTGGTGTAACCATTATTACAGCACTTTTAGTAATGTTACTGCAAAAAATTGTAACGCTTAACATACCAGTTCTTGGTGAATATATTTCTGATATTGTAGAAATTGTTCAAAAAAGTAGGTAAATCTATGATTTTACTTGCTTTTTTTTATATTGTTTTATATAATAAAGACGTGTTATTAGGAGGAATAATAGAAATTATGAAAAAAGCATTAATTGTAGGGGCAAATGGTTTTGTAGGAAATTATTTAATACAAGAATTTTCTAATAATGGAGATAATGTTCTTGCTTCAGATATTCAAAAACAAAAAACATTTAATAGTAATGCTCCATATATAGATATAGATATTTTAGATAAAAAAAGAGTAGAGGAAGTAATACAAAAGTATCAACCAGATTATCTTGTTAATCTTGCTGCTATTAGTTCTGTTGGACTTTCATGGACTATTCCAGAAAAAACTATGCAAATAAATGTAGAAGGAAGTTTAAATTTATTAGAAGCGGTTAAAAAATTTGCTCCAAAATGTAAAATCCTTCTTATTGGTTCTGCAGAAGAATATGAAAGCCAAAATAGACCGTTAAAAGAGGAAGATCCAATTAAGGCAAATAACCCTTATGCAATATCTAAAATAGCACAAGAAAATTTTGCAAAATTGTATAAAGAAAAATATGGCTTAAATATTGTGTGCACACGTTCTTTTGACCATACTGGAATAGGTCAATCAGACCAATTTGTTATTCCAAGTTTTTGCAAACAAGTAGCCCAAATAGACAAATCTGGAAGACCTGGTAAAATTTATGTAGGAAATCTTTCAGCATATAGAGATTTCTCAGATGTAAGAGATATTGCAAAAGTTTATAGGGCTTTATTAGAAAATGAAACACCGGATTTAATTTATAATGTAGGCTCAGGAAAAGCATACAAAATAGAGCAATTATTAAATTACATTATTTCTTTATCTTCACAAAAAATAGAAGTTGTAGTAGACAAAGAAAAGTTTAGACCAATAGATATACCTTATACTTGTTGTGATAATTCAAAAACAATACAATATTTTGATAACACAGATATTAAAGAAACTATTAAAGGAATATATGAAAGTTTTAGAAATAGAAATATTAAAAAAGAATTAGAAGATGACGAAAGATAATAAAGAATGATGAGGAGGAAAACATGAATTTAGCCAATAAATTAACTATATTTCGTATTTTTTTAGTACCTATAATGATTATTGTTACATTTTTTAACTGGCAAGGAGAATTTTTAGAAATTCCTACAATGGCATGGGTATTGAATATTATTTTTATTATTGCATCTATTACAGATAAATTAGATGGCTATATTGCACGTTCAAGAAATCAAGTTACTACATTTGGAAAATTCTTAGACCCAATAGCAGACAAAGTATTAGTAATTACAGCATTAATTATTTTAGTAGAATTAAATAAACTTCCAGCATGGATTCCAACTGTTATTGTATTTCGTGAATTCATTGTTTCAGGTTACCGTTTAATTGCAGTAGAAAATGGTGGAAAGGTTATTGCAGCAAGTATTTGGGGAAAACTAAAAACAGTTACTCAAATGTTAGCAATTATTGTTGCTTTTATGGATAATAATGCTTTTGGAGCAATATTTAAAGGTAACTTAGTAGGATACGAATTTGGCATAAATTTAGTTACTACTATCCTTATGATTACTTGTGTTATTGCTACTATATTTTCAGGTTGGGACTACATAAAAAATGCAAAAGAGTTATTAAAAGACAGGTAAAAAAATAATAAACAACAAATAAAAAAATAAAATATTTTTAAAACATTAAATAAGTAATAACATAAAAGACTAAAGTGAGGGCAAAATAATGGAATTGATTAAATCAATCATAAAAAACAGAAAACTAATTTGGCAACTAGGAAGAAACGATTTTAAAAATCGTTTTGCTAGTACAAGCCTTGGAAGCATATGGGGGTTCTTACAGCCCTTTGTTTTCATGTTTACTTATGTTATTGTATTTCAATATATTTTAAAAACAAATAGTAGCGGAGAAATTACTTATGTAGCATGGTTCTTACCAGGCATGGCTATTTGGCAATGGTTAAATGATAGCATTATGTCAGCAAGCAATTCTATTAGAACTTATAGTTACTTGGTAAAAAAAGTAGTATTTCCAGTAGATATTATTCCAATGATATCAATTGTAGCATCAAGTTTTGTTGGAATATTTTTAGTGTTAGTTGCTAGTATTGTATGTATGGTATTTGGATATTTTCCTAATGTATTAGAATTAATTTATGTACTTTTAGCATTTTTTGCATTTGTAATTGCTTTTACAAGATTTACTTCTGCAATTACTACTATAGTACCAGATTTTTCAAACTTACTTGGTATTGCAATGCAACTATTTTTCTGGTTTACACCAATTATTTGGAATTTAAGTATGCTAGAGGGGCATCAAACTATACTAACTATTATAAAATGCACACCATTTACTTATTTAGTAACAACATTTAGAGAAGTATTTATACCAGGTAGTATGCTAACAGACAATCATTTCTTATTTACTATTGTTTTTTGGGTTATTACAGTTGTTATGTATGTTTGGGGAAATAGTGTATTTAGAAGAAATAAAAAAGACTTTGCAGATGTTCTATAAAAGTAGGAGGATTGTTTTATGAGCATACTAAGATATAGTTTTACAATATTATTTTTAATCCTACTATTTTATAGAGTAGGAATATTGTTAAAAATTATATTAAAAAGAAACAAAGATGACATATTCAATATAATTTTAAATGGTTTTGTAGGAACATTTGCGGTTTTTGAAATAATTGCCTTGCCGTTCAATATATTCAATTGGAATATCTCAATATTATATTATATAGAAATTATTACATTTTTTTTAATAATTATATTGTCCTTTTTTCTAAATTGGAAAAGAAATATACAGAAAAAAGATATACAGAAAATTGATATAAAGAAAATAGATATAAAGAAATATAGCAAAAGCATAAATAAAAAAACAAATATAATTACAATTGCAGTGCTTCTTCTTATTGCTATACAAATATTTTTATCTTCATATTTATATACTAGCAATGCAGATGATTCTTTTTATATTAGTTGGGCACAACAAGCAAAACAATTAGAGCAATATCAAAACACTAACCCTTCATTAGGACAAGAAGGCTCTATTTTTCCAAAAGCATATCTATTAAACTCTTGGGAAATTTTTCTTGGATTTATAGCAAGACTATTTAATATCCATGTTTCAACATTAGCACATACCATATTTCCAATGATTTTAATTGCAATTTCATATATGGCATATTATATATTACTTAGAAGAATTAGCAAGAAAAATGCTAATTTTATGTTATTAATATTGGCATTTATATTTTTATTTAGTGGGGTTTCTGAAAGATTTAGAGGATATACTTTATTAATAAGAATATGGCAAGGAAAAACAATATTAACCAATATATTTATTCCATATATACTATATCATATATGTAATTTGAAATTAGATGGAAGAAAAATAGTATTAATGATGATAACAAATATTGCAACTATTGCCTTTAACCCTATAGCAATATGGCTATTTCCTTTATTATATTTCTTTTTCACTATTGTTATGTTATGCAAAAAACAAATAAAAAACGTATTAAAAATGCTACTTGTTATACTTCCTAATTTAATAATATTACCAATTTATTTAAAAATAGCGGTTTTGGGAGCAACAGAGGGAAGTGTTCAATCAGTAGATTATATAGGATATATAGATTGCTTGAAAGATTTCATTAGAGGCGGAAAATTATTTGTTGTATTATATATATTTAGCATTATTTACATTATATGGAAAGGAAACCAAAAAGCAAAAAGAGTATTTGTTATAGTACCAATTATTACTTTTTTAACAGCACTAAATCCATTATTTTCAAAAATAGTTCAAAAATATGTTACAACATCAACAGTATATTGGAGATTATTTTGGCTTATACCTATAGAATTAACCATTGCATATGCAACTAGTCAATGTATATTGAAAAGGAAAAACAATGTTTTAAAAATTATATTTAGTATTTTTATATTATTAGTTATTAGTATAAGTGGAAAAAATATATATTCTTCAAACGGAGGATTTCAAAAACATATAAATGTAGCAAAAATACCACAAAATATTATAAATGAAACAAATTTTATTTTAAATGAATCAGAAGGAAGAAAAGTGTTAGTTATAGCACCGCCAGAACCACTACATGCCACAACTATGCGACAATTATCAAGTGATATTATTCTATTTTATTCAAGAGCATTATACAGTGGATATATAGAAGATGAAGAAGAAAAAACACAACTATATAACAAATTGCAAGACGGATTAGAAATTGATGAAGTATATGAAGCTTTCCAAAAATTTAAAGTAGATTTTATTATAGCAGATAAAACAAACAAGGAAAATTTAGAAGGATTAGAAAAAATTATTGCTAAAATAGTATATGAAGATGAAAACTATATTATTATTCGTAATGAAC
The DNA here is from genome assembly GCA_947599825.1 of uncultured Clostridia bacterium. Lineage (GTDB taxonomy): Bacteria > Bacillota > Clostridia > TANB77 > CAG-508 > UMGS1663. The sequence continues at coordinate 31,066 of CANQFS010000004.1, forward strand.
AATATAGAAATTATATAATACAACTGTCTTCACAAAGTGGAAGGCAAATGATGGGGTATTTACTAAAAACAGAAAATGGAAAATTGATTGTAATAGATGGCGGAACCAAAGAAGATGCACGGACAATTAATAGAACAAATTAACCAAAATGGTGGAAAAGTAGATGCTTGGTTTTTAACACATGCACATGATGACCATGTAGGTGCATTTACAAAAATTATTCAAGATACAGATATAGAAATAGATAAGGTATATGTTTCTACAAATGATTTATCTTGGTATGAACAATATGAAAAAGAAAGAATAGACTTTACAAAAACATTTCTTACTACATTAAAAACAGAAAAACTACAAGGAAAAGTAATAGAGCCAAAATTAAATGAAAAAATACAAGTAGGAGGAATAGCAGTAGAAGTATTAGGTATTAAAAATCCAGAAATTACAGATAATGCAGGAAATGAACAAAGTATGGTACTAAAATTTACTACAAAGAATAGTAGTTTACTTATTTTAGGAGATACAGGAGAAAAAAGTAGTAAAAAACTATTACAAAGCCAAAAAGAAAAACTAAAAAGCGATATTGTGCAAATGGCACATCATGGACAAAATGGTGCTACAAAAGAATTATATGAAGCGGTAAGTCCTAAAATATGCTTATGGCCAACGCCAGATTGGCTTTGGAACAATGATACAGGAGCAGGCACTAATACAGGACTATGGAAAACATTTGAAACAAGAAAATGGACGGAAGAATTGCAAGTTAAAGAAAATTACGTTGCAAAAGACGGAAAGCAAAGCATTGAAATATAGTACATCTGAAAAACATATACTAAAATAATTTAAAAAAATAACAAAAATAAAAGAGGTTTAAACATAATGGAACAAAGTAATATAATAGAAATTCAAAATTTAACAAAAACCTATAAAATGTATGCAAGTAAAAAATCAAAGTTATTAGAAGTAATTTTGCCTAAATATAATAAACATACAGAATTTAAAGCCTTAGATAATTTGAACCTAAATGTGCAACAAGGTGAAATTTTAGGGATACTTGGAAAAAATGGAGCAGGAAAATCTACTTTATTAAAAATTATTACTGGAGTTGCAGTACAAACTTCTGGAACTATCAAAGTAAATGGTAAAATTAGTTCTCTTTTAGAATTAGGAACTGCATTTAACCCAGAACTAACAGGAGAAGAAAATATTTACCAACATGGACAAGTTATGGGGCTTACAAAAAAAGAAATAGAAGAAAAAAAGCAAGAAATTATTGACTTTGCAGATATTGGAGAACACTTATATCAGCCAGTAAAAACATATTCTTCTGGTATGTTTGCACGTCTTGCTTTTGCATGCGCTATAAATGTAGATCCAGATATTTTAATTGTAGATGAAGTATTATCAGTAGGAGATATGGCATTTCAATTAAAATGTTTCAAGAAATTTCAAGAATTTAAAGATAAAGGAAAAACTATTCTTTTTGTTACTCATAACATATCAGATGTATTAAAAAATTGCACAAAAACAATTATACTAGAAAGCGGAAGAAAAATTTTTGACGGAGAAGTAAAAGAAGGAATTGAATTATATAAAAAAATAATTACTGGAAATGCAGTTATAAGTAACAAAAAAAATCAAAATAGTAATGAAAGAATATGGCAAACAAAACAAGAAGAACAAGATAATACTGATACATGGAAATCTCATTTTACAGAGAATCCAAATCTAATAGAATATGGAAATAATAAAGCAGAAGTAATTGACTATGGTATTTTCGATTTACATGGTAAATATTTAACAATGATTGATAATGAAAAAGAAGTAGTGCTAAAATCAAAAGTGAAATTTAATGAAACTATAGATAACCCAATTTTTACTATGACAATCAAAGATTTTAATGGTATTGAAATAGTAGGAACAAATACAATGAACGAAAAAATATATCCTGGTAAATTTGAAAAAGGAGATATTGTAGAAGTATCTTTTGAGCAAAAACTACCTTTAGCACCAAGCAAATATACATTGTCATTTAGTTGCACATATATTAATGCCAAGGGAGAACTAGAAGTATTAAATAGAAAATACGAAGCACTTTTAATTGAAATAATTTCGTCTAAAGATTGTGTTGGATTTTTAAGAATTGATCCTAAAATTACAATAGAAAAAAATATTAAGAAAGGGAGATACTAATATATGGAGCAAATATATTCAACATCAGAATTAAGAAAAAATGTAATTCACTGGTATCCAATTGAAAAAAGTAGTAGCGTTTTGCAAATAGGTGCAACTTCTGTTAAAGTAATAGAAGAATTATGCAATAAAGCAGAAAAAGTAGTAGTTATTGTAAATACAGAAACAGAAAAAGAAAATATAGAAAAACATATAAAAACGGAAAATATAAAAGTTAAAGTAGAACCTGCTTTAGAAGAATTAGAACAAGAAAAAGAAGAATATGACTATGTTACACTAATTGATTCTATAGAATTATATGAAGGTATAATAGAAAAAAAAGCGTATAAAAGATTAGATACATTATTAGGTTTAGCAAAGAATAAATGTAAAAAAGATGGAAAAATATTAATTACTATTCCTAATAAGTATGGCATTAAATTTTGGACTACTATGTATGCACAAAAAAATATATTATGCAATGAAAAATTTGCCTTAAGCAAAAAAATGATTCAAAAATTATTAGAAAAGAACGAATTATTGCACTATAAGTATTATTATATGCTACCAGATGATAAAATAACAAATGTAATTTTTACAGATAATTATATGCCAAACATAGAAAGTATTAACAGAAACTTTACTTATGGAGAAGAAGAATTTACGAATTTTAATCAAACAGAGGCTTATATAGAACTTTTAAAAGAAGATAAAGATTTATTTCCTTTTTATGCAAATAGTTATTTTGTTGAAATAGGAAAAGAAAGTCTGCAAGAAAATCACATTCAATTTGTTTCTTATACAAATATAAGAAAAGAAGAATATCGCATTCAAACTACTATTTATGAAGATAGAGTAGAAAAAACAAATATAAATGAAAAAGCAAAAGATCATATAAATAACATAAAAAGAAATATTGATGTAATGAATGAAATAGGACTTAACACACTAGATTCTTATGAAAATGGTAAAATTATAAGCAAATACGTAGAAAATGCAAAAACTTATGACAAAATATTATTAGAATATTTGGAAAAAGAGGAAAATGATAAATTTTTTCAAACAATTGAAGACTATAAACAAAATGTATTATACAAGTTAGGAAAAGTAGAATTAAAAGACATACAAGATAACAATATTTTTACTAAATATGGAGTAAAATGTCCAAATGACGTATTGGCTAAATTTCAATTTATAAAAAATGGATTATGGGACTTAATTTTTCAAAATATATTCTATATAGACGGAAAATTATATTTTTATGACCAAGAATGGTATGATGAAAACGTACCAATAGAGTATATTCTTTATAGAACAATTGCTTATTTTGGTAGTGCACATGCATATATACCTTCAAAGCAATTATATGAGAAACTAGGAATTTTGGAATATATAGATATATTTCAAGAATTAGATGAAAAAATTCAAGAAAAAATTAGAGATGAAAAAATATGGAATCTGCATAAATCTACTAAAACAGGACAAACCTTACTAGATTCATATAACAACTTAAAAGAAGTAGAAAAAACTGAAGGAAAACAAACAAAGAAAACAAAGAAAGAATTAATGGAAGATATTGATACATTAGAACATGAAATTACAAAATTAAAACAAGAAAATCAACAAATGGTAAATTCAGTTTCTTGGAGAATAACTAAGCCAATTCGATGGGTTAGAGAAAATATAACAAAACAAAAGGAGAAAAAATGAAGATTATTAATATTTTTAGGCAAGTAAAGTATTATTTGAAAAATTATGGTATTAAAAAAACAATTAGGAAAATTATTTCAAAAATCTTTGTGCCACAAAATGTACAAAGTGAAAGACAAAAATATCAAACATGGATTTTAAATAATGAACCAACTAAAGAAGAATTAGAAGAGCAAAGAAAAACAAAATTCTCATTTGAACCTAAATTTAGTATTGTTGTGCCAATGTATAATACACCATCTAAATTTTTAGAAGAATTAGTAGATTGCTTTATTAACCAAACTTATTCTAATTGGGAACTTTGCTTTGCAGATGGAAGTCCAAAAGAAAATGAAGAACTAAAACCTATTTTAAGTAAAGATAAAAGAATTAAATATAAATTTTTAAATGAAAATAAAGGAATTTCAGGAAATACAAATGAAGCGTTAAAGTTAGCAACAGGAGATTTTATTGCTTTAGTAGACCATGATGATTTAGTGCCAACTTTTTGCTTATATGAACTTGCAAAAACAATAAATGAAAATCCAGAAGTAGAGTTTATATACACAGATGAAGATAAAATAGAAGGAACAAAAGATAAGAGATGCGACCCACATTTTAAGCCAGACTTTTCAATTGATGCTTTAAGAGCAAACAATTATATTACACATTTATCAGTATTTAAAAAAGAATTAATGGAAAAATTAGGTGGCTTTAGAGAAGCCTATAATGGTGCACAAGATTTTGACATTATTATACGAGCAGCAGAAAATACAAGCCATATAATACATATTCCAAAAGTATTATATCATTGGAGAGTACACCAAAATTCTACTGCAATGGCATCTAGTGCAAAACCTTATGCTTATGAAGCGGGCCTTAGAGTAATTGAAGACCACTTAAAGAGGCAAAATTTAAAAGCAAAGGTAACTAATGGAGGAGATATTCCAGGAGTTTACCAAGTAGAATATGAAGTAGAAGGAAAGCCAAAGGTATCTATTGTTATACCAAACAAAGATAGTATTAAATTATTAAAAAAATGTATTACTTCAATTTTGAAACTAACAACCTATGAAAATTATGAAATTGTAATAATCGAGAATAATTCTGAAGATGAAAAAACTTTTGAATATTACAAAGAAATACAAAAATTAGAAAAAGTAAAAGTAATTTATTATCCAGAAAAAGGTTTTAACTATTCTAAAATTATTAATTTTGGTGTAAAGAATTGTGAAGATAGTGAATTCATACTTCAACTAAATAGTGATACAGAACTATTAACTCCAAATTGGCTAGAAAAATTTATTGGATTTGCACAAAGAAAAGATATAGGAGCGGTAGGAGCAAGACTTTATTATGAAGACAAATCAATTCAACATGCAGGAATTGGAATTGGAATTTGCGATTTGGCAGCCAATTTACTAACTAATACACCTCAATATGCACATGCATATTTTGGTAGAGAGTGCTTAACTCGTAATGTTTCTGCAGTAACAGGTGCTTGCTTGTTTGCAAGAAGAGAAATTTATGAAGAAGTAGGATATATGGACGAGGAAAATTTTGCAGTAGCGCTAAATGATGTAGATTTTTGCTTAAAAATAAGAGAAAAAGGGTATTTAATAGTGTATAATCCTTACATTGAGTTAATGCATTTCGAATCAAAAACAAGAGGATATGAAGATACCAAAGAAAAGAAAGAAAGATTCGAAAAAGAATGTAATAACTTTAGAACAAAATGGAGAGAGGTACTAGATGAGGGTGATCCATATTCTAATATTAACTTTGCACAAGATAATGCACAATACACAATTAGAGTAGACAAAATTAAGAAATAAAAGGGAGAAAACAAAAATGAAAGAAAAATGTAAAAAAATATTTGCAAAAACTGCCTATTTATGGGAAGCAATTTTTTCATTTGTATTTGCTTTTTGCATTTATCAATTTACAACCAAAAAATATTATGAAGGCTATTTTGCATATTTATATTTGGTTGGTATTGTAATATTTGGCGCCTTAACAATTTTAACTATTATATATAATACAAAAGCAGGAAAAGGCAAATTAGAAAAGTTGTTTATTACTTATATTATACCAGTGGGAATTTCTTATATGATTTTTATGCTTCCAACCTATGCACCAGATGAAATTGCACATATATGGAGAGCATATGGACTATCCCAAGGGGATATTATGGTTAGGCAAAATGAGGAAGGCGTAGCAATAGGAGAAGAAATACCACAAATATTATTAGATGCTAGTCACGGAAATTTAAATAAATATAGCAAACTAAACAAAATTCTAAAACAAGAGATAGATTATGAAAATATTAGAGATATAGTAACGCCAGCACAAAATTATATGTTTATATTTTACGTGCCTTCTGCAATTGCTTTCTTTATTGTAAGAACTTTACATATTTCTGCCATATATGGAATTTATTTAGGAAAAATATTCAATTTTATTATTTTTATTTTAGGTGGTTATTATACCATTAAGAAAATACCTTTTGGAAAGTATATTATCTTTACTTGCTTATTTTTACCAATGGTATTGCAACAGGCAATATCTATCTCTTTTGACTCATTGATGAACACAACCATTTTTGTTTATATTGCATTTACATTGTCACTTGTATTTAGAGAAGAAAAATTAAATAAAAAAGAAAAAATAGTATATTTTGTATTAACAGCACTAATTGCATTATCTAAAATGACGTATTTACCTATAATTGGATTAGGTTTCATTTTACTATTTGATAAGAAAATGACTAAAAAAGAAAAAATAATAATGTTTGGAGTAGGAACTCTTATTTGTTGTAGTTTACTTGTTGCTCATTCTATGCTTACTAGAAACTTAGAAGCAGAGCCAAGTGTATATGTCGTAGAAAATCATGTAGATAGTAAAGCACAAATAGAATTTATATTGAAAAATCCAATTAGCTATGTTAAGATGTTGATAGATACAATAAAAACTAATATTGAGTTCTATGTTAATAGTTGTGTTGGCTCTCCATTAGGCTGGCTAAATATTCCAATTTCACAAATATTTATTGATATGTTTTTACTATTATTAACATTTTCAGCCTTTGTGGAAGACAATTCTGTAGCCTTTACAAGCAAACAAAGAATATGGAATTTATGCATAGTTTTAGCAACTATAATTTTAATTATTACAGGCTTATATATAATATGGACTGGAGTAGGAGGAAACATAGCACTAGGAGTTCAAGGTAGATACTTTATTCCTGTTTTACCATTACTATTATTATGTTTTAGTATGAAACATAATTATATAAAAGTTCCTAAAGTTATGTATTTGTGGCCAATTGCTTTAACAATATTAAACTTTTTTGTAGTAAAACAACTATTCTTTTTCTTTATAATTTAAGTGGAAAGATTTGGGACGCGTCCTAATCTTTCCAAAAAAGGAGAAAAAAAGGAGAAAAAAATGAAAAAATATGATTATTTAATAGTAGGAGCAGGTTTATTTGGAGCAACATTTGCTTATGAAATGACAAAAAAAGGGAAAAAATGTCTTGTATTAGACAGAAGAAATCACATTGGTGGTAATATTTATTGTAAGAACATAAATGGAATTAACGTGCATCAATATGGAGCACATATTTTCCATACAAGTGACAAAGAAATTTGGAACTATGTAAATCAATTTGTAGAATTTAATAACTATGTAAATAGTCCAATTGCCAATTATAAAGGAGAATTATATAATTTGCCTTTTAATATGAACACTTTTTCTAAACTATGGAATATTCAAACACCAGAGCAAGCAAAACAAAAAATAGAAGAACAAAAACAAAAATACGGTGTAGAAAATCCAACTAATTTAGAAGAACAAGCAATTTCTTTAGTTGGAAAAGATATTTATGAAAAATTAGTAAAAGAATATACTGAAAAACAATGGGGAAGAGATTGCAAAGATTTACCAGCTTTCATTATAAAACGTTTGCCAGTTCGTTTCACATTTGATAACAATTACTTTAATGACCGTTACCAAGGAATTCCAATTGGTGGTTACAATGTAATTATTGAGAAAATGCTAGAAAAATGCGATGTAGAGCTAAATGTAGATTACCTAAAAGAAAGAGAAAAATATGATAGTATGGCTAAAAAAGTTTTATATACTGGAATGATTGATGAATTTTTCAACTACAAATTAGGCAATTTAGAATATCGCTCTCTAAAATTTGAAAATGAAATTTATGAAAATATAGATAATTACCAAGGCGTTGCTGTTATGAACTATACAAGCCATGAGCAAGCATATACTAGAATTATTGAACATAAACATTTTGAATTTAATTCTTGCAAAGGAACAATTATTACAAAAGAATATCCAAAAGATTGGAAATTAGGAGATGAAGCTTACTACCCTGTAAATGATGAAAGAAATATGAATTTATTTGAACAATACCAAGAACTTGCAAAGCAATACCCTGATGTTCTATTTGGAGGAAGACTTGGCAATTATAAATATTATGATATGGATAAAGTAATAAAAGCAAGTTTAGAACTAGTTGGAAAGATTTGGGACGCGTCCTAATCTTTCCAAAAAAGGAGAAAAAAATGAAAACATTAATTATTATACCAGCCTATAATGAAGAATTAAATATAGAAAAAACAGTAAAAGATGTAACAAGCAATACTAACTATGACTATTTAGTTATTAATGATTGTTCAAAAGATAATACGAAGGAAGTATGTAAAAAGAACAATTTTAACATGCTTTCTTTGCCAATAAATTATGGACTTACTTCTGGAATTCAAGTAGGAATGAAATATGCATATCAAAACAATTATGATATTGCAATTCAATTTGACGGAGATGGACAACATCAAGCAAAATATCTTAAAGCACTTGTTGATGAAATTGAAAACAATAATTGTGATATTGCAATAGGTTCAAGATTTGTTACAGAGAAAAAGCCACACTCTTTAAGAATGTTTGGAAGCATTTTAATTTCTATGTGTATAAAAGCAACAACTGGGAAAACCATAAAAGATCCTACATCAGGAATGAGAGCATACAATAAAAAAGCAATAAAAGAATTTATAAGCAATTCAAGCTTAACTCCAGAACCAGATACTTTAGTTTATATGATGAAAAAAAATATGAAAATAAAAGAAGTACAAGTAGAAATGAGTCAAAGAGAATTTGGAGAGAGTTATTTAAAGCCTTTGAAATCAATAGAATATATGTTTAATATTATCTTTTCTATATTATTTATTCGTTCTATTACTAAAAAAAATAAAGGAGGAAAGTAAAATGTCAATAACATTAAGAGTATTTCTTATATTATGCTCTATGATTTCATTTATATTATGCATTAGAAAAGTAAAGCAATCAAAATTAAAAGTAACTAACTCTATAATTTGGATTATAGGAAGTTTTATTTTATTGTTGACTAGCATTTTTTCAGAGGCTGTAGAATGGCTTTCACAAAAGTTAGGGTTTATTGCGCCAGTAAATTTCGTGTTTCTAATATTAATAGGTTTCTTATTAATACAGGTATTTATAGATAATATGCGAATTTCTACTTTAAGTGAGAAAATTAAAGATTTAAATCATGCAATTGCTTTAAAAGAATATGAAAACGAGCAAAAAAATAAAGCAAAGGAGTAACAATTAAAACAATGAAAAATGTAGCTATAATTATGGCAGGAGGAAAGGGAGAAAGATTTTGGCCGATGAGTAGAAATGAAATGCCAAAACAATTTTTAACTTTAGCAGACTCCAAATTAACAATGATTCAACTTACAATAAAAAGAATTTCTCAAATTGTAAATGAAGAAGATATTTATATTGTAACAAGTAAAAATTACGAAGAAATTATATATGAACAATTACCAAATATAAAAAAGGAAAATATATTATTTGAACCTCAAAGAAAAAATACAGCTCCATGTATTGGTCTTGCAACAGCAGTTATTAAAAAGAGATATGGAGATGCCAATATTGTAGTACTTGCCTCTGACCATGTTATAGGAAATGAAAAATTGTTTATCAACAATTTAGAATTAGCTATTGAATGTGCACAAAGAGATAATATAGTAACTCTTGGTATAGTTCCTCATTATATAGAAACAGGATATGGATATATAGAACTTGGAAAAAAAGATGATAAATTTCCAACAATTTATACAGTAAATAAATTTGTAGAGAAACCAGATTATGAAACTGCAAAAAAATATTGTACTTCTGGAAATTATTTATGGAATAGTGGAATTTTTATTTGCAAAAATTCTACTATGTATAATAGTGTTGCAACATATATGCCAAAACTTTATGAAAGCATAAGAAAAATATATGAAGCGGTAGATACAGAAAAATTTGAAACAATAATAAAAGATGAATTTAATAAAATAGAGTCACAATCAATTGATTATGGTGTTATGGAAAAAGCATCAAATATTTATGTAATACCAGGCAACTTTGGTTGGGACGATGTAGGTAGTTGGTTAGCAATAGAAAGATTAAATGAAGTAGATGCACAAAGAAATATTTGTGAAGGAAATATTGTATCTATAGATTCTGCTAATAATATTATTATTAATAAAACCAATAGATTAGTTGCTACTTCAGGCTTAGAAAACATGGTGGTAATTAATACAGAAGATGCTTTGTTAGTAATAACAAAAGAAAATACAAGTAATATAAAAGAATTAATAAAGAAAATAGAACAAGACGAAAACAATAAAAAATTTTTATAGAGGAGAAGAAGATGAAAGTTTGTTATATATTGCCTCATTTTTACCCACACGTTGGAGGTGGAGAACAGGCATTTTTAGATCTAATAGAAGAACTAGTAAAACAAAATGTAGAAGCAAGAGTAATTACAAGCACTTCTGGTGGAGTAAAAGGACGTAAAAATTATAAAGGAATTGATATTTATTATTATGATTGGAAAATGCTTTTTGGTCACCCTATGGTAAAAAAAGAAGATTTAAAAGAACATATTACATGGGCAGATTTAGTTCATGTTGGAGTATATAGTCCAGTTCGCCTAGCGTGCAATCTAGCTAGAAAAATGAAAAAGCCAACCATTGTTACAGCGCATGAAGTGCTAGGAAAAAGATGGTTTTGGGTAGAAAGTAATAAGATAAAGGCACTTGCATTTAAAATATATGAAACATATGTAGTAAAAACAAAATGCAACTATTTTCATACAGCATCTTATGCAACACAAAGAGATTTAGAAAAATGTAATAAAAAAGCAAATATAAGAAATATATATTGGATTGTAGACGAAACCAAAAAAGAAATACAGACTAATAAAACCAAATTCAATCAATATTTTGGCGTTACAGACGAAGATAGGGTATTTTTGAATTATGGTAGACCAGGTAAAACAAAGGGAGTTTTTGTTTATTTAAATGCTATTGAAAATGTAGTTCAAAGATTAAACAAACAAGAATTAGAACATATCAAATTTTGTTTTATTATGGCAAAGGATCCAGAAAGTGAAAGAGCAAAGTTTGTAAAACAAGTAAAAGAGCATCAATTAGAAAAATATGTTATTGTAAAAGAATCTGTAGATAGAAGTGACTTGGAAAACTACATTATGTGTGCAAACTATGTAGTAGTTCCATCTATTACAGAAGGTTTTGGCTTATCTGCAATTGAAGCTTGCAATATGGGTAAAAAATTAATATATAGTTCACGGAGGCTCTTTGCCAGAGGTAACTTTTGGAGAAGTAATTCAGTTTGAAAATAGAAATAGTGAAGATTTAAGCAATAAATTAGAAAAAGTAATTAAAAATGAAATAGACTTCCAAAACAAGGAAAGAAAAGATTTTTCAAAAGAAAAAATTACATCAGATATGCTTTCACTATATAAAGAAGTATTAGGAGGAAATAATGAGTTTAATAAAAGATAAAATATTAAATTTCAGTATTAAACATGCGCAGACTATTATGAAATATGTACCATCTCCTATTATTAAATTAGTAGAAAAAGTAGTAGTAAATAAAGGAAGTTATAAGTTTGAAAGAGTTACAGAATTTGACAAAAATTTGAAAACAGGAATTAATTTTGTTGGCTATTTAAAGGCATGCTCTGGGTTAGGTCAAGGCTCTAGACTACTTTGTAAATCACTTGTTAATAGTAAATATGAATTTGCTGCAATTGATACTAAATATGGAGAAACAAAATCTTACGAAGAAACAGAATTTGATAATATTTTGACAACGAAATTTCCTTATAATATTAATTTATTTCATATTCAACCACATACCAATTTTGAAATAGCACTTTCACAAATTGGAGTAGAAAATTTGAAAAACCGCTATAATATTGGCTATTGGGTATATGAAATAGAAGATATTCCAAAAAAATGGTATGATAGTTTTAAATATGTAAATGAAGTATGGACGCCATCAGAATTTGTAACAAAAGCATTTAAAAAAGTTTCACCAGTACCTGTTTATACTATGCCTTATGGTATAGAAACAAAAAAAGATGAAAGTTTAAGTAGAGAACATTTTGGAATTCCAAAAGATAAATTTGTATTTTTATGCTTATATGACCCAAAAAGTTCTGTAGAAAGAAAAAATCCTCAAGCAGTAATAAAAGCATTCAAAAAAGCGTTTATCAATAATGATGAAGATGTATTTTTAGTTATAAAAATGAATAAAGGAACAGAAGAAAATGTAAATGAATTGAAAGATGAATTAGAAGGAATAAGTAATTACAAAATTATGACAGATACTCTTCCACAAGAAGAATTATATAGTTTGATTTCTCTTTGTGATGTATATGTTTCATTACATAGAAGTGAAGGATTTGGACTTGTTATGGCAGAGGCAATGTCTCTTGGAACAGTTTGTATTGCAACAAACTATTCTGCTAATTTAGACTTTATGAATAAAGATAATTCATTATTGGTAGATTATAAAATGGTTCAAGTAGGCTTGAAAAAGCATTATTTATATAATAAAAAAGACTTATGGGCAGATGCTAATGTAGAACAAGCAAGTGAGTATATGATAAAACTATATAAAGATAAAGAATTATATAATAGGCTAAAAGAAAACGCTAAAGAGCATATTTCAAAAGAATTTTCAATTAAAAAAAGTGCAGAGAAAATTGAAAAAAGAATTGATGAAATTATAAAAGAAAATAACCTATAAAAGAAAGAGATAATATGAAAGAAAATATAGATAAAAAAAATGTAATATGGAATATGGTAGGAGCTACTACAAATGCTTTTACTTCTCTTGTATTTACTATTATTGTAACTAGAATAAATGGATTAGAACAAGCAGGAATTTTTACTTATGCCTTTGCAACAGCTTGTCTTTTCTTTATAATTGCAACTTATGCAGGAAGAACCTTTCAAGTAACAGATGTGGCAGAAAAATATTCTGATACTGACTATATTTATCATAGAATTATTACTTGTGTAATGATGATGATAGGAATTATTATATTTACTATAATAAAAGGCTATGATTTAGAAAAAACATCTGTTATGGCATTATTGTGCTTATACCGTGCAATAGAAGCTTTTTGCGAAGTATTATATGCTATTTTGCAAAAAAAAGAATATTTATATAAAGTTGGAATTTCTATGACAATAAAAGCAGTTCTTTCTACTCTTATTCTTTTAATTATAGATAGTATAACTCATAATTTGATTTTATCTTGTATTAGCATAATATTAGTAAATATATCTACTTTAATATTTTACGATTTTAGAAATGTAAAGCAAGTAAAAGTAGTAAAAACAAAATATGAAATGAAAAAAATAAGAAGTATGTTCATATCTGGATTTTTTACATTTATTGTCACTTTCTTAGGAACTTATGTTATTAATGCACCTAGATATGCAATTGATGACTTAAGTGAAAATGAACTACAAACAATATTTGGAATTATTATTATGCCTGCTACTTTTATGGGATTAATGGGACAATATATTATTCAACCAGTATTAACAAAAATAACAAAGTACATAAAAGAGAAAAATATAAAAGATTTGAAAAAAACAATATATACAATTATTGGTATTATTTTTTGTATTGGTTTATTAGTATTGCTTATTGCTTATTTATTAGAGGCACCTATATTAGGACTTGTTTATGGTATTGACTTATCACCTTATATTATAGATATGATGATAATTATAAGTGGGTCTATTATGTATAGCCTAGGAATTATTATATCCTATATATTAATTGCGTTTCGAAAAACATTTGTGCAAGCAATTATTTATAGTATAGTTGCTTTATTAGAAACAGCGGTTTCATATATTTTAGTGCAAAAAATTAATTTATTAGGAGCAAGCCTTTCTTATACAATTACAATGACATGTATTGCAATTAGCTTCATATTGTACCTTTCATATACAATAAAGAAGTTTTCGATGAATATCTAGTTTTTATGAGAATAGTATCAATAAAATAAGCATTTTTTGTTGAAAAATAACAAATTTAATGATATGATAATAGCATAAAAAAATAAATGAGGAGATTAGCAAATGACAATACTAGGCTACCTATTTTTATATACTATTATCATATCTTTTTCTATTTTTTATGCTAACATATTTCAAAAGAAAATAGAAAAAACAATATTCCTTAGTTTAATTAGTATAACATTACTAATGTATATTTTTGGAATAATTGATAAGCTACAAATAGGAGTAATTTCAATTTCAGTTTTAAGCATTGCATTACTTGCTTTTACTATTTTTAAAAATATCAAAAAAGGAACATTAAAAGAATTAGAAGAAAAAACAATTACAACAGGAAGTATATTTTTTACAATCATATTTTTTGTATTTATAATAGTAACACTTAAAAGAGAATTAACAAATTGGGACCAATTCACTTACTGGAGCATTGCAACAAAAGATTTATTTTATACGAACCATTTATTAAATGCTATACCAAATGTAACACAATATCCACCAATACCTAATATATTACAATATTTCTTTATGAAAATAATAGGAAACTATTCGCAAGGAATTGAAATTTTTACAACATGGATACTTGGAATTTCATTTTTCCTTCCTTTGTTTGAAAAAGCAAATGGAAAGAAAATAGCAAATGTTATGATTTCTGCTATCATTCTTTGTATGCCAGCTGTTTTCCAAATGCTAATTTTTTATGAAAGTTCTTATCCAGATGCATTGCTTGGAATTATAATAGGGGAACTTTCTTACATATATTTTAGTGAAGAAAAGAGTAAATATAAAATTTTTTCTATGCTAATAACATTTTCTTTTTTGACATTAATAAAGCCAACAGGAGTAGTTATTGCAATTATTCTATTGGTAACATTTTTTGTATTTGAATATTTAACAAAAAGAAATTCAAAACAAAAAATAAAAGAAATTGCTTTTTCAAAAGAAGCAAAAATATTGTTTGTTACATTACTTATAATTGTACTTACTTATGCTTCTTGGCTAATATATAGAAAAATGGAAGACACAAAAACACAACATACTCTTAGCCAAATTGTTCGGCGGTAACAAAATCCCAAATGTAATGCAAAGCATATTACCTACAATATTTGGAACTTATACAGAAAATTTAGATATTCCAAATGCAAATGGAAGTTTAATTGAAAAATTATATAAGGTGCCAGAAATTAGCACACCAGTGCAAATTAGTGCTGCAGGCTTAATTGCTATTTATTTTGTAATAACAATAATATATTATCAAAAAAGTAAGCAAGGAGAAAAAATATATATAAAAAATGTTGCCTTTAGTGTATTTCTAGGGCTGTTCCTATATATTGCTAGTTTACAATTAGCATATATCACACAATTCTCTACAAAAGAAATGTTAAATCATGATGGAATGGAACGCTATATTGCAAGCTATTTATTAGGCATTTTATATATCATAGTAGCATTCGCATTAGAACAATGTAAAAAATCAAATAAAAATATGTCATATATTATTATAACAAGTCTTATTGTTTTAATAACACCAGTTACTTCTATTGCCAATGCCACAATAACATCTGGTATATATAACATTAACACTACATTATATTGTAATATGGGAAGAAACAGAGCAGAGCAAATTCAAACTATTGTAGGAAACGAAGATACAATTTTAGGCATTTGCCAAGATAAAAATAAACAACTTATCAATTTAATGGTTCGTTATTACCTATATCCAATTAATTATGAAGTAGTAGATGCAGATGATAATGATGAAGCAATTATAGAAAAAATAAAATCACAAAAATATAGTTATATATATCTTATGAAAATAAATGAAAAAATAAAAGATGTTTTAGAAAATGAGTTTAATATAAAAGAAATTGAAGATGATTCTCTTTTAAAAATAACAGAAAAAGGCTTAGAAAAAATTGAATTAGTTGAAAAAATATAGGGAGAAAGGATAAAAATAAAATATGAAAAAAATAAGTATTATTATTCCAGCTTATAATGAAGAAGAAGCATTACCAATGTTATACGAAAGACTAAACAAACTAATGAATGAAGTAACAAATTATGAATTTGAAGTATTATTTGTCAATGACGGTAGTAAAGACAAAACCATGCAAATTATAAAAGAATTTAGAGAAAAGGATAAACGTATTTGCTATGTAGACTTTTCTCGTAACTTTGGAAAAGAAATTGCTATGATTGCAGGGCTAGACTATGCAAAAGGTGACTGTGTTATATTTATGGACGCAGATTTGCAAGACCCACCAGAATTAATTCCAGAACTAATTAAATACTGGGAAGAGGGCTATGATGATGTATATGCAAGAAGAAGTAGCAGAAAAGGGGAAACATGGCTTAAAAAATTTACTTCAAAAATGTACTACCGTGTATTACAAAGTTTAACAAGAGTACCTATTCAAAAAGATACGGGAGATTTTAGGTTGTTAGATAAACGTTGTGTAAATGCATTAAGAAAACTAAGGGAATCTCAAAGATGTTCAAAGTCAATGTTTAGTTGGATTGGCTACAATAAAAAAGAAGTATTATATGAAAGAGATCCACGTATTGCAGGAAGTACAAAGTGGAATTATCGTAAATTAATAGACTTAGCTATTGATGGAATTACATCTTTTACAACTTCACCACTTAGAATATCTACATATATTAGCATTCCAACATTCTTAGCATTATTTATATATTTTATTTATGTAATTGTAAAATGTATAGTTACTTCTACTTTTGTGCAAGCATATCAAGCTATTATTTTACTAATTCTATTCTTTTCAGGAATTCAAATATTGTTATTTGGAATTATAGGAGAATATCTAGGAAGAATCTTTAATGAAACAAAGAATAGACCACTATATTTTGTAAATGAATATAACGGAGAAAAGGAAATGAATGAGTAGAAATAAATTGTTACTAATGTTAATAATAAAAAGAACATAACAAAATATGGCTAAAATAAAAAGAGTAGATTATAACAAAAATAAGTGAAGGAAAAATTTATAAAATGGAACCAGAGGAAAATAAAATTATTCGTCCAGAACTTGAAAATAGCGCAGAAGAAAGAATGGAAAATACCCTAAGACCAAAGCTATTAGCTGAATATATTGGGCAAAATAAAGTAAAAGAAAATATGAAAATATATATAGAGGCTGCTAAAAAAAGAAAGGAGCCTCTTGACCATGTTTTATTATATGGACCTCCAGGACTTGGAAAAACAACATTGGCGTCCATTATTGCAAATGAAATGAAATCAAACATAAAAATTACATCAGGACCAGCCATTGAAAAGCCAGGAGACTTGGCAGCCATTCTAACAAACTTAAGTCAATATGATGTGTTATTTATAGATGAAATTCATCGTTTAAGCAAAAGCATTGAAGAAATTTTATATCCTGCATTAGAAGATTATACATTAGATATTGTAATAGGAAAGGGACCAAGTGCAAAATCTATCCGTATTGATTTACCAAAATTTACTTTAATTGGTGCTACTACAAAAGCGGGGTCATTAACAACACCATTAAGAGATAGATTTGGAATCATTCATCGTTTAGAACTATATAGTATAGAAGATTTAACTACAATTGTAAAACGTTCAGCTCGTATTTTAGAAATTACTATTGATGACGTATCTGCAGAAGAAATTGCAAGACGTTCTCGTGGAACACCTAGAATTGCAAATCGTTTGTTAAAAAGAGTAAGAGATTATGCAATGGTATTAGGAGATGGAGCCATTTCTTTAAAAATAGCAAAACATGCACTAAATAGTTTAGAAATTGATGAATTAGGATTAGATGATATAGATAGAAAATTATTAGAAACCATGATTGCAACTTACCATGGAAGACCAGTAGGAATAGAAACATTAGCTACTACCATAGGTGAAGAAATAGAAACTATAGAAGATGTATATGAGCCATATTTAATACAAATAGGCTTTATTGCAAGAACGCCAAGAGGAAGGATACCACTTGAGCCAGCATATACACATTTAGGTTTTACAAAACCAAATGATTAAAGGGGAAATAAAAATATGAAATCAAAGAAAATAACAAAAGATGAAATAAAAATAATTCTATTGTTTCTTTTAGTACTATTAACAATGCTACTATATTTTTCTTATAAAGTAAATGCTACTAATTTAGTATCTGCTCAAAAAACAGGAACTTATATTATTATTTTTGTAGTAACTGCAATTTCTTTTATTAGTATAATGTACTTATGCCAAAAGAAAAATACAAAAGTAGAAAATGTATTTTTAGCAGTAGCAATAATCTTTTGTGTTCTTGTTTATATAGCTATGCCAATTTCAAAAGCACATGATGAAGATATTCATGGATATAGAATTTTCGAGTATACAACTGGTAAGCTAATAAACAATGGAAAGAGTGTTACTTTAAGTGAAGGAATTATTGAAGCATTACACAATAAGCAATTTTATCATAATATCTTTCTACACGACAATACTTATAGCACTCAAGCACCGAAAGTAACTTATGAATATCGTATGTCAGCTTATTCACCAATTTCGTATTTTCCGCATATATTAGGCGTTTGCACTTCTAGCATATTTACTGATAATGCATTAATACAAGCATATGTTGCAAGGTTATTTAATATGATAGTATGTATTACCATGCTCTATTTTTCAATAAAAATTATTCCTTATGGAAAGAATATGTTATTTTTAATTTCGTTAATTCCAATTGCCATAGAAGGTTATATTTCTTTATCTGTAGATGGAATTGCTATTTCTTCAAGTATTTTATTTATTAGCTATATACTAAAATTAAGAGAAGATAAAAAAGCCATTATAGAATATAAACAAATAATAATATTAACAATTTTGTCTATTGTAGTAGCAATATCAAAAGTTGTATATTTACCAATTGTATTACTTATTTTTATATTGCCAAAAGAAAAATTTAAAAATAATAAAAAATGGATACCATTACTTAGTATTTTCGCTATTTCTGCTATTATTGATATTTTATGGTATTATTTTGGAATGGAAAGAGAAATAGGGGAAGCATCAAATAATACTACTTTGCAAAGCATTATAATGCAACCAATTCCATATATAAAGAAAGTATTATACACTATTATTTATAGATTTAACATTTATTTTAACGAAGTATTTGGTGGAAAGTTAGAATATAATGAAAATGTAACTATTCCTATTTTTCCTTATTTAATAGCATTAGGTGCAATACTAATTAGTAGAAATAAAGGAAAGAAAGGTTATAACTTTTCTAATTTTGAAAAGATAGTTCTTTCTTTTATTATTATTTCAACTGTTAGACTAATATTTACAGCTATGTATACAGGTTGGTCGCCAGAAAATTCTCCTTATATTATAGGAGTTCAAGGAAGATACTTTTTACCGGTTTTACCACTTATTATTTTACTATTTTCAAACAGCTTTTCAGATGAAGAAAATGAAACAAAAAAGACAGCAATATTAATAAGTATTATGCAAATTTTCGTAATTACCGAACTTTTTATTTTTCATGCATAACTAAAGGAGCAAAAGATGAATTGTATTTGTTATATAATTAGTATTTTAGCAATATTTATACTATTTTTAATACTAAAAAAATCAGAAAATAAAATAGATATTTTGCCTAGTGTAATTGTTACATTTATGTGTTTACTAGCATATCAAGTAGTTATTTGTTTGCTATTTAGCGTTATTACAATTCCAATTACATTAGTTAATCTAAGTATTTGTAACGTTATTTTTAGTATGTTACTTATATTTTATTTAAAGAAAAAAGGTTTGCAAAAGTTTTCTATTACAAAAACAGATATAATTGTTACTTTTGTTATAATGTTAGTAGCCTCTTTTATTATTTACAAAGATGTAGGAAACTTAGAAAGAATTCGCTATTATTCTACAGATGCTAGCATTCACTATATTTCTGCAAGGGAATTTTATGAAAATGATAAAATGCTAAATCAAACACAAGAAACAGAAACCTCAAAACAAATGATACCAATTGCTTATATTAATGTAGGTATTTTATTTAAAGCATTTGAGCCATTTGTAGGAGAAATGAATTTTTATAAAATTTTCTTATTATTTGATAGTATTATCTTTTGTTTTAGTGGTATATTATTTTACTTTATAATAAAAGAAAAGGTAAACAAAAAATGGCAAATTGTATTAGGTACAATAATTACAATTATTTATTTAATAGGATATCCATTAAATAATTTGTTAAATGGCTTCTACTATTTAGGCATAGGCTGTTTAATGATAAGTAGCATTATTTATATAATGACTTATCTAAATAATAATATTTTATGTAATTTTTTGTTAAATACAGGTGTTATATTTTCATATACACTGTTTGCACCAGTAGTTTACTTAGCAATCTTTTTATGGGAAGGTTATAATAACTATAAAGAAAATCACAAAATATTAACAAAGCAATTTATAATAAATACAATTATAACTCTTGTTATTCCGGGCATTATGGCAATTATATTTTTTATATTGCCAAATGCAAAAATAGTAAAAGAACTTGCAAATGAAGGGTATATTCATAAATATTTGATAATTAATACTATATTCTTTTTTCCTTTTGCAATATATTTTATATTTGAAAAAATAAAAGAAAAGAAGTTAGACTTTAAATTATTATATTTTTTTATTTTAATTACTTATATGGTTCTTTTATATATTTGCACAAAAATAAATATCATTTCAGAATATTATTTTTATAAAAATGTCTATATTTTTTGGGAAATATTAATTTTATTTTTCTTCTATGGAATTGTAGAATGGATTGAAAAAAATAAAAAATACAGCGTAGTTGCAACTATCTATTGCATGATATATATAATAGGTTTAGCAATTACTATAATAAGTCAGAAAAATATTATTATATTTTATGATATTTATTTTAATAACAATGTATTTATACAAGAAAAAGAAAATTTAACACAAGATGATATTGCAATGCTTACTTATATTAAAGAAAATGAGTTACTAAGCAAAGAAGAAAACAATATTCTATTTATAGGAGATTTTATGCAAGAAGCATGGATTCGCTCTATATTAAAATATTGCAATCGTTATCCATTAGAAGATGCGAACCACTGGGAATATATACGAAAATGGAATCAAGGTGAAATACCTTATTTAATATGCTTCGAAAACTCAGATACATATAAAACAGTAAAAAATGGTTGCCACTTAGAAAATGCAAATTTATTATATGCTACAGAACACGCAAAAATATATGAGCATTAGAAAAAAGTAGGAAGGAAACAAAAAATGGAAGAAAACAAAAATAAAAAAATTACACCATTATTAACAATATGCTATTTCTATATTAGCATTTTATTTACTATTCCTTCTATAAATTACCTTATAAAAAATAGAACAGTCTATTACTTTACACAAGTATTTACTTACACTTTTACAAAAAGTAGCAACATGGCACATTATTATATTAATGCACTTATTTATCTTGCTTTATTTTTTACTCTATTTTTCTTATATTTTGCTATATTAAAAAATATAAATAAAGTGTTTCAAAATAAAAAGAAAATGTTTATTTTCATTGCCATTGTAGGAATTTTGTTTAGCATTATTATTCCTACAACAAGTTTAGACGTATATTCATATATAGGAAATGGCTGGGTAGATTCATATTACAATGAAAACCCTTATTATACTTCTGTGCAAGACGTTACAAATGAGCATGGCTGGGACGAAATGTTAGGAAAAGTGGCAAGGTGTTGGAGAGAAGAACCAGTAGTATATGGTCCAGTTTGGAGCTTACTATGTAGATTTTTTACTTCCTTTTCATTTGGAAAAATTACACTTGCACTATTTATATTTAAAATAGCATCTTTTCTAATATTTATGGGTTGCAATATACTAATATATAAAATTACTAAAAAGAAATTTTTTGTAGCATTATTTGGACTAAATCCATTTATATTGTTTGAATTTTTATCTAACGTACATAATGATATTTTCTTAGTATTTTTTATTTTACTTGCAATTTATTTTATAAAAAACAAACAAAATACTACTCTTAGTGTTGCAAGTATTGCAATTGCAACAGGTATAAAATATTTAAGTGTTTTATTATTACCATTTCTTATTTGTTATGCATTAAGAAATGAAAAACTTTCTTACAAAATAAAGAAAACTATAATATATGCTATAGAATTTGCTATTTTATTAGCAGTATTTTATTTAATTTATGTTCGAGATTTACAAGTATTTTCTGGTATTTTTGTTCAGCAAAATAAATATGGACGTTCCTTATTTTTAATGCTATGGTATTTGTTACAAGGAGATGAAACAATATTATCTATAATAAAAATATTTGCTTTAGGAATTTTTGCAATAACCTATTTTGCAACTATATTTAAGCTTTTTGTAAATAAACCACAAAATACTAGCAATATAGATTATAATAAGGAAAAAGACACTAAAAAATTTAACAAAAAAAATATTACTTTTGGAAATACAATGAAAACATACCAAATTTTCTTACTAATTTTTACATTTATTTTAATTACAAACTTTAACCCTTGGTATGTTATTTGGCTATTTCCAACATTAATGTGGCAAAAAGCAAAAATGATTCGAGCAAGCCTATATTTGTCACTTGGAGCTATAAACTCTTATGCCATCACGTATGCTACTAAAGTAGATGATGAAACAGTAGGAATTCCTTATTTAATGGTTATGGCATTTACACTAGCAATTTTATTTGTGGCAAATGAAATAAAAAGAAAAAGTGTAACACAGAAAAAAATGGAGTAGAAAGGGTAAAAATATGTTATATTGTATTTCTAGTATTTTACTATTTCTTTTAGTTATGTTTGTTCCAAAAACAAAAGAAAAAATAAATATAATAAAAACTTTAGTTATATTCTTTATTGGAGTATTAGCATATCACACACTAGTATGTTATTGTTTCACTTTTGTTAATATTCCTATTACATTAACGAGCCTTTCTATTATTAATTTTATACTTAGTATAATTATAATAGGTTATATTATAAAGAAGAAACAAATACAAAAGTATTATATTAATAAAAAAGACATTTTAGTAACTATTATTATTTTATTTGTTGTATTTTTAATGTCAGCAGTTAATTTCCGCTTATTTACAAGAATTCGTTATTTAAGTATGGACGGAATGCAACATTATAAAGCAGCAAGCGAATTTTCGGAAAATACAGCATTGTTTTATAAAGCAAAAGAAAATTCTACTACTGCAACTTCTCATATGCCAATGGGATATGTAAATGTAGGAATTTTATTTAAAATATTAAAGCCATGGCTTGGAAGCATTTCACTATATAAAATATATATTTTATGGGAAACTTGGATTTATTTCTTAGTAGGAATGATAGGATATTTCTGCATAAAAAATAAATTAAAAAGGACTAATGAATGGTTAATTGGAATTTTATTTCTTATTTTTTATTTAATAGGATATCCATTAAATGCATTAATTAGCGGATTTCATTACCTAGTAATTGGAATTTTATATTTTATGGCAATTTTCGAGTTCTTCTTACATATTATGCCAAAAAAAGAAATAAAACAAATGTATAAAGTACTTATATTGTCACTATTTAACTTAGGGCTAATATTTTCTTATTGTTTATTTTGCCCTGTAATATATTTAGCGGAGTTTATTTATTTAATTATAGAATATAAAAATAATAGAAATATAAAACAATTCTTCTTGTTTTTTATATTTGCACTTATTTTAACAGGACTTATGGGAAGCCATATTAGTATTATAGAAAGAGCAAAAGATTCTATTGCATTAGGAATTCAACTAGATGGTTGGATTTACCAAAATAATTGGTCTAATATTATTTTATTTTTACCATTTACTATTTATTATTTACTTAGTATAATAAAAGAAAAAGGTAGAGTATTTGAAAAGAGTGTTTATATATTATTTGCTATGTTTTTTATGCTATTAGCATTAGGCACTTGGTTTAAATTATGCTCTCCATATTATTTTTATAAAAATTATTATATTTTGTGGTTTTTACTATTTTTTACTAATATTTGTGGCATGATAGAGGTATTAAACCAAAATGATTTGAAAAAGTATGTAGTAAGTGCATTTACTTTCTTTTATCTATTTTCTTTTTGCTTATCTTGCACTTTTATAAATTCTTATATTCAACCAGAGGGAAAAGAAAAAGAAGGTTTGAGTGATATAATGCAAATTTATACTTTTAATAAAACTAATATGTTAATAGATACTCCTTTTGTTTCAAAAGAAGAATTAAATTTGCTATCAATATCTGAAAAAGAGTTGGAATATGAATGGAAAGGAAGAGAAGATTTTTTATTTATTGGCACTCCTAGTCAAGAAAGATGGTTACAAGCATTAACAGGATATTATGATACAATTTTTCCTAATGTATTAGAAAAAATAGAAAACTGGAATAATGGAAAATACCAATATATATTAGTATTTAATAAAGAAGTACCAAATGAGATAATGAATTATATAGTAAGTACAAAACATTTGGAATTTATTTGCCAAAATGAAGCTGGATTTTTGGCAAAATATCATAAATAAGTAAAAATTATAAAAAATTATAAAAAATTATAAAAAATATAAATAAAAAGGAAGAAAAAAATGAAATTATTAATGCACACTTGTTGCGCTCCATGTAGCGTATATTGTATAGATTCTTTAAGAAATGAAAAAATAGAGCCAACCGTTTTTTGGTATAACCCAAATATTCACCCTTATATGGAATATAAGGCAAGAAGAGATTGCTTAAAAGAATATACTGGGCAAATAGGAATAGAAGCAATTTTTGAAGATGAATATGGCTTAGATGAATTTTGTAAAAATGTTGTATCAGATCTACCAAATCGTTGCCAAAATTATTGTTACAAAGTTCGTTTAGAGCAAACTGCAAAATATGCTAAAGAGCATGGCTTTGATACAATTACTACTACTTTACTTGTAAGCCCTTACCAAAAGCATGAAATTTTAAAAGAAATGGGAGAAAAAATAGCAAAAGAGTATGGTCTAAACTTTTTGTATCGTGATTTTCGTGTTGGCTTTCGTGAGGGACAAGCAAAAGCAAGACAGCTTGGTTTATATATGCAAAAGTATTGTGGTTGTGTATTTTCGGAGGAGGAAAGGTATTTGCGGGCACAAAAACGGGTAACTCCACAGTAGAGCCACTTTCAAAAAAAGAAAAAACATAGGAGTAATCAATTTATCGACACACATAAAAAATACCTAAAACCATTGAAATATAAACAAAAAAGCATTTTTTTAAAAGAAAGCAAATTTTTAGCTTTCTTTTTTTAGGTTAAAAAAACAAGCAAACAGGTAAAATTGTACTAATTTTTTTATTTATAAATTTTTAGTACCAATTATTCGTGTATATTTTATATTATAATGAAAATAATAATATTATATTTTACTTTAAAAAAATTTATTATAATGCAAAAGGAGGTTATGATGTTAAAATCAAAAATATTTATTATTTTATTTTTAATTCCTATACTTTGTGTGATACCAAATTTTGTTTTAGCAAAAAATATAGAAAAACAAACTGTAACAATAGATTTAACAACTCATACAACAGAAGATAAGCTTGACTCTCATGGATGGAAATGGGATAGTCAAACAAAAACACTAACTTTAAGAAATGCAAACTTTGAAGTGCTAGGTGACCAGCCATGTTTTATTTTTAACAAAAATGATAATATAACAGTTATATATGAAGGGATAAATACTCTAAAGTCGGAATCTAAATCCGTTTTCTATGGAACTGGGAGTAATACAGAAGGTACTCACGGAAGCCTTACTTTAAAAAGTTCAAATAATGGTATTTTAAATTTAGAAGTAACCAAGGCAGATGCAAGAAGAGGGTTTAATCTAGGAAATACCATTCACTATGCATATGACTTAAACATTGAATCTGGAACTATAAAGAGTAGGGGTGGATTCTGGGTAGATGGAACTATAACT